>DAIPIS010000095.1:0-8462 GCA_036770665.1 Meridianimarinicoccus sp.
TCCGAGATGGTGATCAAGACGGCGATGATGGGCATCCCGGTGCTGGCCTCGCGGTCGGGCTTCACGGCCTGGGGCGTGGAAATCGCCCAGCAGCTTGGGCTGACGCTGATCGGGCGGATGCGCGGGCAACGCTTCGTGTGCCTCGCGGGCGAGAACCGGCTGATCCGCGACGCCGACCTCGCGCATGTGCCCGACGAAGATCGCCGCCACCGCCGCAAGGGCGCAGAGGACGGCGCATGACCGCGCCCCATGGCGTCATCCTTGCCGGGGGCCGGGCCACGCGCATGGGCGGTGGCGACAAGTGCCTGCGCACCGTGGCGGGCCTTCGGCTGATCGACCATGTGATCGCACGGCTGGCACCGCAGGTTGCGGGCATGTCGATCAACGCGAACGGCGATCCGGCGCGGTGGTCCGACTTCGGGCTGCCCGTGCTCCCCGACAGCCTGCCCGATCATCCGGGGCCGCTCGCGGGGGTGCTCGCGGGGCTGGACCGGGCGGCGGCGCTGGGGGCCTCTGCCATCGTCACCTGCGCCGCCGACACGCCGTTCTTTCCCGCCGACCTGGTGGCGCGGTTGCAGGCCAGCGCCGGGGCCTCGGGCCTGTGTCTTGCCGCCAGCCCGGACGACACCGGCGTCCTGCAACGTCATCCGACCTTCGGGCTCTGGCCCGTGGCGCTGCGCCACGATCTTCGCGCGGCGCTGATCGGCGGTCTGCGCAAGATCGTGCTGTGGACCGACAGACACGGCGCAGGCACGGCCGTGTTCGACAGCCAGCCGTTCGACCCGTTCTTCAACGTCAACACCCCCGCGGATCTGGCCCGGGCCGAGGCGCTGCAGGGCGGCGCATGAGGGTGTTCGGCATCACCGGCTGGAAGAACACCGGCAAGACCACGCTCACGGAACGGCTGGTCTCCGACATGACGCGGCGCGGGCTGCGCGTGTCGACCGTCAAGCACGCCCATCACGCGACCGACATCGACCATCCCGGGCGCGACAGCCACCGCCACCGGCTGGCGGGGGCAGGTCAGGTGATCGTGGCCTCGCCCCTGCGATGGGCGCTCATGACCGAATTGCACGATGCGCCCGAGCCGCCGCTCGACGATCTTCTGGCGCGGCTCGATCCCTGCGATCTTGTGCTGGTCGAAGGCTACAAGTCGGCACCGCACCCCAAGATCGAAGCCTATCGCAAGGATGCCGGACGCGACCTGCTGGCGCCCGGCAACGCGACCATCCGGGCGATCGCGCGGGATGTGCTGCTGGACCATCCGCTGCCGCAGTTCGATCTGGACGACATCCCGGCGATTTCCGGGTTCATCCTGCACGAGGTGGGGCTGTGAACGGCACGCTGCAGCCGCCGCGGCTGCGCAACGATTGCTTCGCCTTGCCGCAGGGCGTGGACTGGGTTCCGGTCGACGACGCACTGGCCCGGCTGCGCGCCGTGCTGCATGCCGTGCCGGGGGTGGAGCGGCTGGCGGTGGCGCAGGCGCGGGGCCGCGTGCTGGCCGAACCCGCTATCGCCCGCCGCGCGAACCCGCCGCGGCCGAATTCCGCGGTCGACGGTTATGGCTTTGCCCATGCGACCCTCGGCGACGGGGTGCAGCGGCTGCCGCTGCTGCCGGGCCGCGCGGCGGCGGGCCGTCCCCATGACGGAGCCGTGCCGCCCGGCCATGCGCTGCGCATCCTGACCGGGGCGATCCTGCCCGAGGGCGTGGATACCGTGGCGCTGGACGAGGATTGCGCCACGGACGGCACCATCGTCGCCTTCGAAAGCCCGCCGAAGGCGGGCAGCAACACCCGCGGAGCCGGCGAGGATGCGGCCGCGGGGGCCACCGTGCTGCCGCAGGGCCGGGTCCTGACGGCGGCGGATCTGGCGCTGCTGTCCGCCCTTGGTGTGGCCGAGGTTGCCGTGCGGCGCGCGCTGCGCGTCGCCGTGCTGTCCACGGGCGACGAGATCGTGGCCGATCCGTCCACGCCCGCCGCCCCGCACCAGATCTTCGACGCCAACCGGCCGATGCTGCTGGCGCTGGTGGCGGGGTGGGGTCTGGTGCCGGTCGATCTGGGCCACGCGCCGGACGATCCCGTGGCCATCGCCGCCCGGCTGGACCACGGCGCGGCCGCCGCCGACGTGATCCTGACCTCGGGCGGGGCTTCGGCCGGTGACGAGGATCACGTGGCACGCCTGTTGCGCGATGCGGGCACGCTGGTCAGCTGGCGGATCGCGATGAAGCCGGGGCGTCCGCTGGCGCTCGCGGTCTGGCGGGGCGTGCCGGTGTTCGGTCTTCCGGGCAACCCGGTGGCGGCCTTCACCTGCGCGCTGGTGTTCGGCCACCCGGCGCTGCGCCTCATGTCGGGCGCGGGCTGGCGCATGCCGCAGGGATTTACCGTGCCCGCCGCCTTCGGCAAGCGCAAGAAGGCCGGGCGGCGCGAGTTCCTGCGGGCGCGTCTCACGCCGGAAGGTGCGGCCGAGGTGTTCCGCTCTGAAGGGTCGGGGCGCATTTCGGGGCTGAGCTGGGCCACGGGGTTTGTCGAACTGCCGGACGCCGCCTGCGAGATCGCCCCCGGCGATCCTGTCCGCTACCTTCCCTACACCGCGTTCGGGGTCAGCGACGGCGGATGAGAAAGGCGTGCGCGCCGCCCGCGATCTCGTCGATCCCCAGAAGCGCGTGACCGGATTCCGTGCAGAAATGCGGCACGTCGATCAGCGCCGCCGGATCGGTCGCCAGCACCCGCAGCACCTGACCGGGGGCCATTGCCCGAAGCCGCTTGCGCGCCTTCAGCACCGGCAGGGGGCACAGCAGGCCCTGCACATCAAGGGTTTCGTGTTCCGACATCGGCAACGCAATAGGCGAAACGCGGCCCCATGTCCATCGACAGCCGGTGCGCGGAAGGCCGGTCAGGCCGACCGAAACCCGAGTGCCGCCAGCGCGCCCGCGCTGCCCTCCAGTGCCTGCTCGAAGCCCGCCAGTGCATCCGGGTCGCGCGGGTCCTGCCACACGGCGAAATCGTAATGTTCGTCCGCGACGGGCAGAAAGCCCAGCCCGAGCGCGTCGGCCACGGGCCGGATGGCCATGCCCCAGTCCGCCCTGCCCTGCGCGATGCTGGCCGCGACCGCGTTGTGCGAGGCTGGCTGGTTCCAGAACCCTTGCGGGCGCGCGCCCTCCAACAGCCGATCCAGCAGAACCCGCGTCCCCGAGCCCTGGTTGCGGTTGACCAGTATCGCCTCGGGATCGGCCAGCACCGCGGCCAGCGCATCGGGCAGAGCACGCCCTTCGAACCGCGCATCACCGGGCCGGAACAACAGGCCCTGCATCCGCCGCCATCCGGGGACAAGACGCATCCCCTCGGCCAGAAAGGGCGCGTTGTAAGCGCTGCTCTCGGGGTCGAACAGGTGGATCGGGGCAATGTCGCATTCCCGCCTGCGCAGCGCCGCCAGCCCGGCCTGCGACCCCGTGGCCAGGATGCGCACGCGCGTGCCGGTCTGCGCCAGCCGCCCGATCACCGCATCGAGACCCACGCAATGGCTGCCGATGATGGCCAGTGCAGGCGGGGCCACCTGCGGGCCGAACAGTGTCACGTCGACCCAAGCGCCGGGTGCCAGGCTTTCGGCCAGCGCGGGCACGGTGACGAAGCCGTCGGCCTGGGCAAAGGCCGTGACAGCCCCCGACCCGCGCGACACGGGATGCGCCACCAGCCCCGACGGCCCCTCGGTCAGCGCCACCATGGCAAACTCGGTGCGCCCCAGTTCCGAGGTCAGCCGAACGGGCAGCGTCGCCTCGACCCGCCCCACCCCGCGCGGCGGCAAGCCCGCCATGCGGCGCAGCGCCGGGGCGACCATCTCGTGGAACGTGAACATGGCCGAGGTGGGGAAACCCGGCAGGACCACGACCGGCTTGCCGTCGCATACCGCCAGACACAGCGGCTTGCCCGGCTTGAGCGCCACGCCATGCGCCACGATGCCCGGCGCACCAAGACCCGCAACGACCTGCGTCGTCAGATCCCCCGCCCCTTTCGACGTGCCGCCCGACAGGATCAGCGCGTCATGGGTGGCAAAGGCGTGGCGGACCGCCGCGTCCAGGGCGTCGATCCGGTCGGGCACAGCGGGCAGGAGCACGGCGTCACAACCGTTTTCGCGTACCGCGGCGGCGATGACGGGGCCGTTGCTGTCATAGATGCAGGCCGGGCGCAGCGGCTGGCCCGGCTGCACCAGTTCGTCGCCGGTGGACAGCACCGCCACCCGCGGCCTGCGCCAGACCGATGCCGCGTCCAGCCCCACGGCCGCCAGCATCGCCACTTCGCGCGCACCGATCAGCGTGCCCGTGCGCAACAGGGTCTGCCCACGCGCGATGTCGGACCCTGCGAAGGACACATGGGTTCCCGGTGTCACGGCGCGCAGGACGGCGATCCCGTCGCCATCGGGCGCGGTGTGCTCGATCATCACCACCGCATCGGCACCGCGCGGGATCGGCCCGCCGGTGGCGATGGGCGTGGCCGTACCCGGCAGGACCGGCACGGTGGGCGCGGTGCCGCAGGCGATGATCTCCGGGTTCAGCCGCAGGAAGACCGCCCGCACGCTGGACGCTTCGAACAGATCGGCGGCGCGCACGGCGAACCCGTCGACCGTGGCGCGGTCGAAAGGCGGCGCATCCACCGGGGCCGCGATGTCGCGCGCCAGCACCCGACCGGGCAGCTGGTCCAGTGCGACGACCTCGTCACCCAGCGGTGCCGGACGGAGCGCATCAAGGAACGCCGCCTCGGCAGCGTCGCGCGACTGCACCTGCAGGAACTGCACCTGCGCAGGGGGCCGGGGCGGAAGGGGATCAGGCACGGGCATCATCCCAACGGCTGGTCAAGGGGCAGGCCCGCCAGCGACGCGCCCGCGGGCAGGCCTTCGCTGTCGGGGGGCAAAAGGGCAAAGGCGGAGGCCTGTGACAGGCTTTCGAGCGTGATGCTGCCCGGTGCCGCCGGGCACCAGCCGCCGGCGTCATCAAGAAGCAACACGACGTCCGACAGGCCCAGCCCCGACGACACCTTGCGGGTCAGCGGCCGGGTTTCATGGCGCAGGGCAGCCCCGGACAGCGCCGCCAGCGCAGGCAGTCCGAGCGCCAGCAGCGCCGCCACCATCCCGTCGAACCGATGCGGCAGGTCAAGCACCAGACCCCCATCCGCACGCCCCAGCCACGCGGTGTCACCGGGCGACAGGGCCAATCGGGGCTGATGCGTCTCGGTGGGGCGCAGGCGCAGGTCCGGCGCGTCCGTCACCACGCGCGCCCCCAGCCCCTGAACCCACAGCGCCGTGAAATCGGCCTGCGCGGGGTCTGCCAACGCCACCTGCACGCGCGGGCGGCGCCGTGCCACGGCCTCGATCCCGGCCAGGGCAGCGACCAGGGCGACGCGTGCGCTCAGTCGCGCGCCCGCCGGGGCAATCGGGGCCCCCGCCCGGCCATCATGGCCGGCCCGCCGCACGCCTTCACCGGGGCCGACGGGGCGGATCGCCTCCGGCCCGGTGCCGGTGTGCTCCACGCCGTCCTCGGCCAGCACGGCGTCGGTGCCCGGCGGCAGGCTGTCGCCGGGCACAACGCGCAGTGGTGCTGCCAACGGCTGCGGCAGGGCGGCGCTGGCGCCCATGAGGTCCAGTGCTGCGACCGCAAACCCCGCGCGCAACGCCTGCATGTCGCGCGGCAGATCCTGCGGCAAAAGCAGGTCATCGGCCAGCACATGACCAATCGCCGCCCCAAGGGCCACCGTTTCCGGTGGCACGGGCGTCAGATCGCTCAGCGCCTGCGCAAGGCAGGCCTCCACGGACACAAGGCTGCTCATGTCGCAGCAATAGCCCCAACACCGGCCGAGCGCCAGTGCCGGGGCGGAACGCATGTCATTGTCCGGACGGGAAGAACAGCTGTTCACCGCCCACGGTGAAGCTGGCGATGGCGGCCTGGCCTGCGTCCGAAACGATCCAGTCGATGAAGGCCTGACCCTGTTCGGCCTTCACGTGCGGATGGCGTTCGGGGTCCACCAGGATGATGCCGTAGGGGTTGAACAACACGTCGTCGCCTTCGAACACGATCTCCAGCGGGCCGCGGTTCTCGAAGCTCAGCCAGGTGCCCCGGTCGGTCAGCGCATAGGCGGGCACCTGGGCGGCGGTGTTGAGCGTGGCCCCCATGCCCGAGCCGGTGGACAGGTACCAGCCGCCCGCGGGGGCGACCCCGGCCGCGTCCCACAGGGCCATCTCGGCCACATGGGTGCCGCTGTCATCCCCGCGCGAAGCGAAGGAGGCTCCCGCGCTTGCGATGGCGGCCATGGCGGCGGCGGCGTCAGCGGCGTCTCGCAGCCCCGCAGGGTCGTCGTTCGGACCGACGATGACGAAGTCGTTGTACATCACGTCGAAGCGCTGCACGCCGTAGCCCTCGGCCACGAACTGCTCCTCCTGTGCAAGGGCATGGACGAAGACGACATCGGCGTCGCCGCGCCGCCCGGTTTCCAGCGCCTGACCCGTGCCCTGCGAAACGACACGCACCTCGATCCCGGTCTCGGCCTGAAAGATCGGGAGAATATGCCCGAACAGGCCCGAATTCTCGGTCGAGGTGGTCGAGGCCACGGTGATGAACTCCTGCGCCGCGGCGGGCAGGGCGGCGAGGATGGCGAGGCCCGAAGCGACGGAAAGGATGAAGCGGCGGGTATGGGTCATGGCTCAGAGTCTCCCTTTGATTACCAGATCAGATCGCCCGCGAGAAATGCGCGGGCCTCGGGGGCGTCTGGCCCCGCGAAGAACTCGGCGGCGGATCGGTGCTCGATCAGCCGGCCGCGGTGGAGAAAGGCCACGTCCTCGGCCAGCCGCCGGGCCTGACCGAGGTTATGCGTGGTCATCACGATGGTGATGCCCTCGGCCGAAAACTGCTCGACCATCTCCTCGATGATCCGGGTGGCCGACGGGTCAAGCGCAGAGGAGGGCTCGTCGAGGAACAGGACCTGCGGGCGCATGGACCACGCGCGGGCCAGTGCAAGGCGCTGCTGCTCGCCGCCCGACAGCAGCCGCGCGGGCCGGTCGGCCAGATCGTTCAACCCGAAGCGGTCGAGCGTGCGGGCGACGGCCTCGCGGCGCGCAGCGCGGGCAAGGCCCTTCAGCGCAAGCGGATAGTCGAGGTTCGCGGCAACGGAGCGGCGCAGCAGGACCGGCCGCTGGAACACCATCGCCTGCGCCTCGGCCCGCCCCTCGCCGCTGGCCCAGTGCCGGCGGCCAGCGGTCGGGTCGATCAAGCCATGGCACAGGCGCAGGAACAGGCTCTTGCCTGCCCCATTCGCGCCCATCACGATCAGGCGCCGCCCGGCTTCGATGCGCAGGGTGATGTCGGACAGGAGCGGCGTGCCGCCCACGGCATAGCCCACGCCTTCCAGCGACAGCGGCAGGATGCCGGTCGTCGGGGGTGGTGCAAGGTCGCGCACAAGGGCGTACTGGGGCCTCATCCCAGCCGGCCCCGCGCCCATTGCCCCGCCCCCCAGGCGGCGGCGTTCAGCGTCAGGGTCAGCGTCATCAGGATGATCCCCAGCGCCACGGCGAGGCCAAGCTGCCCGCGCGCGGTCTCCAGCGTGATTGCCGTGGTCATGGTGCGGGTGTGGCCCGCGATGTTGCCGCCCACGATCAGCACCGCGCCCACTTCGGCACTGGCGCGTCCGAACCCTGCCAGCACGCCGGTCAGCAAACTCACGCGCCCGTCCCACAGAAGAGTCGGCACCGCGCGCAGACGGCCTGCGCCAAGGCTGCGCAGTTGCTCGCGGTACTCGGCCCACAGATCCTCGACCACCGAGCGGGTCAGCGAGATGACGATGGGCAGGATCAGCAGCGTCTGGGCGATGATCATCGCGGTGGGCGTGAACAGCAGCGCCAGCGACCCCAGCGGCCCCGAGCGCGACAGCATCAGATAGACGACCAGCCCCGCCACCACCGGCGGCAGGCCCATCAGCGCATTGAACACCACGATCACCGCGCCCCGGCCCGGAAACCGCGCCAGCGCCAGCGCCGCACCCAGCGGCAGGCCTATCGCGCAGGCGATCAGCACGGCGGTCAGCGTCACGCGCAGGCTCAACCCGATAATCTGCATCAGGGCTGGATCGCCACTGGCGATCAGGCTGAAGGCAGTTGCGAATGGACCGTCCACGGAGAATCCTTACATAAAGCAGTAGAAAAAGATCAGAATCCAAATTAGAATTCAAACATGTAACTAATGCAGGAGATTGCATCAAAATGCAGGAAGTGCAGGGCGAGCTGACCACCAGCGCAGCTGAATCGGCTGTCACGTCGGCACCCGCGTCGCCGCTGATGACGACCGGGGAGGTCGCCGACTATCTGAGGGTGAAGGAGCGCACGATCTACGAGATGGTGGCGCGCCAGACGATCCCGTTCAGTCGCGCCACCGGCAAGCTGCTGTTCCCGCGCCGGCTGGTCGATGCCTGGCTGGAAGCGCAGAC
>DAIPIS010000096.1:0-8445 GCA_036770665.1 Meridianimarinicoccus sp.
ATAAAAGGGGGAGACGGGCATGGGACGCATCACGCTCGACAAGGTGACGAAGGCGTTCGGCGACGTGGAGGTGATCCCCCCGCTGGACCTGACCATCGAGGACGGGGAATTCGTGGTCTTCGTCGGGCCGTCCGGCTGCGGCAAGTCCACGCTCCTGCGCCTGATCGCGGGGCTGGAGGATGTGTCGGGCGGGCAGATCCGCATCGACGGGCAGGACGCGACCGCCGTGCCGCCGGCGAAGCGCAGGTTGGCCATGGTGTTCCAGTCCTACGCGCTTTATCCGCACATGTCCGTGCGCAAGAACATCGCCTTTCCGCTGCGCATGGCCGGGATGGACAAGGCGGAACAGGACAGGCGCGTCGCCGCGGCGGCAGAGGTGCTGAACCTGACCGCCTATCTGGACCGGCGGCCGGGCCAGTTGTCGGGCGGCCAACGCCAGCGCGTCGCCATCGGGCGGGCCATCGTGCGCGAACCGGCGGCGTTCCTGTTCGACGAACCGCTGTCGAACCTTGACGCCGCCCTGCGCGTGGGCATGCGACTGGAGATCTCGGAACTGCACACGCGGCTGAAAACCACCATGGTCTACGTCACCCACGACCAGGTCGAAGCCATGACCATGGCCGACAAGATCGTGGTGCTGCGGGCGGGGCATATCGAACAGGTGGGAAGTCCGCTCGATTTGTACCACGCCCCGCGCAACCTGTTCGTGGCGGGATTCATCGGCAGCCCGAAGATGAACCTGATGACCGGGCCGGAAGCCGCCGCGCGCGGCGCGACGACCTTCGGCATCCGCCCGGAACACATCGCCGTATCGCCCCAGGGTGGGACATGGACAGGGCGGATCGGCGTATCGGAGCATCTTGGGTCGGACACGTTCTTTCACGTCCATCTCGATGGCCAGGCCACGCCCATCACCGTGCGCGCGGGCGGCGAGGTGTCGCTGCACCACGGCGACACCATCCACCTGACCCCGGACGAATCCCGCATCCACCGCTTCGACGACAAGGGGCTGCGGATCGCATGAGCAGGCTCGCAGGCAAGACCGCCCTGATCACCGGCGCCGCCCGCGGCATCGGTCGCGCGTTCGCCGCGGCCTACATCGCCGAAGGCGCGCGCGTGGCCATCGCGGACATCGACATCGACCGCGCCCGCGCCACGGCGACGGAGCTGGGCGATGCCGCCGTCGCGGTCCACATGGACGTGACCCGTCAGGACAGCATCGACGCCGCGGTCGCCGACACGGTGGCGGCACTCGGTCGGATCGACATCCTGATCAACAACGCCGCCATCTTCAGCGCTGCCCCCATCGTCGAGATCGACCGCGCCGACTATGCCCGCGTGGTCGATGTGAACGTGGGCGGCACGCTGTTCGTGTTGCAGGCCGTGGCGCGCCACATGATCGACCACGGCGTCCGGGGGCGCATCATCAACATGGCGTCGCAGGCCGGACGGCGCGGCGAAGCGCTGGTCGCGGTCTATTGCGCCACCAAGGCCGCGGTCATCAGCCTGACGCAGTCGGCGGGGCTGGACCTGATCCGGCACGGCATCAACGTGAACGCCATATCGCCCGGCGTCGTGGACGGCGAACACTGGGACGGGGTCGATGCGTACTTCGCCCGCTACGAAGGCAAGGCCCCCGGCCAGAAGAAGCGCGAGGTGGGCGCCGCCGTCCCCCATGGCCGCATGGGCCGGGCCGCGGATCTGACCGGCATGGCGATCTTTCTGGCCAGCGCCGAGGCCGATTACATCGTCGCCCAGACCTACAACGTGGACGGCGGGCAATGGATGAGCTGATGACGGACCCCGCGACACCCCCGGTGAAGCTGTCGAACGCGACGCTCGCCGCCCTGCCCGACGGCATCGCGCGGCCGCGCTACGACCGCGCCCGACTGACGCCCGGCATCGTGCATATCGGGCTCGGGAACTTCCACCGCGCCCATCAGGCGTGGTACCTGCACCGGCTGATGCAGGCGGGCGCGGCATTCGACTGGGCCATCGTCGGCGCGGGGGTCCGGCCCTATGACGCCGCCATGCGCGCGCGGCTTCTGGAACAGGACTGCCTGACGACCCTGATCGAACTGGCCCCCGACAGCCGCACGGCCGAGGTCACGGGCGCGATGATCGACTATCTGCCCATCGCGGACGGCAACGGCCCCCTGATCCGGGCGATGGCCGATCCCGCCATCCGGATCGTCGGGCTGACGGTTACGGAAGGCGGCTATTACATCGACGCCGCGACGGGGGGGCTCGACACCGCGCACCCGGATATCGCCCATGACGCCGCCAATCCGGACGCGCCGCGCACCGCCTTCGGCGCGATGGTCGCGGCCTTGCGTCTGCGGCGCGCGGCGGGGCACGGCCCCTTCACCGGGCTGAGTTGCGACAACCTGCGCGGCAACGGTGCTGTCCTGCGCCAGACCGTGGTGGGTCTCGCCCGGATGACCGACGCGGGCCTTGCCGACTGGATCGACACGCAGGGCGCGTTCCCCAACTCCATGGTGGACAGCATCGTGCCCGCCACCGGGCCCGCCGAACTGGCACTGGTCCGCGATCTGGGCATCCTGGATGCCGCCCCCGTCACCCACGAGAACTTCCGCCAGTGGGTGATCGAGGACGCCTTCTGCGCCGGTCGCCCCGACTGGGACCGGGTCGGCGCCACCTTCACCGACGATGTCCACGCCTACGAGATGATGAAGATCCGCATCCTGAACGCGGGGCATCAGGTGCTGGCGAACGCGGGCGAACTGCTCTCGGTCCCGACCATCGCCGACTGCATGGCCCATCCCGGCATCGCGGCCCTGTTCCACAAGGTGCAGACCGCGGAAATCCTGCCCCATGTCCACGCCGTGCCGGGCACGACACCGCCCGAATACCTTGACCTGATCACCCGCCGCTTTTCGAACCCCGCAATCCGCGACACGACCCGACGGGTGGCGTTCGACGGCTCGTCGCGGCATGGCGGCTTCGTGCTGCCGATCCTGCGCGACGGGCTGGCCCGCGGCGGGCCTGTCGAGGGGCTGGCGCTGGTGGAGGCGCTCTGGGCGCGGATGTGCGCGGGCACGCGGGAGGACGGCACGGCGATCGCGCCGAACGATCCGCACTGGACCGCGCTGACCGCTGCTGCCCATGCCGCGCGGGACAATCCGCACGCATGGATCGCGCAACGCATGATCTATGGCGATCTTGCGCAGAACGGCGCATTCGCGGGCACCTTCGACCGGTGGCTGCGGCGCATCTGGACTGCGGGCACTGCGCAGGCGTTGGCAGACTATGCCGCCTGACGTCCGCCTGTGTCCGTTATCAGGGCGTGTCGCGTCCCGGCACTCTCACACGATACGCGCCAACCCTGTGAAGACGCATGTACGAGAAGCGTGAGCGCCCGATTTTCACCGCGACGGCCGGTCCTGGCCGCCAGCTGTGAAACGGCATACAATTTCGGCCCCCGTGGTGGGGTGATCGGCGTCCAGAAGTGACCCCCTGATGTTTCTGCTCGGAAGCTTCCTCGCAGCCATGAGGGAGCCGTCAGGGGACGTTGATCGTGGAGAGCAAGCCGGTGGGCGCCACGGATGAAGTGGATGGCTCCCGCTTCCGGCATCGCAAGGTGCCATGTTGGATGGTGTGAACACGGCCACCAAAAGGAGCCATCCATGGACGAGATCACCACAATCGGGGTCGATCTGGCGAAGTCCGGTTTTCAGCGGCGCGGCGTTGACGCTGAAGGTCAGGTGCTGGTGCGCCGTCAGCTTCGACGCGGCTAGATGCGGGAAGTTTTTCAGCGCCTGCCGCCTTGCCTGATCGGCATGGAAGCCGATGCCAGCGCGCACCATCGGGCGCGGGAACTTGGCAGGCTCGGCCACGACATGCGGCTGATGCACCCCAGCTGCGTGACGGGCTCCGTCAAGCGCGGCAAGACAGATGCGGCCGATGCCGAGGCGAGCTGCGACGCCGTGTCGCGCCCGTCCATGCGGTGCGTTCCTGTGAAGAGCAAGGACACGCAGGCCCGACCGATGACCCACAAGGCCCGCGCGTTTCTGGTCCGGCAGCAGACCCGGATCGTGACTGCGTCGTGCTGAAAGCGCGCCTTTGGCGTGACGCGCGCACATCTCGGCGAGTTCGGCAGCGTCGTGCCCAAGGGGGGTCGCAACATCGCGCGCCCGATCGCGGCACGTGACAGGGCCGATCTGCCCGCGCCAGCGCGCAAGGCCCTGAACCTGCAGGCCGATCAGCTAGTTGATACGCTGTAGACGGCCGGGGCCCGCACCGCAGACATCCGTGCATGTGCGCGCGGGAACGACGCAGCGCAGCGCCTGCAACCCATCCCCGGTATCGGACCGATCACCGCCAGCGCGCGGGATACCCGTCACAAATCCATGGGCCAACCGTGCCCGAGGGATAGGGGTGATCCGCCCCGTGACGGCTTCGGGCAACCGTGCCGGACGGACCGGGAACGCGCCGACGCCGCCTTGGGCCTACTGGAAAATCAGGGCGATCTCGTCCGCGCTCAGCAGTTTCCACTGTCCGGGCGCCATGTCCTCCGGCAGTATCAGCCCGCCCAGACGTTCGCGGTGCAACGCCTCGACATGGTTGCCGGTGGCCGCGAACATGCGGCGCACCTGATGGTATCGGCCTTCGGTCACACTCAGCAGCGCCTCGGTGTCCGACACCACGACCAGTTCGGCAGGTGCCAGCGGCTTGTCCTCTCCCTCCAGCATCAGATGGCCCGCGGCAAACAGGGCGGCTTCGGTGCCATCCAGCGGGCGGGCCAACCGGGCGCGATAGACCTTCCGGACATGGCGCCGCGGGCTGATGACACGGTGCAGCAGGTCGCCGTCATCGGTGAGCAACAGAAGACCGGAGGTCTGCTTGTCCAGACGGCCGACGGTCGAGATCGCCGGGTCCCGCCGTTTCCAGCGCGCGGGCAGGACATCGTAGACCAGCGTGCCCTGTTCCTTGTGCGAGCAGGTCATGCCCAGCGGCTTGTTCAACAGGATGACCATGCCCGCGAGGGGATCGAGCGGCGCACCGTCGATCTCCATGCGGGTCGGCAAATCCTGCGTGACGGCGATGCGGCGCGTCACGTCCAGAAGATCGGCCCCGTCCAGCGTGATGCCGCCTGCTCTGGCCAGTCGCGCAATTTCCGTGCGCGAGCCGTAGCCCATGGAAGACAGGAGCCTGTCGACGCGTGACGTTGGGATTCCGGCCATGACGTCTGGTTCCTCATGCGATCCGATTGGCCCGCGATCGCCCTTTGCCGATCGCGCGCTCCGGCGCTGTTCCAGGGTCTCGTCGTTCCTGTCGGGCTTCATTGCGTTGGCGCTGCGGCGACCCACCGTCCTGACGCCTTAGCGCGTCCCTTCCCTGCGGCGCAACCGGATCGCGGCCGCGACGGTCTGGTCTTGGCAAAAGTCGGACCCAAACCGCAAGCATGGTGCGGCGCAGCTTTTCGCGTGCAATGCACGTCGCGAAACATGACCCCAGCACCTGCGGGACGGCCCGGAAACGGCCGCCTCGGCTCGCGCGCCGGGTGGCGGGTCGTGACGGCTGTGGGATCATCCGCGGGCCGCGCCGGGACCGACCACGCCCATCAGCCCGTCGGCAGTTGGCGGTCGATGACGAAATCACGGCGGCCGTGGGGGCTGCCGTTCGTCGGAAAGTCGATGGACGTTCCGCGGGCGCCGGATATAGGAACGCGCATGTCCACCGCCGACGTTCCCACACCGTCCAATGACCGCGTCCTTGCCGGCGTCGCGCTGATGCTGGGGTTCTGCCTGACAGCCCCCTTGCTGGACGTCGCGGCCAAGCTGGCAGCCGCCAGCGTGCCGGTGGGGCAGATCACGGCCGCGCGCTTCGTCGTGCAATGCGCGCTCATGGCACCGTTCATCCGGATCATGGGCCTGTCCCTGCGGGTGCCCCGTGACCAGTGGTTGGCGCTGGTCCTGCGCGCCGTCTTTCTTCTCGGCTCGACGTTCTGCTTCATCGCGGCGATCCGCGTGATGCCGCTGGCCGATGCGCTGGCGATCGTGTTCGTGGCGCCGTTCCTCGTGCTGCTGGTGGGCAAGTTCCATCTCGGCGAGGAAGTCGGCCCGCGCCGCGTCGGGGCCGCGCTGGTGGGGTTCGTCGGGGTCCTCTTCGTCATCCAGCCGAGCCTCGTTGCCTTCGGCGTCGTGGCGCTGTTCCCGCTGGGCACGGCGGTGGGCTTTGCGGCCTACATGCTGGTCACGCGCGGGTTGTCGCGCCGCATGCACCCCGTGAGCCTGCAATTCCACACCGGCCTGATCGCGAGCCTTTTGTGTGTGCCGCTCCTGGTCGCGGCCGATGGATCGGGATCCGCGTTTCTTGATCCGGTGTGGCCGCACGGCGCGGCGTGGCTGTGGCTGTTCGGCGTCGGGGCCTTCGCCACGCTGAGCCACATCATGATGACCTACGCGTTGTCACTTGCACCGTCGGCCACGCTGGCCCCGCTGCAATACCTCGAACTGCCGGTCGCGACCCTGCTGGGCTACCTCGTGTTCCGCGACTTGCCCAACGCCCTGACGCTTACCGGCATCGCCATCATCATCGGCGCGGGTCTCTACATGATCCACCGGGAAAGGGTCACCGCCCGCCGCCTTGTCACAGAGCAGGCCACCCCGAAGATTTGAAGCAGAGGGCCGTTGACCGCCCAAGGCGCACATGGGTCCACCTGCGCCGCGCACGCCACGCGGGCACACGCGGACCATCGTGTCTGCCGGGTCTTCGTTACTGCACCTTCCGCCGCAGGCGGTCGGTGGCCCATTCCATGCCCAGTACGATCAGGAAGATCACGAGGATGATGGTGGAGGCGTTGCGATACTGGAACAGATCGAAAGCCGCCTTCAATTCCTGTCCGATCCCGCCTGCCCCCACGAGCCCCAGCACGACGGAGGATCGCACGGCCTTTTCGAGCGCGAACAGCGAGGTGTTGATGAAGGATGGCATCACATCGGGCAGAATTGCCCCGAACAGGATCGACAGGCGGTTTCCACCGATGGCCGAAATCGCTTCTTGCGGTTCCTTTTCGCTGTCCTCGATGGCTTCGGCGAAGAACCGGCCGCAAAAGCCGATGGTGTCCACCACAATGGTCATGGTGCCGGCCACGGCGCCAAGGCCAACCGTCGCCACGAACAAGAGCGCCCAGACCAGATCGGGCACCGTCCGCAGGAAGCTGATGAACGCCTTGGACAGGAACGCCCCGACGTTGCCCAGCGGGCCGACCCCGCGGGCGGCAAGCCAGGCGATGGGGAACGACAGTGCGATGCCGATGACCGCCCCCGCGATGGCGATCTGGAAGGTTTCGACGATGCGCCAGAAGATGCGCGCCAGAAATGCGGGATCGAGGTTCGGCGGCGACATCCGGTCGACCAGCCGCACCAGACTGGGCCCGCCGTCGATCAGTTGTCCGGGTGTCGGGGCGACCTGACCGATCGACACGACGACCAGCGCCAGCGCCGCCATGGTCAGCGCAAAGGCCAGCGGCGACAGGCGCGGCCAGCGCGAGAGCATGGGATCAGCGGGGTTCGACACGGAACACCTCCTCAAGGTCGGCATCGGTGGTGGTGGCCGCTGGCTTGTCGAACAGCAACTGGCCCGATTTCAGCGCCACGATCCGATCCGCAAAACTGCGCGCATGCGCCATGTCATGGGTGGTGAACAGCAGCGTGATGCCGTTCTCGGCGCACAGCCGACTGAAAAGCGCCATCACATCCTGCCCCGACACCGGATCAAGGCTGGCCGCCGGTTCATCCGCGATCACCAATGCGGGACGGCGGACCAGCGCGCGGGCAATCGCCACCCGCTGCTGCTGGCCACCCGACAGGGCATCGGCGCGCGCCCCGGCCTTGTCCGTGAGATTGACCCAGGACAGCGCCTCCAGTGCGGCACGCCGCCACGGCTCCGGCGCGGTCATCTGCGAAAAGGCACGCCAGCTGCCCGGTTCCGACAGCATTCCGTGAACGACATTCGACAGCACGGATCGACGCCGCACAAGGCAGTGTTTCTGGAACACAAACCCGGTTTGCCGCCGCAACCTTGCCTTTTGCGCGCCACCGGGAAAGCCGGTGAAGGTTTCCCCCAAGGCCGTCACCTCGCCCGCCGTCACCTCGTGCAGACCGATCAGGCACCGCAGGAGCGTGGACTTGCCGCAGCCGTTCGATCCGATCAGCGCCACACGTTCGCCGGGACGGATCGCGAGGTCGATCCCCTTCAGGATCTCGGTCTTGCGGTCATAGCTCTTGCGCAGACCACGGGTCGTCACGATGGGCCCGGACAGCGCATCGCGCGCTGGTGCGGGCCGGTGGGGCACGAGGTCAAGCATGGCGGCGTCTCCGATCGAAGGCGGGGCCCGGACCGAGCCCCGCCGTTCCGGTCATTCTCCGACGAAGGATTTGGTATCGACGCCGATGGTGGCATACATCGCGCGCACGTAAT
>DAIPIS010000097.1:0-8434 GCA_036770665.1 Meridianimarinicoccus sp.
ACGACCCGTCGGCGGCGGCCATCATCGTGAAGGGGCGGAAGCCCGCGCAGGCGACGGCCAGCGGGTTCGAGCCGGTGTTGAAGCCCGCGATGTGCAGGCGGCCTGCGCGCATCGCTTCGATCTGGGCGGCGTTCGACTGGACCGGGAAGAACTGCACGGTCTTGCCGGTGACGCTTTCCATGTGGGTCAGGAAATCGGCCCAGGCTTCGGCGTAGACGGCCGGGTCTTCGACGGGCGTGTAGGCGAAGATCAGGGTGTCCGGATCGACCAGCTGCGACGGATCGGTCGGGATGTCCGCGATCATGTCGCCATCGGCATCGGTGTAGCGATCGTCCAGCTTGAACTCGGCATGGGCCGGTGCGGCAAGGGCAAGTGCGGCAAGCGCCGTCAGGGTCGAGAAGAATTTCATGGTGTTCCCCGTTTCTCGTGTGTTCCAGCGCGAGCGGTAGGGAAACATTGTAACACGGCGGTGACGATCTTGGGTGACGCGGTGAAAACGTCAGGCGCGCGTTTCAGCGTGGGCTTGACCGAAGCGACCTTGAAATCATGGTCTTTGGTGCCGATGATGTCGGCCGGGCAAGGGGCGCGGTTGACAATGTCGTGATGATTGCGTGCCGCGGTGCGGGTCACAGGACAAGTGCGCGGCGCCCGATCACGGGAAACGATCCCGGGCCGCAAGCGGGTCGGCAACCCCGCCGCCGACGCAGGCGACGGCGCATCTTTCCGGCTTGTATTCGCCTGCGGAATCGCGGGCAGTCCGCGCAAATCTCCATGGAGCACGACATGGCACAGGCGACAGGCACCCCGATCTGGTCTTGGGCTTTTCCGGTCGTGGCGCTTGCGATGGGGATCGGCACGTTGTTGCTGCATGGGCATTTGCCCGGCGTGGTCTTCGTCGTGGCCCTTCCGGTGCTGTTCGCGACGGTCTTCGCGGCGGTGCACCACGCCGAAACCGTGGCGCACCGGATCGGCCAGCCCTTCGGGTCGATCCTTCTGGCGCTTGCGGTCACGGTGATCGAGGTGGCGCTGATCGTGTCGGTGCTGCTGTCATCGGACGCGGGCGAAAGCAGCATCGCCCGCGACACGGTGTTCGCCGCCATCATGATCGTGCTGAACGGCATCGTCGGGCTGAACCTGATGGTCGGTGGCGTGCGGTTCCACGAACAGGGGTTCCAGGCGCGCAGTGCAAGCGCCGCGCTGGGTGTTCTGGGCACGCTGGCGGTTCTGGCGCTGGTGCTGCCGAACTTCACCACCACCCTGCCCGGCCCGGTCTATGCCACGCCGCAGCTTGTGTTCGTGGCGGTGGTGTCGCTCGCGCTTTACGGGTTGTTCCTGTATGTCCAGACGATCCGGCACAAGGATGCGTTTCTGGATGCCGAGGAACCCGAACTGCCCCATGCCGAGCCGGACCGGCAGACTTTCCTGACCGGGCTGGTCCTGTTGCCGGTGTCGCTGCTGGCGGTGGTCCTGCTGGCCGAGGTGATGGCCCATCCGCTGGAGGAGGCCATCGTCGGCGCGGGGTTCCCGGCCGCACTGATCGGGGTCATGATCGCCATGGTCGTGCTGCTGCCCGAAGGTGTCGCATCGTTGCGCGCGGCGCGGTTGAACATGCTGCAGACCAGCATGAATCTTGCGCTGGGATCCGCGCTCGCCAGCCTGTCCCTGACGATCCCCACCGTGGCCTTCGTGTCGCTGGCGATGGGCCAGACCCTGATCCTCGGGCTGGAAATGGAACATATCGTGCTCCTGGTGCTCTCGCTGTTCATGGCGACACTGACGCTGGCGACGGGACGCACCACGGTGTTGCAGGGTGGCATCCACCTTGTGATCTTCTTTGCCTTCCTGACGATTGCCGCGGTCCCCTGAGCCGGGGGACGGCGCGGCGCGTCAGATGTGCCGGAACACCGCGAGCGCAGCAAGGGCGAGGCCGAGCAACGCGAGCGTTTCGATCACCACGATGGCCATGTGACCCCCGCCCACCGCCTGCAGCGCCTTGAGCGAGGTCTTGACCCCCAGCGCCGCGATGGCGGTCACAAGGCAGGCGCGGGACAGGATATCGACCTGCGTCGCGACCACGGCGGGCACGTCCACCACGCTGCCCAGCGTCACGAGGGCGAGGAACAGCAGCATGAACCACGGCAGGAGCGGGATGCGCCCGGCATCGGCCCGCGCCCCCGCCCCGGTCAGGCGCAACGCGAGCACGATGGCGACGAGCACCACGGGCAGCATCGCCACGCGAAAGAGCTTCACGATGGTCGCCATTTCCCCCGCCGCGTCGGACACGGAAAAGCCGGCACCCACCACCTGCGCCACGTCATGGATCGTGGCCCCGATCAGGAAGCCCTGCTGCAGGTCGCTCAGGCCCAGACGCTGGAACAGCAGCGGATAGATCACCATCGCCATGGTCGAGAGCGCGGTGACGGCGATCACGGTGAACAGGGTATTGCGTTCGGACTTGTCGTTGGGCGGGATCACCGCGGCGATGGCCAGCGCGGCGGACGCCCCGCAGATCGCCACCGCCCCCCCGGTCAGGAGCGCGAAGCGCCACTGACGCCCGAAGAGCGGTGCGGCGACGAAGCCGGTGGCGATGGTCAGCGCGACGAGGGCCGCGAGCAGCCCCGCGCCGGACAGGCCGATCTGCGCCAGATCGTCGAAGGCGATGCGCAGGCCCAGAAGCCCGACCCCCAGCCGCAGCACGGTTCTGGCGCAGAATTCGACGCCCGCGCGGCACGGCCCGCTGTCGTGCAGGAAGTTGAAGGCCATGCCGAGAAGAAGCGCGAACAGCATCACCGGCGCGCCGTAATGCGCGCCGAGGAAAGCGGCGGCGGCGGCGATGGTGGCCGACAGGGTGATGCCCGGCGCGCGCGTCGCACTCCATGTCCGAAGACGGGCGGCAATATCCATGGGACCCTCGTGAAACGCCAGACGGACCAGCCAGCCCCGCGCGCCCGTGATACCGGCGGATCGCGGGAACGGACAGAAAGAAGTTGCCGCCCGTGCCGGTGCCACTGCCGGACAACGGCACGCCGCACGCCGTGCCGCCCGCGCGGTGCGCTGCTGCCGCGGGCCCCTTGCGAGGCGTCACCCGCCCGTCACCACCCCCAGCATCAGCGCCAGTTTCGCGACCAGCAGCGCACCAAGGATGACCAGTGCGACGCGTTTCACGGGGCGGCCTTTTCGAACCAGATGATGACCTCGCCCAGCGGGATGCCCGCGCGGGACATGTAGGCCCGGTTCAGCAGCGTCCGGTCGGACATGAGCCACATCCAGTCATCGAAGGTCGCGCGCAGCGTATCGTCGGCTTCGGGGCCCACGGGCAGGTCGATGGTGTAGCGCCAGTTGAAGGTATCGCCGGATTCGCGCCCCAAGGCCGTGCCCCGCACGCCCGGCGCGGTGCCTTCCCACGTGTCCGCCCCGGTCTTGGTCAAGGTCCAGACGCGCCGTTCGGTGCTGGCGTCATCGTAGACGAAATCCTCGGTCAGGGTCAGGGTGTCGCCGTCCCACGTGCTCGCGATGTCCACGTCGAACCGGCGGCGCACGGTGCCGAAGATGTCCTGGAACTGTCCGGACGCGGTGACCGGGCCGTCGAAGAAATCCTCGAGGTTCAGGGTCCGGTCGCTGAGCGCCGGGTCGTCCAGCGCGGGGCGCCCCGCGCAGCCCGCAAGGACGACGAACGCCATGAGCGCGGCGGTGACAGGCAGTTTCACGGCCCCTCCTTTCGGTTGCGGCATCGTGATCGCGCGCGGACAGGCCCACGGGATCATCCGCATCCCGCGTGGACATAGCATGTCGATGCGCGGCGCACACCCGCGCGGCGAGGGCAGCCGGGATCGGCGCGGTCAGCGTGCGTTGACACCCGCCGCAGCCGCGCCTTACGCTTGCGCGCACCGCGCCGGGCGGACCGCATCACCCGGCGACCCGCCCCGCGACCCGAAACGACCACCCGCCCTGCCCTGCCCTGCCCCGTCCCAGGCGATCGGGCGGCCCCGACACGAGGACTGCACCATGAAGGTTGGCGATACCCATTACCGGTCCATCTGGCGCGATGCGGCGACCGGCGCGGTGCACATCATCGACCAGCGCTGGCTGCCCCATGACTTCCGCGTGGTGACGCTCGACAGTCTCGACGATTTCGCCACCGCGATCCGCGACATGTGGGTGCGCGGCGCGCCGCTGATCGGGGCGACGGCGGCTTACGGCGTCGCCTGCCAGTTGGCGCGCGATCCGTCCGATGCCGCACTGGCGCAGGCTTACGATGTGCTGCACGCGACCCGGCCCACGGCGATCAACCTGCGGTGGGCGCTGGATGCGATGCGGGCGACGCTGCGCCCCCTGCCCGACACCGCCCGCGCAGAGGCGGCCTTTGCCACGGCCGCGCGGATCTGCGACGACGACGTGGACACCAACCGGATGATCGGGGAACACGGGCTGGAGCTGATCCGCGCCATCGCCGCGACGAAAGCCCCCGGCGACCCGGTGAACATCCTGACCCATTGCAACGCGGGCTGGATCGCGACGGTGGACTGGGGCACCGCCACATCGCCCATGTACCACGCGCAGGCGGCGGGCATCCCGATCCACGTCTGGGTGGACGAAACCCGCCCCCGCAACCAGGGCGCGCAGCTGACCGCATGGGAACTCGCGGGCGCGGGCATCCCCCATCACCTGATCGTGGACAACGCGGGCGGGCACCTGATGCAGCGCGGGCAGGTGGACATGGTGATCGTGGGCACCGACCGGACCACCGCCACGGGCGACGTGTGCAACAAGATCGGCACCTATCTCAAGGCGCTGGCGGCGCGGGATACCGGCGTTCCGTTCTACGTGGCGCTGCCGTCCTCCACCATCGACTGGACCGTGTCGGACGGGCTGGCGGAGATCCCGATCGAGGAACGCGACGGGCGCGAGGTCACCCATGTCTATGGCCGCGACGACACGGGCACCGCACGCTTCGTCCAGATCTCGCCCGACGGAACCCCCGGCGGCAACCCGGCCTTCGACGTGACGCCCGCGCGGCTGGTCACCGGGCTGATCACCGAACGCGGGATCGCCCCGGCCAGCCGCGCGGGTCTTCTGGGCCTCTTTCCCGACCGCCGCTCCACGGCCTGAGCCGACCGCCGCTCGATGGCCCGACGCGACGCCGGTTCCACGGCTTGAGCCGACCGCCGTTCCACGGCCCGACGCGCGCGGCTTTCAGCGCGCCAGCACCGCCTTCGCCGCCGGATAGAGCGCGAGGTACTTCTGGTACAGCGCCGCATAGGCCGCCACGTTGGCCGGGATCGGGTCGATCACCCGGCCCGGATGCACCATGGCCGCGATGCCGTCGTCGATGGTCGCGAAATGCCCCGCGCCATGGGCGGCGAGGATCGCGGATCCGGTCGATGGCGCATCTGGCGACGCCGGGATGCGGATCGGCAGACCGGACGTGTCGGCATGGATCTGCATCCAGAGATCCGACGCCGCCGCCCCGCCCCCCGCGCGGATTTCCGTCGCGGCATAGCCCGCGCGCCCGAACGCGTCGAGGATCGCGCGGGTGCCGAAGGATATCCCCTCCATGATCGCCCGGAACAGGTGGTGCTTTTCATGGGCCAGCGTCAGGCCAAGGATGGCACCGCGCGACAGCGCGTCGGTGTGCGGCGTGCGGTTGCCCTGGAAATGGTCCTGCACGATCAGCCCTTCGGACCCCGGCGGCAGGGCGGCGGCGGCGGCGTTCAGGGCGTCGAAATCATGCCCGCCGGTCAGCCGCCCCAGCCAGTTGATGATCGACCCGGTCGATGTCTGCCCGCCTTCGACGATGTAGCGGCCGGGATAGACGATGTCGGCATAGGCCCCCCAGACGCCGGGCGCGGACAGCGGTGTTTCCGTCACGCCGAACTGCAGGTGCGACGAGCCGGTGATCAGCGCCATCTGGCCGGGGCGCGCCACACCCAGCCCGATCATCCCGATCAGCGCGTCGGCCCCGCCCTGCACCACCTTGACCCGTCGCGGCAGCCCCAACGCCTCCGCCGCGGCGGCGGTCAGCGTGCCCACCACCTGCCCCGGCGCCACCACGCGCCGCGGCCACTTGTCCAGAAGCGCATCGAGCCCGAGTGCCGACACGAGACTGTCGGGCCAGCCGCCCGCGTCGTTGCGGTAATGCCAGCGCAGGCCCACGTTGTTCAGCGATGCCGCCCAGTCGCCGGTCAGCTTGAAGGTGAGAAAATCCTGATACTCGCAGATGCGATGTGCCCGATCGAAGACCGCGGGTTCGTGCCGCTTGAGCCAGAGCGCCTTGGGCAGCATCCATTCCGGCGACACCGGCCCCTGCCCTGCCCCGTTCAACCCCAGCGCCGGGTCCCCGGTGGACAGCACCTGCGCGGCTTCGTTCGTGGCGCGCACGTCCATCCAGATCAGCGCCGGGCGCAGCGCGTCGCCGTTGGCATCGAGTGCGACCACGCTGCAACTGGTCGTCGCATAGGCGATGGCCTCGATCGCATCGGGCGCGACGCCCGCCGCTGCGATGGCACCCCGGCTTGCGGTCACGAAATTCGTCCACCAGTCTGCCGGGTCCTGTTCGGCCCGGGCTCCGGCGGAAAACCGCGTGCCATAGGGAACCGCCTTGCTGGCAAGGCAGGTGCCCGCAAGGTCGTAGATGCGCGCCCGGAGGCTTTCGGTGCCGCCGTCCGCCGTCAGGAAATAGCTCACTGAAACCTCCCCTTTTCCAGCTTCGTTTCCGGCACGATCCCATCAGGCGCGACGACAGGATGCCAGCCCTTTCGATGATGCCGACGCGCCCGCCCGATGCCCCGCCCGCGGCAATGATCGCGGACAGGGCCTTTTGTGTGCCGCCGAAGAACCATGCGACCTGAACCTTGAACGGCTTCATACGTGCAGAAAGGATGCGTTTTGCGCGCTGCCCGGACAGGGATCAACACGACCCTGCTCCGGCCCGTTCGCGCGCGGGCATTTGGGGCCGCCACACCCGGTTGACAGCGGTCAACCCGATCCGGGCCGAAAGTTGACAGCGGTCAACCGCCGGCCACAGGGCGCGGCACGGGATCAGTCGCGCCCGCCCGGCTGCGTCCGGAGCCATTCGTCATGGATGCGGTCGAAATTGTCGACCAGCCACAGGGCGAACCCGTCGGCACCGTCCAACGGCAGGGTCAGGATCATGCGGTCGCCGCGCTGCACCATGCGCCCGATCACCCGGCCCGAGGCGCTGCACAGTTCCTGCGGCTCGGTCGCATCCGTCGCGGGCGGCGCTGCGTGCCGCGGCGGCGGGGTCAGCGCCTGCAGCAAGGCGTCGAACCGAGCGTCACTGGTCGGCGCGTCAGCCTGCCGGACCATGGCGATGGCCGCGGGCGTGTCGATCCCCGTTTCGGACAGCCGCGCCGCCAGCGCCAGCCACCGGCTGCGCCCCACGGACGGGGCCGACCCGATCGCCTCGATCAGGTCCAGCGGCACCGCGTCGGTCACCGACAGCATCCGGCTGATCTGGGTCTTGTCCACGTGCAGCGCCGCGCAAATCACCTTTCGGTCATACCCGGCGTCCCGCATCTGGCAGGCGAAGTTCGCCTTTTCCACGAAGGTCAGATCCTTGCGCGCGGAATTTTCCTGCCCCTGCGCGATGACCAGCGCGGTGTCGTCCAGATCCCGGATCATCGCCTTGACCGGCAGCCCGAGATCCCGCAGCGCGCGCACCCGCCGCCGCCCGAACACCACCTGATAGCGGCCCTCCTCGGTCGGGTGTGGCCGCAGCAGGACCGGCACCTGCTGGCCGTGATCGCGCAGGGAGTCCATCAGCGCGGCGTGCTCCGCGGCGTCATCGTCCAGCCGGTCCGCCAGCCCGCCGGCATCGATGGCGGACGGATGAATATCGGCGATGGCCCGGGATTTCAGATCGGCCAGCGACTGGCTGACCGCGCCGATGGCCCCCTTGGCATAGCGCGGGCGCACGGGCAGCGCCGCGGCGTCGGGTTGCACCGCCGGATCGCCCATCAGCCCGGACAGAAGGTTCTTGCGTGCCATGGTCAGCGCCCCCATGCCTGCTGGATCAGGCCCTCGATTTCCCCGTTCACCGCGTTCAGGCTTTCCATCGCCCGCTCGTACGTGGCGCGCGTGAACTGCGCCCGGTCCACCTCGTACAATGTCTGCTTGGTGATGCCCGCGTCGCTGATGGCGGTGGATTTCAGCATCGGGTGGTTCAGCACGTGGTCCCCGAACATGGACCGCATGAAGCTGACCATCTGGTTCTGCGGCCCGTCGCCGGGTTCGTACCGCGTCACAAGATACCGCATCCAGTCATAGCTCATGTCGCCGCCCGCATCGGCCACGACCCCGAGCAGGTTCGAGGTCATCAAGAGGAACTGGCACATGGACATCACGTCGAGCATCTGGGGGTGCACCGTGACCAGCACGGCGGTCGCCGCCGACAGCGCGGACATGGTCAGGAACC
>DAIPIS010000349.1:0-1841 GCA_036770665.1 Meridianimarinicoccus sp.
GCGATCAGGCCCTGCACCTTGTCCCACTGCGCCGCACTGACCAGCGGGCCGATGTGGCGGCCCGGTTCGGCGGCATGGGCCACGGCCGTTTCATGCGCCGCCTGAGCCGCGATCTCCACCGCCGCATCGTACCGCGCGCGGCTGACCAGCATCCGCGTGGGCGCATTGCAGGACTGGCCGGTGTTGTTGAAGCAGCGCCGCGCGCCGGTGCGGATGGCACTGTCGGGCGCGTCGTCGAAGATGATGTTCGCGCCCTTGCCACCCAGTTCCAGCGCCACACGGGTCAGGTTGTCGGCCGCGGCGTGGCTGATCTCGCGCCCGGCGCGGCTCGACCCGGTGAAGGAGATGAAATCCACCCCCGGATGACGGCACAGCGCATCCCCCGCCCCGCGCCCGTCGCCGTGGATGAGGTTGAACACGCCCGGCGGCACCCCCGCATCCACCAGTATTTCGGCGAACACATGCGCCGACAGCGGTGCGATCTCTGACGGCTTGAGCACCATGGTGCAGCCCGCCGCCAGCGCCGGGAGAACCTTCAGCGTGACCTGGTTCATCGGCCAGTTCCACGGCGTGATCAGCGCGCAGACCCCCACGGGTTCGTGCCGGATCAGCGTGCCGGGCGTGCCGGGCAACGGCGCCTCGAACACCATCGCCTCCAGTGCCTGCGCCGCAGCCTTGATGTGCTCCGCCCCCGCGGGCACCTGCGCGCCGCGCGCCCAGTCGATGGGTGCCCCCATCTCGCGGCGGATGGCCTGCGCCATGTCCTCGGCCCGCGCCGCATAGACCTCGGCGATGCGCCCTATCAGCGCCAGCCGGTCGGCCACGGTGCTGCCCGCCCAACCACCCCACGCCGCCCGCGCCGCCGCGACCGCCGCATCCACATCCGCGGCCCCGGCCAGCGGCAGGGTGGCGATCTCCTCCTCGGTCGACGGATCGTGCACCGGGACCGACTGGCATGCTTGGCCCGACTGGCCCGTTTGGCCCGCGACCCATGTTCCACCGATCAGGAATTGTCCGAAATTGTCCATGTTCTGGCCCTCCTGTTCGGTGACAGGGTTTCATCGCGGGCGGCCCGGCGCAACCCCGTGTCCTTATCGCGAAGGAGGGGCTGACAACCGCCGCGCAAGGGTCCAGATACAGGGGCACACCCCAACCGACCGGAGGAGCCCCATGGGTTTGCGCATCAACGATACCGTTCCCGACTTCACCGCCCGCACGAGCCAGGGCGAAATCCAGTTTCACGACTGGATCGGCGACGACTGGGCGATCCTGTTCTCGCACCCGAAGGATTTCACCCCCGTCTGCACCACCGAATTCGGCGCGGTGGCGCAACTGGCCGACGAATGGGCGCGGCGCGGCACCAAGGTGATCGGCGTGTCCGTCGATGGCGTCGACGAGCACATGAAATGGATCGGCGACATCGAACGCTACGCGGGCGCGGACGTCACCTTCCCGATCATCGCCGACAACGATCTGGCCGTGTCCAAGGCCTTCGACATGCTGCCCGCCGAAGCCTATCTGCCCGACGGGCGCACCCCGGCCGACAGTGCGACCGTGCGCGCGGTGTTCATCATCGGGCCGGACAAGAAGCTGAAACTGTCCATGACCTATCCCATGACCATCGGCCGCAACTTCGCCGAGGTTCTGCGCGCGCTCGACGCGCTGCAGGCGTCGGCCCGGCTGGGCGTGGCGATGCCCGCCAACTGGGAAATGGGGCAGGACGTGATCGTGCCGACCAGTGTCAGCACCGAAGCCGCCCGCGAGAAATACGGCGCGGTCGAGGAAATCTTCCCCTATCTTCGCAAGACCGCCTATCCCGGCTGAACCGGTCGGATCACGCT
>DAIPIS010000098.1:0-8413 GCA_036770665.1 Meridianimarinicoccus sp.
ATGGATAGCCTTCCTCGGTCAGTCCCCAACCGAAGAACTCGATGAAATTGAGCCGCAGCCCGTGCACCGCCCCGCTGACGATGCCGAGCACAAGGTTGATCCCGTGCCCCAGCGTCGCCACGAGGATCGCAAGCGCAACGCCCGCGCCGGGCATCCCACCGGCCAGATCCGCCGCGAGCCCGTTGAACGTGGCCGCCAGCGACGCGCTGGCCAGCCCGAGCGCGAAAAGCCGCATGTAGGACAGAATGTCCCCGAACATGGACGACACCCGCGTCAGCCCGCGCAACCCGTCCACGATGCGCCACAGCCAGTCGCGCGGGCGCGTGATGGCCCGCGCCGATCCCAGCCCGCCCATCACGGCGACCAGCCCCGCCCCCATCAGTACCGCGCCCAGGGACCCCGGCACCAGCCACAGCATCAGCCCGCCGCAGGCCGCCGCGATCCAGCCCAGATGGACCACGGCCTGCCCCCGGCTGCGCGCGCGCCGTGCGGCGACAGCATTGGCCAGCGACACATGCGCCACGCCGATGCAGATGGACACCCGCATCATGCTGTCCACGTCGGTGATGTCGATGACCGCGAGCCGCGCCAGCAGGCCCGCCTGCGGGGTCAGCCCGAAATAGCTGCCCGCCGCCACGCCGTAAGCCCCCGCCACGGCCAGCAACACACCGATCATCACGCGCGCGCGCCGCGACGCCAGCGACCGACCCAGCCTGCGCCAGTATATCGCCAGCAGCCCGCCCAGCACCGCGGCATAGCCCGCGTCCGCAAGGATCATCGCGAAGAACACCGCGAAGGACGCATAGACGATCAGGCTCGGATCCCATGCGCCGTAAGCCGGCACCCGGTAGAAGGTCGTGATCGCGTCGGCCCCCGGCATGCCGTCGCGGGTATCGAGCAGCGTGGGCGGCGCGTCCTCGGCACCCGGCGGCTCCAGCGTGATCGCAAGCCCCATGTCGTCCGCGACCCGCCGCAGGTCATCCCGCGCCGCCACGGGCGCCCAGCCCTGCACCGCGAAGACCGGCCCCGCGTCGAGCGTCATGGCGGTGGCGTCGCGGCGCGCATCGGCGTCCTGCGCCTGCGCCAGCCGCAATCCCAGCACGATCCGCGACCGGCTGAGTTCCGACCACGCCGCCGTCGCCAGTTCCAGTTCGATCCGCGCCGTGTCCAGATCGTCGTGCAGATGCGACAAGCGTCGCGACCCCGTATGCACGCGCGGGACCGGCAGCAGGTCGGCGGGGGGTTCGTCCCGCGCCAGCACGACCACGTGCCACTCGGTCGGACCCCGCCCCACCACCTGCCACGGCAGGTCGATGGTGTCGAGCGCCCGGCGCAGCTTCAGCGGCACCGCGTAGAACCACAGCCTCAGGCCGCGCAGCGCGTCATCGGGCGGCAGCGTGAAATCGCCGAACGCCGCCAGCCCCCGGATACGTTCCTGCAGGAAATCGATCTGATCCTCGAGCGCGCGCAATTGCGCCTTGTTGGCCAGCGCATCGGCGATCAGCACGTCCAGATCGACAGGCCGGTTCGCGGGCCACGGGCGGCGCTGGTCCGGCGCGGCGGACAGATGGGCGAAGGCCGCGTCGGCCCGGCGGCGGCGGGCCGCGTCGGGCACCTCCAGCGGTTCGGCGCGGCGCAGCGGCAACAGGTGCATGCAGCCCAACGCCTGCAACGCCCCGATCACCCCGTCGCGGTCCCGCGCCAGCCCGTACAGCGTGACCCGTTCCAGCGCCACGATGGTCATAGGCGCGCGCCCCTGTCCATCACGGCGCGGCCCGTCACGGCGCGTGCGGCCACGGCGCAGCCGGGCACCGCAGGGTCGGGCAGGACGCAGCCCACCGCGGCGCGGTCCATCCCCGCGCAGCCGACCTCGACCCGGCCCATCCCGGCGCGGTCACACATGGGCCGCCTCCCGCTTGCGCTTGGCGATCTTCGACGTGACCACGGCGGCGCGTTCCAGGTCCCCCAGCGCGATGCGGATGCGCTTGATGTTGGCCTGTGCGCGGGGGATCAGCACCTTTTCAAACAGGTTGACCCGGCGCGTGACCGTGGCGATGGCCGCGTCCAGAACCACCAGCGCCTCGTGTTCCACCACCAGCGCGATGCGCAGGCGCAGCGCCGCTGTCAGTTCCACCGCCAGCCGGTCCACCCAGTGCGGGCGCGTCAGGTAACCGTAGGGCGCCACGGCCACGGCGATGTCCGCAAGAACCGGCACCGGTGTCCCGGCCACGTTCCGGGTGCCGCGCGTGATGCCGGTGACCCGCACCAGCCCGTCCACCGCGGTGTCGCGATCCGCCAGCATGGGCATCCCGGCCCCCACCGCCGCCACATGGGCAGCCAGATCGGCCTCCAGCGCCGCGATGCGGTCGCGCGTGGCGGCGCGCGCCGCCATCAGTTGCTGCCGCTTCAGGTCGAGCGCGGGCAGGAACCGGCGATACATCGCCAGATCCGCCGCCTCCCGCGCCATGCGCGCCTTGTTGAGCGACAGCCGCGCCACGACCTATGCCGCCGGCGTCGGGAAATAGCGGTCGATCAGCTGCTGCTTCATCAGCAACTCGTCGGGCGCGAAACACTCGGCCAACGTCGCCCAACCCAGATCGAGCGCGGCTTCCAGTGGCAGGGTCACGCCGATGTCCATGAACCGGGCGCGGAACAGGTCGCCGAACCGCAGCACGCGGGTATCGTAGTCGGACAGCTCGAACGCCATCGCCTGTTTCTGCTTGGCGTCGCGCCCCTCGGCGTAAAGCCGGATCATCGTGTTCGCGAGCGGTCCGTGGTCCTCCCGCGTTTCCTTGCCGATCACGTGCTGCTTCAGGCGCGACAGCGACCCGAACGGGTCGATGGCCCCGCCGTGCAGGTAGAACTGGCCTTCCGTGATGTAGCCGGTGTTGTCCGGCACCGGGTGGGTCACGTCGCCGCCGGGCATGGTCGTCACCGTCAGGATCGTCACCGACCCGCCGCCCGCGAAATCGGCGGCTTTTTCGTACCGGCGCGCCAACTGGCTGTAAAGATCGCCCAGATAGCCCCGGTTCGACGGCACCCGTTCCATGGAGATGCCGATTTCCTTCAGCGCGTCGGCATAGGCCGTCATGTCGGTCATCAACACCAGCACGCGCTTGCGTTCCGCCACCGCGAAGCGTTCGGCCACCGCCAGCGCCATGTCGGGCACGAGCAGGCGTTCGACCATCGGATCGCTCGCCTGGTTGACGAACATGACCGTGCGCGGGAACACGCCCGCATCCTCGAACGCGGTGCGGAACCGCCAGAAATCGTCGAACAGCAACCCCAGCCCGGCGAAGACCACGATATCCGCCTCCGCCTGGATGCCGATGCGGGCCAGAAGGTCGTTGTACGGCTCGCCGGAAACCGAGAAGATGGGGATCTTCTGGCTTTCCACAAGGCAGTTGAACACGTCGATCATGGGCACGTCGGTGTGGATCATGCGCGACGCCAGCCGCCGCCGCATGGGGTTCGCCGACGCCCCGCCGATTTCGGCCTGCGCGTCGCCCTCCAGCGACGGTCCGGCATCGAGCACCCGTCCGTCACCGCCGAACACCCGGCCAAGGATATTGGCCGACACCGTCACCCGCGGCGGATGGCCCAGAAACCGCACCTGTGCGCCGGTGGACACGCCCGCGCTGCCGGAAAACACCTGCAGCGACGCGGCCCCGTCCCGCAAATCCACGACCTGCGCCAGCCGCGGACGGTCGTCGATATCGCGGATTTCGGCCAGATCGCCCAGGCCCACGGCGTCGTCGCCCCGACCCGACAGCGCGACGCGCAGCACGTCACCGACGATGGACAGGATCTTCGTGTGCAGAAGAACGATATCGGTCATGGCCTGCACAGCGCTCCCCGAATGTCGGCGTCCCGTCGGTGCCGCAGCGCGGCATCACCCTCGCGCGGATACTGCGCAGACGCGCAGGCGGGCACAAGCCCGTGCGCGGCCTGCCCGCAACATGTCGCACCGGACGCGGGCCCGGCGGCGGCACGGGCGGGCACCCCTGCCGGTTCCGGCCCAAGCCGCGTCATCCCGTGGATCGCACGATCTGTCCGCCCGGCCCCAGCCACCGGTCACGCACCGGGGGGTGGAGCCGCGTTCCGCCGGTCTGGCGCGGGTCGCCTGCCCGGCGGACCCGGCAGTACGGTCCCGCTGCGGCACCGGATCTGACCCATGCCGGCCCATGCACGCGGCCCGCCCCGACCTGCCGACTGCGGAGGGCCGCGGTCAGCGCCAGCGCGACACGCAGGGGATCTTGGACCGGTCGCAATTGTCCGCGTAGCGCCGCGCGATGTCCGTCACCTCGGCCATCAACCCCGCTTCCAGCGTGATCGGCGTCAACCCCATTTCAAGGAAACGGTCGTTGGTCACATGCAGGTCGTTCTCCGCCGCCTCGTTGCGGGGGTTGTCCACCATCGCCACCTCGGCCCCGGTCTGGTCCGCGATCATCGCCGCCAGATCCCGCACCCGGTGGGTTTCCGTCATCTGGTTGAGGATGTTGACCCGGTCGCCCCGTGCGGGCGGGTTGACCAGCGCCAGTTCCACGCAGCGGCAGGTGTCCTGGATGTGGATGAAGGCCCGCGTCTGCCCGCCCGTGCCGTGCACCGTCAGGGGATACCCCACCGCCGCCTGCATCAGGAACCGGTTGAGAACCGTGCCATAGTCGCCGTCATAGTCGAACCGGTTGATGAGCCGCTCGTCCATCCGGGTTTCCTCGGTCTGGGTGCCCCAGACGATCCCCTGGTGCAGGTCGGTGATCCGCACGCCGTCGTTCTTGTTGTAGAAGAAGAAGAACAGCTGATCCTGCGTCTTGGTCATGTGATAGATGGACCCGGGGTTCGCGGGATAGAGAATGTCCTGCGTGTGCGGCCCGTGCTCCGTGGCGACCTGCACCTGCAGGTAGCCTTCGGGGATCTTCATGCCCGCGGTGCCGTAGCCGTAAACGCCCATGGTGCCCAGATGCACCAGATGGATGTCCTGCCCGCTCTCCACGATGGCCGCCAGCACGTCGTTCGTGGCGTTCAGGTTGTTGCTGACCGTATACCGCTTGTGGGCCGAGGATTTCATCGAATAGGGGGCTGCGCGCTGTTCGGCGAAATGCACGATGGCGTCGGGCTTTTCTTCCCGCAGCAGCGTCAGCAGGCGGTGGTAATGCTCGCCCACCGTGAACGTCTCCACCCGGATCGTGTGGTTGGTCAGCTCGTGCCAGGCGCGGATGCGTTCGCCCAAGGGGCGGATCGGGGTCAGCGATGTGACCTCCAGCTCCACGTCGATCTTCCGGCGCGACAGGTTGTCCACGATGATGATGTCGTGGCCGCGCTTCGACAGGTGCAGCGCCGTGGGCCAGCCGCAGAACCCGTCGCCGCCCAGAATGATGACCTTCATGCCCGTCTTGTCCTCTTTGACTTTTTGTCTTGTCGTGCCGTGCTGCGCGGCAGCGTTCCCGGCGTTCAACACGTTTTGTGTGACACTGACGTGACAGGCAAGCCCCCGGCGCAAGGCCGGGGGACCGCATCAGGCCTGTGTCACTCGGGCAGGCAGATCTGGCGCGCAGCGATGGCGCGACCGGTGCGCACCGCCAGCCCGCCCACGACCAGCACCAGCAGCGCCAGCAGCACCAGTCCCAGCCCGGTGTGGAATCCGGACCCGACCAGCGCCCCGAAGCGCAGGCTCGCGATGGTCAGCGCGGCGATGGGAAAGCTGAGCGCCCACCACGACAGCGCGAAGGGCAGGCTGCGGAATTTCGGCGCCTGCGTCGCGACGATGGCCGCGAAGACATAGGCAAGGTTCAGCAGGATCCGCGCGCCCGCGTCCACCGTCCCGCCATTCAGGGCGAGCCACGCCAGAAAGCCCACCGCGGGCGGTGCCATCAGGATGGCCAGCGTCGGCAGCAACCGCCCCGGCAGCGGGTCGTGAAAGATCAGCCGGTTCATCACCAGCGTCAGCAACACCGCCCAGAACATCAGGCCGGCGGCAAAGAACAGCCAGGACAGTTCCACGAATCCCAGCGCGGGACCGGCGACCGGAACGACCACGTTGCCCACCGCCGGGATGAACCACGCGGGCGAAATGTGCATGGGCTGGAAGGGACGATGACCGATCCAGCCCGCCACCACCGCCAGCGTCAGCCCCGCCTGCAACCCGGTGCCCAGCATCCAGACGGGCCGCGCCAGCGACGGCATGTTTGGGGCCAGCGCTGTGGCGATCAGCAGGAGCGAAATCGAGATCGCCGGAAAGAACGCCATCTTGACCGGATGGTGCCATTCCGCCGCCACCGCCGCCCGGTGCAGTGCGGCCTTGCGTGCGTAGATCGCACCGATGGCGACAAACGCCAGCACCGTGACCGCCAGCATCCCGCGCGACAGCACCCCCGCGCCGGGCAGCAGCGTGGATGCGGCGTGCAGGGCCAGTGTCAGCCCTGCCAGCCCCATGACCGACGCGAAGAACGAAACGGGAAAGTGCTCCAGCCGGTCCTGCGGTTCAGGCAGTGTCACGCGCGCCCCCGCTGCGGACGACCGCCAGCAGCGTGTAGGCCAGAAGCACCAGCCCACCCGCGCCCGCGATGCCGATCATGCCGACCATCAGAACGTCGAGCGGTCCGCCGATGTCGCCGAAGCCCGAACTGGTCATCCACTGCACGAACAGGATCGCGCCCAGCCCGCCGATCGGTGCCAGCAACTCGGCCCGCAGGAAATAGGCCGCCCGGATGCCCCGATCGCGGATCACCACATAGGCGAAGGCCAGCGTGACCAGTGCGGCCAAAACCACCATGGCCCAGAACAGCGCCGCGCCGAACATTTCCTCGAACACCGCGATCAGGGTGGACAGTGTCATCTCTTCCATTGGTCAATCCTCCTCAAAAGGTCAGGCGCGGCCGCGCAGCATGGCGTTATAGGTCGCCTTCAGGGCGATTTCCTTCATCAGCCAGGATGTCCACAATTCTTCCAGCGGCGCGATCACGCCGGGGAAGGACGGGACGAGATTGTCATTGTAGTCGAATTCCACCAGCATCGCACGCCCGACGCGGGTGATCAGCGGACAGGAGGTGTAGCCATCGTAGCTGGCCGTGCCTTCCTTGCCTTCGATCTGGGCCACCAGGTGATCCTCGACCACCGGCACCTGCCACTTGACGCTTGCGGCGGTCTTGCCCTTGGGCACGCCCGCCACGTCGCCCAGCCCGAACACCTCGGGATAGGACACATGGCGCATCGTGTGCTTGTCCACCGCGACCCAGCCCTGCCCGATCCACTTGTCGGACCACGCCAGCGGCGAATTGCGCACCACGTCGGGTGCCACCATCGGCGGGATCACGTTGATGAAATCATAGCCCTGCTCGACCATGCCTTCGGGCGTCTCGAAGGTGGCGATCCGACGGTCGATGTCCACAGCGCGCATCACGTGGTCGTAACGGGTGTCGAATTCCTGCCGCTCGAACAGCATCCGCACCTTTTCGTTCACGATGGGCACGGAAAAGAACGCCTTGTTGTGCGCCAGATAGATCAGTTCGGACTTGCCGCGCGTGCCCTTGCGACGGGCGTAATCGTCGGTCAGGAACGCGTATTTCAGCGGGGCGCCCGCGCATTTCATCTCGGTCGCGGGGCGGGTGAAGATGCCGACGCCGCCTTCGTCCGTGAAACGGTCCATGGCCGCCCATGTCTTGGCGGCCTGTTCCGGCCCGGCATAGACCGCACCCAGACCGTTCTCGCCGATCCGCGCCGGATCGAAACCTTCGATCCCGGCCCAATCCAGCTTGAGCCCCGTCGCCACGATCAGGAAGTCATACTCGACCCGCGTGCCGGCGTCGGTCGTCACGCGGCGCGCGTCGGGGTCGATCTCGGCCGCCGCTTCGGACAGCAGGGTCACGCCGCCGGGCAGCCAGTCGGCCGTGCGCGACACGGAATAGCCCGCCGGTTTCAGGCCCGCGGCGATCAGCGTGAAGCCCGGCTGGTACCAGTGCTCGGCGCGCGGGTCGATCAGCGTGATCTGCGCGCCCGACAGCCGTTCGGTCAGCCGGTTCGCCAGCGACGCGCCCGCGGCACCGGCACCAAGGATGACGATACGCGCGCGGGTCGGGATCGCGCTCGGGGTGGCCTGTGCGGCGCCCGCAGCGGCCAGTGCCGCCGCCCCGGCCGCAAGGCCAAGGAACCCGCGGCGGGTGGGGTCGAAATGGGTCATGGGTGTCCTCCGGATGTCATATCATTGCATATGAATGTGAATACCGTCGCATACATTGATCCAGATCAAAAGGCGTCTCGCGATACACATTTCGCCGCATCCGGGAGGGGCGCACCCGCCCGGCATGCGAAAATGCCCCGCCGGAACACCGGCAGGGCACGAAGGGGCACGAGGAAGCTCGAGGGGGGCACGGGCGCGCCCCGACCGACCACGGTGCTGTCAGGCCTCGGGGTCGAA
>DAIPIS010000099.1:0-8396 GCA_036770665.1 Meridianimarinicoccus sp.
CAGGTGCCGGGGGAATACCCCCAGCCGGTCACGCCGCTGCTGGCGGGCTGCCTGTCGGAGATCACGCCCGACCCCGCGCGCGGCGTGGTCTTCGCCGTGCGGCAGGACCCGGACCGACCGCTGAACGGGCAGGACCGGCAAACGCTCGTCGCGCTCGACATGGCCGGGCGACGGCTGCCGGTCACGCTGGCAGAGGGCGGGGATTTCTATGCGATGCCGCGGTTGTCCCCGGACGGGCGGCGCATGGCCTGGATCACCTGGGACTATCCGTCGATGCCGTGGGACGGCACGCGGTTGCAGGTGGCGGAGCTGGACGCAGGGGGGGCTGCGATCGCGGTGCGCACCATCGGCGGCGCGCCCGCGACGACGATCGACCCCGCGCTGAACCCGGTGTTGCAGGCCGCGTTGCGGTATTCCGACGAATCGATCCTGGAGCCGGTCTGGGGGCCGGATGGGACGCTGTATGTCGTGTCCGACCGGCTGGAGATCGACGGCACCCGCTGGTGGAACATCCACCGGGTCGATGGCGACGATCTGGTACCGGTGACGCGGGCGGCGGCGGAGTTCGCGTCGCCCCCGTGGCGGCTGGGCACGGCGAGCTACGCGATCCTCGACGCGGACACGGCGCTGGCGACATGGTCCACGGGCGGGCTGTGGCAGCTGGGCCGGGTCTGCCTGCGGACGGGCGCGCTTTCGCCCATCGACAGCCCTTACACCAGCATCACCAACCTGCGCGCGGCGGGTGGCGTCGCGGTCTTCGTCGGCGGGCGGTTCGACGCGCCCGCCGCGCTCGTGCGGATGGATCTCGCCGCCGGGACGATGACCGAGATCCGCTCCGCCAACCCTGGCCTGTCGGACGCGGCGCGCGCCTGCCTGCCGGTGCCGGAACCGATCAGCTATCCCACCGGCCCGGACCAGGGCGACAAGACCGAGCGCGCGACCGCCTTCTTCTATCCACCCACGAACCCGGACGCGCGCGCACCCGCGCACGACCGGCCGCCGCTGATCATCGTGATCCACGGTGGGCCGACCGGCCCGGCGGGGGCGGCACTGTCCATGGATATCGCCTTCTTCACGTCGCGCGGGTTCGCCGTGCTCGACGTGAACTATCGTGGCTCCACCGGCTTCGGGCGGGCGTATCACCAGCGGATGTACGGCAACTGGGGTGTCGTGGACATCGAGGATTGCGTCGCCGCCGCCCGGCATCTGGTGGCGCTGGACCGGGTGGACCGCTACCGGATCGTGTCGCGCGGCGGATCGGCGGGGGGCTACACCACGCTGGCGCTGGCGACCTTCACCGATCTGCTGTCGGCGGGGGCAAGCTACTACGGCATTTCCGATCTGCAGGCCATCGCGCGCTTCACCGACAAGCTCGAAGCCCATTACGCCGAACTGCTGGTCGGGCCCTATCCGGCGGCGCAGCGCGTGTTCAAGGCGCGCTCGCCGCTGTATCACGCGGACCGAATCGCCTGTCCGCTCATCATCTTCCAGGGCGAAGACGATCCTGTCGTCCCCCGCGACCAGGCGCAGGTCCTGATCGATGCCCTGATCGCGCACAAGCTGCCCGTGGCGTGGGAGTTCTATCCGGGCGAAGGCCACGGGTTCAAGCAGCGCGCGAATATCGTGCGATCCCTCAGCGAGGAGCTGTCATTCTACGGGCAGATCATGGGCTTCGTTCCGCAAGGTGTTACAATTCTTCCTGACATTCGCAACTTTAATGGTTAAGAGCCGGAACAAAGCCCAGCGGAGAGAGAGCGCCAGATGTTCCGGATCGTGACAGGCCACAGCGAAGACCCAGACACGGACATTGCCACCCACGAGGCTCTGGACAACGCGCTGGAACTGTTGGGCGACGTGCCCGCGCGCGGCGCACTGGTCTTTGCGTCGATCGACATCGACCTTGCGGAGATGGCGGGTATCCTGCGGGACCGCCTGCCGGGCGTTCCGGTGTCGGGCTGCACCACCGATGGCGAACTCAGCGGTCCGCAGGGGTTCCTTCAGGACAGCATCGTCATCACCCTGATCGCGTCCGACACGGTGGAGGTCGCCGTGGGCTTCGGGCAGGGTGCCGCAGGCGACCCGGCCCGCGCCGCGGCCGAGGCGGTGGCGATGGCCCGCGCAGGGGCCACGCAGGATCCCGCGCTCTGCATCGCGACGCCCGAAGGGATCGGCACGAACATCCAGCACATCCTCGACGGGCTGCGCACGGCGCTGGGACCCGATTTCCCCATCGTCGGCGGGGCGGCGGGCGACCAGTTGCGCTTCAAGCGGACCGGACAGATCTGCAACGACGCAGTGTTGCACGATGCAGTCGTCGTGATGCTGCTGTGCGGCCCGCTCGTCGTGTCGACCGGCGTGGCCACCGGCTACACCCCGCTCGGGTCGGCCCACACGGTCACGCGCGCCACCGGGGCCGAAATCCACGAAATCGGCGGGCGTCCGGCGGTGGAACTCTACGACGACTACGTCCAGTCCCATTCGGTGCATTTCCCGCTGGCGGTGCATGTGCCCGAACGCGGCGGATATGTTCTGAGCACGCCGCAGCGGTTCGACCGTGACACCGGGTCGATCCATCTCGTGAACCCGATCCCCGCCGACAGCACGGTGCAGATCGCCACCGCGACCCGCGACGAAATCATCGCGGCGGCGCGCGCCGCCGGTCAGCAGGCGATGGCGGGCTTTCCCGGCGGCGCGCCGCAGGCGGCGCTGGTGTTTTCCTGCGCGGGGCGGCGGGCCGTGCTGGGCACGCGCACGGACGAGGAATACCGCTGCCTGACCGAAATCATCGGCACCGAGATCCCCACCGCCGGCTTCTATACCTATGGCGAGATCGGCCCCGGAACGCAGAATGGCCCGTCACTGATCCACACGAACGCGCTGGTGGCGGTCCTGCTGGGGTCGCCCGCGACCTGAGGCGGCCATGATGGACGATGTGCAAGACGCGAAGGGCGCGGAGCGCGAATTGCGCATCCTGCGCAGACGGCTCGACAAGGCACGCCTGCAACAGGCGGAGCTGGAAAATCTCATGGACGCCAGCCACACGTTCCAGCGAAACATCATCAAGGAGGTCGAAGACGCCCGGACCCAACTGGAACGCAAGTCGCGCGAACTGGAGGCTGCCCTGGGCGCGCTGCAGGCGGAACAGGCGCGCACCGATCAGTTGCTGCGGTCCATCATGCCCGACGATGTGGCGGCGGAGCTGAAATCCACCGGGCGCGTGCAGCCCCGCCGGGCCGAGAACGCCACGGTGATGTTCACCGATTTCGTGGCCTTCTCGGCGGCGACGGAGCGGCTGGATCCGCTGGCGCTCGTGGGCATGCTCGACCATTACTACTCCGCCTTCGACCGGATCATCGCCACGCATGGCGTGGAGAAGGTCAAGACGATCGGCGACGCCTACATGTGCGTGGCGGGCATGCGCGACGCGGATGCGCACGCCGGCGCGCGGCAGATGCTTTCGGCGGCGCGCGACATCATGACGTTCGTGCGCGACGCCCGCAGTAGCCCCGGCACCTGGCCGCGCATGTGGGACGTGCGGATCGGCCTGAACAGCGGGCCGCTGTCGGCGGGGGTCGTGGGGCACGACCGGCTGAACTATGACATCTGGGGCAACACGGTGAACACCGCCGCGCGGGTGGTGAGGGCCTGCGCAATCAACACCATCACGCTGTCGCAATCGACCCGCGACCTGATCGGCCCGGACCCCGCTGTGCATGCCCTTGGCGCGGTGGAGGCCAAGGGCATCGGAAACGTGACCGTCTACCGGTTCGAGGTCTGACCCAGCCCGCCCTCAGTCGTCCAGGTAGATCGGGTGGACGGGCACGAGGCTGTCAGGGCTGGTGTAGTCCTGGTGCACCGAGGCCGCCACATAGGGAAACCGGTCGCTCAGCGGCTGGTCGCTGTAGCGCGGCAGGACCGTGCCCTCGGGCGCATAGTAGAACGGGTTCACGTCCGCGATGGTCCAGAACACGCTGTCTTCGCGCAGGCTGCGCTGGTGCGGATAGCTGCGGGGTGCCGCGTCCGCGTTCCATTGCAGGATGTCGGGCAGGTAGAAATCGACCCGCTCGGCGATGCGCTCCGCCTCCATTTCCAGCTGGTCGAACCGATAGGCGAACTGCGCGCCGTAGAGCGCCCGGTCATCCGCGGGCGCGGTGCTGTTGTAGGCGTCGTTGATCGCACCGATGTCGGGATAACGGGCCCGGTCCCGCGGCAGGTAATGTTCGGGGTTGCGGCCCGTGGGCGGATCGACGAGGAAAATCCCCTGGATGCCGGTGCGGCCCATCCGGTCGACCGCGGTGCCGGTGTCGTCGGCGACCACGACCCAGAAGCCCGCCTGCCGCAGCTCCGGGGTCATCGGCACCTCCAGCACCACGACCGTCATGTCGGTCTTGCCGAAGGCGAGGATCGATGCGGGTTCCGCCGGAAGGTTGTCACCCGCCCCAAGCGCCTGCCGGATCGCCAGTTCCGTGGGGGTCTGCACATCGCTGAAATCGAAGAAGAACGGATCGCGGCGCACGCCCGCGAACAGCAGTTCGCCCGCCTTGCCGGTCGCCACCTCCAGCGGCGCGTTCAGCGCGGTGGTGAAACCTTCGGCGATCACGTCGCCCTGCCAGCCATTGGCACGCGCTTCGGCCCCGGAGGCGCGGCGCAGCGTGATCGCCTGCTTCTGCGGTTCGCCGGGGATATCCTCGGCCCGCAGCTTGAAGGCGATATCCGCCTGCGCATCGCCATCGGTGTCCAGCTTGAACTGGTAGACATACTGGGGATCGAGCTTGATCGTGTCCGACGGCGGCGATGACGGGTCGGGCGAACCCGACAGGGGATTGACCGTGAACACCATGGTCAGCCCGCCGGTTTCGGGCCCCTGGAAGATGAAGACGTCCCCGATATCCGCCGCCGGGTTGGCGCGGGTGTAGGGGCTGTCCTTGTGGTCCGACGCCGTCGCGATCCCTGCGCCCAGCACGACCCCGCCGAGTGCAAGGGCCAGCCGATGCCACGTCCGGTGTCCTGTCAGATGATTCATGTGCCGCCCCCTGCCCCGTGCGATGCGAGCCTATCCGGTCCACCCATACGGGTAAAATGGAAATCGCATCCCGACTGTGTTCCAGCGCACGGAAACGCGTTGTCACCCGCCATCCTTTCCACCAGACTCCATGGCAGGCCGTCGGCGGGTGGCGACCTGTCCGTTCCGAGGGGAGAGGCATGTCGAGGCATCCGGCGCAGGAGGCGCGCCCGAAAGGCACAGGTGCAGGCGTGTCGGCCCATGGCCGGACTCCGGACGCTGCGTGCGCCGGTTCGGGTGATCTCGCCCCGGCGCGGTGGCGGGTCGGCGCGGCGCAGAGCCGCCCCGCGGTCAACCCGCGGCGATCACGGCGCACCCGTCGGATCCGGCGCGGCGGCAAGGACACTGCAGGGGCGCTGACGGCACGGTGCGCGCAGCAGGTGGTCGTCGGACGCGGTGACGCCGGGGCCCGGACGCGGGCGCGCGGCGGCATTCCGGTCACAGGGCTGGTCGGCGGTGTCCGCGGGGCCGTCCCGCCGGATCAGGGTCGCGCGACCGAACCGCGATGGGCGCGCCACGTCGCGCGCCCCCGCCTGGCCCCGCGACGGCACCCGACCCCGACCACGCGTCGCGAAACCGGACCCGGCCGCGCCGACACGCCGCGCGCGGCGCACCGCACCCTGCGGGCAGGCTGACCGACGTGGGCATGACCCGGACATGACGCCGTCGGCCCGTCACGCCCCGCCAGCCGCAGCTTCGCTGGCGGCGGGTGCGATCATCGGGATCGATCTTCTGGGCCGCTGCCTCGCGCTGGCGACGCTGCTGTTCGCAGGCCCGCTCGAAGCCGCGGTGGTGCCAGCACTGGCGCTGTTCTGCGTGATGTCGGCGGTCGGCACGATCCTGTCCCTGTCGCGGCGCAGAACCGGCGACCTGGCCCTGGCGACGATCCAGCTTGCGCCGGTGGCTGTCCTGATCCCGGCCATCGCGGGGCTGGCCAATCACGCCGCGGCGGGGTCGATTGCGACCGGTGACGCGCTGGTGACCGGCATGGCGATCCTCGGCACCGGCACGCTGGCCTGCGGCGTCGCGATGGCGCTGTTTGCCGCGTTCGACCTGGGCCGCATGGTGCGCCTGATGCCCTATCCGGTGACGGCGGGTTTCATGGCGGCCTCCGGGGCCCTGCTGGTGATTGCGGGGGTGCGGCTGGCTATGGGCCCGCTGTTCGCCGCGGGCGCAGGCGGCCCCGGCGCGCTTGCCGTTGCGTCCCCGGCGGCGTGGGTGACACCCGCTCTGGCGCTGGTGCTGGCCCTCGCCATGGGGCTGCTCGGGCGCTGGCGTGCCGGTTTCGGCGCGCTGCTTGCGCTCGTGGCGACGCCTGCGACCGCGTTTGCGGCGGTGCTGCTGCTCGGTCCCGGCCCGGCACAGGGCGCGCTGTCCGCCGCACTCGGGCTTGTGGGGAACGGCCTGCCCCCGGCGGCCCCCGACTGGCGCGTGATCGGCTGGGTCCTGCCGACCGGATCCGGCGCGGGTGTCGTGCACTGGGACATGGTTCTGGCTGCCGCTCCGGCCTGCATCGCGGCGGCCCTGATCGCTCTGGCCGGGCTCATGCTCAATACAGCGGGGCTGGAAATCAGCCAGCGGCGGGAATTGCCCAGCCGTCCCATTCTCGGACGGACCGCGGGCCTGAACCTGCTGTCCGGCATCGGCGGGGGCGCACCGGTCTACCTGTCCGCCACATCGACCCAGATGGCGCAGGCCATGGGCGGGACGAGCCGTCTGATCCCGGTGGCACTCTGCGGCGTGCTGCTTGCGGGTGCCGTGGCCGCGCCTATGGTGTACGGGTTGGTGCCGGTTTTCGTCACCGCGGGGCTGCTGGTGCATCTGGGGCGCGCGATGCTGTGGCGCTGGGTGGTGCTCCCGGTCCGCCGTGGCAGTCGCGAAGACAGCGCGGTGACGGTCGCGATCCTTGCCGTGGCACTGGCGTTCGGGAGCGTGTCCGCGGTGGCGTTCGGCCTTCTGGCAAGCGTCGTGCTGTTCGCGCTGACCTATGCGCGGCTGCCGGTGGTGCGCCGGTCCGACACGCTGGCGACACGGCGGTCGGCGGTGGATCGTGGTCCGGCGGATACCACGCTGCTGGACGCGCAGGCCCACGCCGTGCGGACGGTCGCGCTGCAGGGGTTCCTGTTCTTCGGCACCGTTCACCAGGTTTCGGGCCACCTGCGCGACCTCTTCGCCGCGCCGGATGCGCCGCGCGCGATCATCCTCGATCTGCGCGGGGTGACCGGCGTGGATGCGGCGGTCCTGTCGGCGTTGTCGCGGTTCGACGCCATGGCCGCCAGCGCGGGCGCGACCCTGACGCTGGCCGGGTGCAACCCGATGCTGAACCGCCTGCTCGATCAATGGACCATGACCGAGGGCAGCGCGGCACGGCCCATCCCCCGCCTGCCCGACGCCGACAGCGCGCTAGAGGCGGCCGAGGAACACCTGCTGCGCGCGGACAGCAGCCGCGGCGCCGACCCGCAGGACGGGATCCGCAGCGCCCTGCGCGCGGCCCACGCGACGGCGGCGCAGATCGACCGGCTGGTGGCGTTGATGGCGCGGGAGACCGTCCCGGAGGGCACGCGGCTCATCGCGGCGGGCGATCCCAGCGGCGACGTGTTCATCCTCGACAGCGGGCGGCTGGCGGTGCGCACGGCGGCAGGGCGGCGGCTGCGGTCCTTCGGTCCGGGTGCCGTGGTGGGCGAACTGGCGAGCTATCTCGGCGTGCCCCGGACTGCCGACGTGGTCGCCGAAACCGATGCCGTCGTGTTCCGCGCCCGCCCCGAAGCGATCGATGCAGAGCATCGGACCGATCCCGAGTTGGTCGCGCTGTGGCACCGGGTGATGGCCCGGGTGATGGCGGACAAGCTGCATCGCACCACGCGGATGCTCGGCGAAGGCAGCGGGTGACGCAGCGCGCGCGACGACCCTGTCGCCCCGGTGACACGTACCCCTGCGCCGGGGACATGGTCGGAACGCCGCCGCCATCGGCCACCGGGATGCCCTGCCGGTGCCCGTGCGCGCACCACACCCGACGCCCGGCCTGCACGCCGGGCCGCGTCACGAAACGCCGGCGGACATGGCGATGGCGGAGGCCCAGAGAGGCCCAGACGCACCGCCCCACCGGCACGTCGCCTGCCAGCCCGAAGCGGATCACGTCCACCGACAGCCCCGATCAGGCCACCTGCCGCCCCAGACGCCCCGCACCACCGGCGGGACGCCCACCAACCCGAAGCGGATCGCGACGGCCCGCAGCCCCCAGAGCGTGTCGCGCAAAAGTGGGAACCGGTTTTGCGCTTTTCGGACATGCGACATCAAAAGGTCAGAGCGTATCGCGTGAATGCAGATGAACGCG
>DAIPIS010000100.1:0-8322 GCA_036770665.1 Meridianimarinicoccus sp.
AATTTCCAGACCGGGTTCCTGCGGCCGCTGTTCGGGCGGGCGGATGTGGAAATCGTCCTGCGCGCCGGGTCTGCGCGGGAACTTTACGCGGCGCTGGCCGATCTCAGCCTTGACGTGGTGCTGACCAACCGGCCCCCGGCGCGGGACGCAGGGCAACCATTCGTCAGCCACAGGATCGCGGCGCAGCAGGTGGGGCTGTTCGGCACGCCCGCGCATCTGGCTGGGTTGGGCCGCGGCGACCCCGTCGGCCTGCGCGACGTGCCGCTGATCCTGCCCACGCCCGACAGTGCCCTTCGGGCGGATTTCGACGCATGGGCGGATCGGGCAGGCCTGCGCCCCCAGATCGCGGCCGAGGTGGACGACGCGGCGATGATGCGACTTCTGGCCCGCGACGGGCTGGGGCTTGCTCTCGTGCCGCCCATCGTGGTGCAGGACGAACTCGCTGCGGGGTCGCTGGAGCCTGCCCCGATCCCGCTGGGGATCACGGAAACCTTCCACGCGGTCACCGTGGCGCGGCGCTTTCCCAATCCGCTTCTGCGCGAGGTTCTGGATACCGCCGCTGACCGGCTCAGCAATCCAGCCCAAGCCGACTGACCATCAGGTCGCGTTCGGCCAGCGCCGCGCGGGCGGCCTCGGGCCGGGCGGCGGCGCACCCGTTCACAAGGCACTCCGCCAGCACCACGAAGGCCGCCAGCGAGTTGAGAAGATAACTGGTGTCATGCGGCGCGAACAGCGCGACCCGCGCCACGGCCACCAGCGGGCTGTCAGCGCTGTCGGTCAGGGCGATCACGGCGATCCCCTTTTCGGCGGCCACGGTCGCGGCGTCCACCGCGGCACGGGACCACGGCGCGCAACTGGCCACGATCAGGACATCCCCGGGACCGAGCGTCGCCAGCGCCTGCGCGACACCGAGCGTGCCAGCGTCGATCTGGCTGACCTGACCGCGCACCATCCGCAACCCGTACGCCAGCAGCCCCGCCAGCGCATGCATCTGCCGCAGGCCCAGCACCGCCACCTGCGGCGCGGCGACGATGGTGGCGATGGCCGCGTCGAACCGGTCGGCATCGAAGCGCGCCAGCAACCGGTCGATGTTGGCCTGGCTTTCGCGCCCGAGCCGTTCCGCCGACGCGCGGCTGGGATGCCCTGCATGGGACAGCGCGGCGTGCGCCTGCCGGGTGTAGAACGCGCCGGGTGCTGTCATGGAGGCGTCCAGCAGCACCTTCTGGAACGCGCCGAACCCCGGATAGCCGAGCGCGCGCGCAAGGCGCGTGACCGTGGACGGGTTCACGCCCAGCTTCGCGGCGAGCGTCGTGATCGACAACAGCGCCGGGTCGCCCGGCAGATCGAGGATGCGCCCGAGCGCGCGGTGCGCCCGTGGCCCCAGAGTGACCGGTGCCGTGCCCTGCGCGATCTGCACGGCGAGCTTGCGCAACGCGTCGAGGGAGTCGGGCGGTCGATGCGGCGTGGGGGTGTCGGCGGTCGTCATGCTGGTGCGATAGCGCAACAGGTACGCAAATGCACGCTGCATTTTTTATCTATCTGCAATAATCTTTGCGTTTGCGGCACAAGTGTGGCATCCGGCTGCCATCCCCGCCCATGCCCGTCGGAGCGTCCCCGCATGTCTGCGCTTTTCCACCGAACCTGCAATGCCACCCTGCCCATGGCCGTGTCGGGCGACGGGTGCTACCTGATCGACGCCACGGGCAAACGCTACCTCGACGCTTGCGGCGGGGCGGCGGTGTCCTGCCTTGGCCATTCCGACCCGGAGGTGCGCGCCGCCCTGCACGGGCAGCTTGACCGGCTCGCCTTTGCCCACACCGGGTTCTTCACATCGGAACCGGCGGAACGATTGGCGGAACGTCTGGTCGCCCACGCGCCCAAGGGCCTGTCGCGGGTCTATCCCGTCTCCGGCGGGTCCGAAGCGGTGGAGGCCGCGATCAAGCTCGCGCGCCAGTACTTTCTGGAAATCGGCCAGCCCCGGCGGCACCGGATCGTGGCGCGGCGGCAAAGCTATCACGGCAACACGCTGGGTGCGCTGGGGGCGGGCGGCAACATGTGGCGGCGGGCACCCTTCGCGCCGATGATGGTGGACACCACCCATATCGCGCCCTGCTATGCCTACCGCGACCGGCGCGCGGACGAGACGCTGTCGGGCTATGGCCTGCGCGTCGCCGACGAACTGGACGCCGAACTGCAGCGGTTGGGCCCCGATACCGTGGCGGCCTTCATCGCCGAACCCGTCGTGGGGGCCACGGCGGGTGCCGTGCCCGCGGTGCCCGGCTATCTGCAGCGTATCCGTGACATCTGCGACCGCCACGGCGTGCTGCTGATCCTGGATGAAATCATGTGCGGCATGGGGCGCACCGGGCATCTGTTCGCCTGCGCCGAGGACGGGATCAGCCCCGATATCCTGACCATCGCCAAGGGGTTGGGCGCAGGCTATCAGCCCGTCGGCGCGATGCTCTGCACCGCCGAAATTCACGACGCGATCGCCGCGGGATCCGGGTTCTTCCAGCACGGGCACACGTATCTGGGGCACCCGATGGCGATGGCCGCGGCGGACGCGGTGCTGACGAAACTGTCCGCGCCGGGCATGATGGCCGGGGTGCGCGCGCGGGGCACCCTGTTGGAGGCCGCACTCCACGACCGGCTGGGAATGCACCCCAACGTGGGCGACATCCGGGGCCGGGGGTTGTTCCGGGGCGTCGAACTGGTGGCGGATCGGGCGACCAAGGCCCCCTTCGATCCGGCCCTGAAGCTGCACAAGCGGATCAAGGCGGCGGCGATGGATCTGGGGCTGATGTGCTATCCCATGGGCGGTACCATCGACGGGCGGCGCGGCGATCACGTGCTGCTGGCTCCGCCTTTCATCATCGACCGGGCGCAGATCGACATGGTGGCGGATCTGCTGGGGCGCGCGATCGACCGGGCGCTGGCCGACGCCGGGATATGCGCCCCGGCCATCGCATGACGCCCTCGCTGCCGCGCCTCATGGTGGCCCCCAACGGAGCGACGCGGATGCTCGCCGACCATCCCGCGCTGCCGGTCACGGTCCCGCAGATCGTGGCGACGGCGCGCGCCTGCCGGGACGCAGGGGCCGATGGCATCCATGCCCATGTGCGCGACGGGGATGGGCGGCACGCGCTGGATGCCGGTCTTTACGGCGAATTGCTGACGGAACTGGCCCGCGCCGTGCCCGACATGGTGGCGCAGATCACGACCGAAGCGCAGGGGCGCTACAGCCCCGCCGAGCAGCGCGCGGTGGTGGCGGCGCTGCCAGCGGCCCGGGCCGTATCGGTCGCCCTGCGCGAGATGCTGGCCGACGACGACACGCGGGCGGTGCGTGCGTTCTACCACACCAGCGCGGCGCGTGGCGTGGCGGTGCAGCACATCCTTTACGACACCGCGGATATCGACCGGCTGGCGGCGGCGCGGCATGCGGGACTTTTGCCCACCGGTCCCTGCCTAGTGCTTCTGGTGCTGGGCCGCTACAGCGACGGGCAGCGGGCTGCGCCGGACGATCTGGGTGCCGTCCATACCCGCCTGATGGCGCATCTGCCGGACGCCGACTGGGCCGCCTGCGCCTTTGGCCCCCGTGAGACCGCCTGTCTGGTCGCGGCGCATCGGCTGGGCGGCAAGCTGCGCGTCGGGTTCGAGAACAACCTCGTCAACGCGGATGGTGCGCGCGCTGCCGACAATGCGGACCGGGTGCGCGATCTTCGGGCGGCGCTCGCGGTGCCCGCCAAATAAGGCCACCCTTCGTCCGGTCATCGTACACGTGGAACAGTTTCCCGATCACGGGGCTCACCGGGACGACACGTTTCACGGCGGTTGCGCGTTGCCGGGAAAGCGGCAATGCTGCCGCCTGTCGCGCATGGCCTTGTCGGGTTCCGTTCCCTTGAACCGGCGCCGCCGATGGGCGACATGCCGATCCTGAAAGCCGGCACGTGCCGGTTCCGTGATGGAGGTTCGCATGAAGCACCTGGTAACGTCCGCCCTGACCGCGCTGGTCCTCGCCCTGCCTGCTGCCGCGCAGGATGGCCTTGGCCCGCTCATCACCCCGCAGGACCTGTCCGCCGCGACGTCCGCCGCCGATGCGCCACTGGTGCTCGACATCCGGGCGGGCGATGACAAGGGCTATGGCGGCGGTCACGTGCCCGGTGCCGTGAGCGCGCCTTACGGTCTGTTCCGCGGCCCGGACGAAAATCCCGGCCAACTCCCGACAGAAGACCGGCTGACCGAGGTGCTGCGCAGCCTTGGCGTGACGCCGGACCGGCCCACGGTGATCGTGCACCAGGGCAGCAACGAGACGGATTTCGGCGCGGCCGCGCGGGTCTACTGGACGCTGAAATCCAGCGGCGTGAGCCAGCTTGCCATTCTGAATGGTGGCGTGAACGGCTGGACGGCGGCGGGTTTGCCCCTGTCGCAGGACGTCGTGACGCCCGCGCCGTCGGACATCACCGTCAGTTTCTCGGATCGGTGGCTTGCGACCGAAGCCGATGTTCTGGCCGTGGTCGAAGGCCGCGACAGCGCCCTGCTGCTCGATGCGCGCCCCGAGGCCTTCTGGTCCGGCAAGACCGCCCATGACGCCGCCGCCCGCCCCGGCACGCTGCCGCAATCCAAGTTCTTCGAGCACGCGGGCTGGTTCGGCGGTGGCCCGGCCATCGTCGATGCCGCCGCCGCGCAGCGCCTTGCCGCCGAACAGGGGTTCACGGAACAGGACCAGATCGTCAGCTTCTGCAACACCGGGCACTGGGCCGCGACCAACTGGTTCGCACTGAGCGAACTGGCAGGCATCGAGAACGTGAAGATGTATCCCGAATCCATGGTCGGCTGGTCCAACGCCGGGCACGACATGGCGAACGTGCCGGGTCTGATCCAGAACCTGTGGTCCCAGATCCGGAGCGTGTTCTGATCCCATGGCCGCGACGGACACGGTTTCACCCGCTGCCCCCGCCAGCCAGCGCGCCGCCCTGATCGGGGCGGCCGTTCTACTCGTGCTCGCCGTGGCAGTGTTCGCCGGGGCGCGCTTCGGGCTTCTGCTGGCGATCGGTCTGGGGTTCGGCGTCGCGCTCGAAGGGTTGCGGTTCGGCTTTGCAGGGCCGTGGCGGGCGATGATCCTGCGCCGCGACCCGGCGGGTATCTTCGCCCAACTCGTGGCCATCGCCATCGTGTCGGTGGTGGCCATTCCACTGCTGGCCGCGCATCCGGGCGAACTGAACGGGGCCCATGCACCGGTGGGGGTGGCCATGCTGGGCGGAGCCTTCGTGTTCGGGGCCGCGATGCAGGTCGTGCTGGGCTGCGGGTCCGGCACGCTGGTGAACGCGGGCAGCGGCAACCCGGTCAGCCTCGTGGCGCTGCCGTTTTTCGCCATCGGCAGCTTTCTGGGCGCATCGCACCTCATGTGGTGGACCGATCTGGGAACGGCACCGGTGGTCGTGTTCCGCGGCGCGGGCGGTCTGGCGGTGACACTGGTCCTGCTGGCCGCGGTCGCGGCGATCCTGTGGTGGCAGGCGGCACCCGAGCATCGCCGCGGGCCGGTCCGGCGGCTGTGGATCGCCGCGGCTGTCGTGGCGGCGCTCGCGATCGGAAACCTGATCGTGGCGGGTCAGCCTTGGGGCGTGGTCTACGGCCTTGGGCTGTGGGCCGCGAAAGGCGCGGCGGCGCTGGGGGTTGACCTGACCGGGTCTGCGTTCTGGGGCACGCCGGGCAATGCCGACCGGCTGGCCGCGAGCGTGCTGACCGACATCACGTCCCTGACCAACATCGGGATCATCGCGGGTGCGGCGCTGGTGGCGGCATGGCGTGGCGGGCTGACGCAGGCTTTGCCGGGCTACCCCGCGCGGGCGTGGATCGCGACGATCGTGGCCGGGCTTCTGCTGGGCTACACGTCGCGGCTGGCCTTTGGCTGCAACGTGGGCGCGTTCTTCAGCGGCATATCGACCGGGAGCCTGCATGGCTGGGCGTGGTTCGTGGCGGCCTTTGCCGGGGCGGTCCTTGGTATCCGTCTTCGCGGCCTCGCAGGGCTGGAGTCGCCCCGATGACACGGCACCTGACAGCGGGGATCGCGCTGGGGTTCGTGGCGGTGGTCGTGCTGGCCGACCTTGCCGTCGGGGCCGGGCTGAACCCGTACCGTGCACCCGCGGCCCTGGCGCTTGGCTCCGGTCAGGCGGCAACGGGCGGGCACTGCGCGGCGCTTCCGGGGAACTGAACCGCGACGATGCAGACCCGCGCCGACCCGCGCAGACCCGACCGCGTGCCCGCCGATACTTGCGGCCCGGGGCCGGGTGGCATAGCGTCCGGTCAACGACACGGATGATGCGGACGGGGGACAGGATGACACGCAAGGTCTGGGCGGCTGCGGCGATGGCCGCGATGGTGGCATGCGCTGCGGGCGGCGCGGGTGCCGCGGACGGCGATCTGAAGGTGGGGATGATCACAACCCTGTCGGGCGGTGGCGCCGGGCTTGGCATCGACGTGCGCGACGGGTTCCTGCTGGCGGTGAAGCAGGCCGGTGCGCCGATCGAAGTCATCGTCGAAGACGACCAGCAGAAGCCCGACATCGCCGTGCAACTGGCCGACAAGCTGATCCAGTCCGACAAGGTCGACGTGATGACGGGCATCATCTTTTCCAACATCGCCATGGCCGTGGTGCCGGCGGCGCTGGCGCAGGACAAGCTGTACCTGTCGCCCAACGCCGGGCCGTCGCAACTGGCCGGCGCGGGCTGCAACCCGAACTATTTCAACGTGGCGTGGCAGAACGACAACCTGCACGAAGCCGCGGGCGCCTATGCCAATTCGGCAGGGCTGACGAACACGTTCATCCTTGCGCCGAACTATCCCGCCGGGCAGGACGCGCTGACCGGGTACAAGCGGTTCTACAAGGGCGATCTTGCGGGCGAGCTGTACACGACGCTGGGCCAGACCGATTACGCCGCCGAAATCGCGCAAATCCGCGCCAGCGGGGCGGATAGCGTGTTCTTCTTCCTGCCGGGCGGGATGGGGATTTCGTTTCTCAAGCAGTATGCCGACAGCGGCGTGGACATGCCGGTGATCGGGCCCGCGTTCAGCTTCGACCAGGGGATCCTGCAGGCCGTGGGTGCCGCGGCGCTGGGTGTGCGTAACACGTCCCAATGGTCCAAGGACCTCGACAATCCCGCCAATGTCGCGTTCGTGGAAAGCTTTCAGGCGGAATACGGGCGCTTGCCGTCGCTCTATGCCAGTCAGGGGTTCGATACCGCGAACCTGTTGATCAGCGCCATGGGCAAGGCTGATTTCGCTGACGCCGAGGCGTTCCGCGCCGCCCTGCGCGAAGCGGATTTCGAAAGCACGCGGGGCGCCTTCCGGTTCAACACGAACCAGCACCCGATCCAGGACATCTACGTGCGCGAGGTGATCCAGGAAGGCGACATCTTCACGAACCGGATCGTCGCGACGGCGCTGCGCGACCACGGCGACGCCTATGCCGCCGAATGCCCGATGGAGTGAGGCCCGACCCCGCCGCATGACACGCCCCGCCCGAACATGACCACGGTCCTGCTGCTGGAGCAGCTTCTGAACGGGCTGCAATTCGGGGTGATGCTGTTCCTGATGGCGGCGGGGCTGACGCTGATCTTCGGGGTGATGGGGCTCATCAACCTCGCGCATGGGTCGCTCTACATGATCGGGGCCTTCGCGGCGGCGACTGTCGCGGGGGTCACGGGGTCGTTCCTGCTGGCGCTGGCGGCGGCGCTGGCGGCATCGGCGGCGGCCGGCGCGCTGATCGAGGTGGCGGTGATCCGGCGGCTTTATGCGCGCGACCATCTGGACCAGGTGCTGGCGACCTTCGCGTTGATCCTGATCCTGTCCGAAGGCACGCGCGCGCTCTTCGGGTCGTTTCCGCTCTATCTCGACGTGCCGCCGTGGTTGGCGGGGCCAGTGCGGCTGCCCGGAGGGATCGACTATCCACGCTACCGGCTGGCGGTGATCGGCGTCGGGCTGGCGGTGGCGGGCGGTCTGGCGTGGCTGATCGCGGGCACGCGGCTTGGCATCCGTATCCGCGCAGGCGAAGCCGACCGCGAGATGATCGCGGCGCTCGGCGTGGACATCGGCAGGCTCTACACGCTGGTCTTTGCACTTGGCGCAGGGCTGGCCGGTCTGGCCGGCGCGCTGGTGGGCGCGATCCAGTCGGTGCAGGTCGGCATGGGCGAACCGGTCCTGATCCTTGCCTTCGTCGTCATCGTGATCGGTGGAATCGGGTCCATCCGCGGTGCCTTCGTCGGTGCGCTTCTGGTCGGGCTGACCGATACCGCCGGGCGTATCTTCCTGCCGCTGGCGATGCAG
>DAIPIS010000101.1:0-4918 GCA_036770665.1 Meridianimarinicoccus sp.
TCAGCCCCATCCATGACAGGCGATTTAGCGGTGTGGTGACGATGTCCACCCCGCCCGCCTCCCATGTGATGCGCCATTGCACCGGAACGCGCCGTCCGGCCACGGTGGCGTGGTCGAGGGCCGTGATCCGCAGTGACCCGTCCGGCAGGCTGCGCGCCGTGCCGTCCGGGGCGACATGGCTGCCGGGAACGTAATCCGGCCCCGCGCTGTCGCGCAGCCGGTAGACCATCAGCTTCGACCCGTCCGCGAGGTGCAACGAGAACCAGTCCCAGCCGGTCTGGCTGTCGGCCAGCGGTTGCGAGGACCATTCCCGGTCGAGCCACGCGCGCCCCGTCACCGCCACCGGGCCGGTGGGCAGGTCGAGCCGTCCGGTCACGCGGTAATGGGGCTGGGAGTAGTAATAGCTTGCCTGCCCGCGCGGCGATTTCACGGAATACCCGCCATCGCCCTGGAACAGCAGCGGCCCTGCGGCGTGCAATTCCAGCGCGTAGCCGAAGTCGGGGGCGCGCGCGGTCACGTCCAGCCGGTCGAAGGCATCGGCGACCTGCGTACCGTGCGGCGTGTGCATCCGCCAGTCGTTGATCCAGGCGTCGAACGGGGCCGCCGTGACGCCCGCCTGCCCGATGCCGCCCCGGGCGAAGGTCTGGGCCGCGAAATGCCGCGCGGCGGTGGTCAGGCCCGCATGGGCGAACCAGACCTGGGGCGACGCCCAGCCCGATGCCTCCTCCCCCGGTGCCTCCGGCCGCAGGGCGGTGCGAAAGAGCGTCCACTGGATGCCGTAATCGGCACCGTCCGCGCCTTTCAGGTTCGACGTCACGTACCACCATTCGATCCGGAAATCCGGGTGGGGGCCGTGGTCGCGCGGGAAGGCGAACACCGGGTCGGGCCGGGGCAGGGTGAAGCCGTCGGCATCCGCCGCGAGGCCCGCGAAGCCCTGCGCGCGCGCCCACCCCGGCAGGCCCCCGGCCGCCGCCATCATCCCCAGGACCTTGCGCCGGGCGATCATGGTCGACCACGCCCGGCAGATGCGCGCGCAGCCGACGCCGCCACCGCCACGCGGGCAGCGCCGCCGCCGGCATCAATCCCCGCCCGTCGCCGGGTTGGACCTGCAGGGGCAGCCGCCAGCCGAAGGCACCCGACGGTGACAGCGGCGCGCAGCATCCACGTCCGTCTAGCGATCATGGACGAACACTCCCAAGAGATGCGCGGGCGGGCGGCGCCACAGCCGCCAGGCGGGCAGCGCCGCGGCCAGCACGGTCGCGACGCCCGCGGCCAGCACGAGGCCCAGCCAGTCGCCCGGAAAGACCCGCATGGGCAGCCGCCAGCCGAACGCCTCCACGTTGATCACCGCCAGCAGCATCCACGCAAGCACCAGCCCCACCGGCAGCGCCAGCACCGCCGTCAGCGCCGCAAGCAGCCCCGCGCGCAGCAGCTCCAACCACGCCAGCCGCGCCCGCGTCAGCCCCAGCGCCCAGAGCGGGGCCAACTGCGGCAACCGCTGGTCCGCGAGCGTCAGGAGGCTCGTGAAGATCGCCACCCCCGCCACCCCGAGCGTCAGGACGTTCAGCGCGCCGGTCACGGCGAAGGTCTGCTCGAAGATATCCTGCGACAGCGCCTTGAGACCCGCCTGGTCGCGCAGTCGGTCGGCGGTCAGGCCGTATCGGTCGCGCAGGTCGTCCAGCAGGGCGGGCACCTCGGGCGCCGGCAGGCGCAGGGCGAACTGCGTGAACGGCAGGTCGGGAAAGCGCGTGGCGAAGGCCGTGACGGTCAGTGCGGCCTGCGGCAACGGGTTGCCGTAGTCGGAATAGACCCCCAGCACCGGCAGGCTGTCGCCGTCGATCGCCACGGTATCGCCCGCGCCGAGCCCCGTGCGATGGCCGAGTTGTTCGTTGATCAGCACCCCGTCGCCGCTGGCCATCCGGTCCCAGACATCCGGCACCGCCTCCAGGATCGGCCAGGCGTCGCGGTATGTCGGATGGTCCGCGATGGCGATGACCTGTCCGGGCCGGTCCTGCAGCCGCACGGATGCACTGCCCAGCGGCAGGATCGCATCGACGCGGGGGCCGAGCCAGTCGGTGATCGCGGCGGCACTGTCCGCGTCGCCCGCGTTCAGATAGACCTCGGCCGCGAGCCGCTGGTCGAGCCAGCCCGCAAAGGTCGCGCGGAAACTGCCGACCATCGTGGACACCCCGATATTCGCCGCAAGCGCCAGCAGGAGCGCCATGAGCGCCAGCGACAGGCCCGGCACCTGCTGGCGCGTGTCGGCCCAGAACCACTGCGCGAGCGGCCCCTGCGCGCGCGCCTCGGCCATGGCGAGCGCACGCGCCAGCGCGGGCGGCAACAGTAGAGCCGCGCCCACCAGCACCCCGCCCAGCATGGCGAAGCCCGCGACCAGCCCGCCCGCGACCAGCGGCGCCAGCCCCGCCATCGCCAGCACGGCGACACCCACGCCCGCCTGCACGCGCAACCCCTTGCCCTGTGCCATGGCCCAGGCCCGCGGCTGCGCGCCCGCCAGCACCGGCAGCCGCGCCAGCGCCCAGATCGCCCGGCCCCCGGCCACCGCCGTGCCCAGCACCGCCATGGCGAACCCGGCCCCGATCCAGACGGGCCGCAGCGCCAGATCGCCCGACGCGGGCGCGCCATAGAGCCCGCGCAGGGTCGCCGCCACATCGGGCAGAAGCGCGGCGGCGATGACATAGCCCAAGGCCACGCCAAGCGCGCCCGCCAGCAGCGCCACCGCGAGGAGTTCCCCGCCCAGCAGCAGCGCCACCGCCCGCACGGGCAGGCCCATGGCGCGCAGGGTCCGGACGGTGCCGCGGCGCTGTTCCACCGCCAGCCCGGCTGCGCCATGCACGATGAACAGCCCCACCGCGAAGGCCAGCAGCCCGAACGCGGTCAGATTCAGGTGGAAGCTGCCGGTCAGCCCGCGCAGGTCCGCGCCGGTGTCGGGCGGGGCGATGGCCAGCCCCGGCGCGATGCTGTCGAGCGGCGGCAGATCCGGGCCTGGGTCGTCCAGCAGGATCAGCCGGTCGAGCGGCCCGTCCCGTCCCAGCAGCCCCGCCACCGTCGCCATGTCGCCGATGGCGGTGCCGGGGGCGACGTCGGGGCTGGCCAGCACCTCGGGCGGGATGCGCCCGGCGATCATTTCGGGCGCGATGCGCCCGTCCAGCCGCGCGGCGGTGCCGTCGTCGGTGAACAGCTGCCCCGGCGGGCCGACGAAGCGCGCAAGCCCCGCGGCACCGTCGTCTTCGGCGTCCCCGGTCGTGCCCGGTTCGGCATCCGTGCCCGGCAGCACCGGCGACGACAGCGGGTCGAGCCCGATCAGCGTGACACCGCGCCCGGCCAATGTCGCGCGGCCCTCCAGCACGGGGGCCACCGGCCAGCCCGCGCGGCGCAGCGCCACATAGTCGGCCAGTGCGACGCCGCCCGCCGCGGCGCGGATCGCGGGGCGGTTGTTCTGGCTCACCAGATTGGCGGCGCGGTCATAGCTCGCGCGGGCCTCGGCGTTGATCGCCTGCACCCCGGTCCAGAGTGCCGTCGCCAGCGCCATGCCCAGCACCAGCACCACCGCCTGTCCGGGCCGCCTTCGCCAGTGACTCAAAAGCGCCATGATCGCCGCGCGCCACATCAGACCACGCTCACGCTGCGCCCGACCGGCGTGATCGGGCTGATACATGCGACCGCCGGAACGGGTGCGCGCCACGGTGTCGCCGGGACCGGCGCGATGACCGCGACGGCCGGTGCAAAAGACGGTGCAAAAGACGGTGCCGGGGTCACCGCCACGACCGGTGCGAACAGCGGTGCTGCCGTGATCGGCGCGACCGGTGCGACCGCGATGATCGGCGCGCCCACGATGACCGGCGAGACCGCGATGACCGGCGCGACCGCGATGACCGGGACGACAGCCGTGACCGCGCCCTTGCTCGCGCCCGACCCTGCCGGTGCCGGCTGCACGATCGGCACAGGCCCGCCCGGGTGACCGGCAGGGCCCGACAGCGCCTCGGCCCCGGCGGCACCGCACGCTCCGGTCATGCCAGCCGCCCCCGGCTGAGATGGGCGCGCCGCGCCAGCCTGGCCGCGAGCCGCGGCGAATGGGTCACCATCAGAAGCGCCGCGCCGCTTTCGGCCACGAGGTCCAGCATCAGGGCCAGCACCCGGTCCGCCGAGTCCTCGTCGAGGTTGCCGGTGGGTTCATCCGCAAGGATCAGCGCGGGCCGCGCCGCGAGCGTCCGACCGATCGCCACGCGCTGCTGCTGGCCGCCCGACAGCTGTTCGGGGTAACGCCCGCCAAGCCCGTCAAGCCCCAGCCGCGCAGTCACCGTGGCGACCCATGCCGGATCGTGCCGCCCCGACAGCCGCGCCTGAAAGGCGATGTTGGCCGCGGCGGTCAGCGACGGGATCAGGTTGAACTGCTGGAACACCAGCCCCACCGCGCAGCGCCGCAGCCGTGCGCGGCCCGCGTCGTCCAGCGCGGTGATGTCCTGCCCGGCCACGGAGATGGTCCCGCTGTCGGGCGCGTCCAGCCCCGCGACCAGCGCCAGCAGCGTGCTCTTGCCGGACCCGCTTTCGCCGGTCAGCGCGAGCGTGTCGCCCGGTGCCATCGCCAACGACAGCCCGTCGAGCACGCGCACCGGGCCCTCCGGCCCGGTGTATGACTTCGCCAGAACGTCGATCTGCAGAACCATGCGCGGCGTCCGCTCCCCTGTGTCCATGCCGAACCGGCAGGTCGCGCCAGTTAGCACGAACCGCGCGCCGGAACAGGGGTGCCGCAGGGCCGCAGGGGCTCCCGCCCGGTCACGCGGGCAAGGGCGCGCGCAGGGTCGCAGGCCCGCCCGCCGGCCCTTTCGGTCGCAGGCCGCGACGGACCGGGCCGCCGATCCTGCCGCCGGTCCTGCCGCCGATCTTGCCGCCGATCTTG
>DAIPIS010000101.1:5018-6648 GCA_036770665.1 Meridianimarinicoccus sp.
TGCCGCCGATCTTGCCGCCGATCTTGAACGTGGGCCGGGATCGCAGGTGCGGCCCGCCGGTCGGAAAACGGCGCGCACGCCAAGTGCTGCCACCTTCGGCCCCGGCGTCGGGGCGCATCGGTCCGCGCCCCCGGCGTCGCGCCCCGCCGGTCAGGGGGCTGCGCGCCGCGCTGGTGAGCGCCGCCACCTTCGGCCCAGGCGCCGCGGCGCTGCGGGCCGGGGTCAGCGCGCGCCCCGCAGGTCAGGGGTCCGCGCGCGCCACAAGTTCTGCCACGTGCGGACCCAGCGCCGCCACGATCCGGGCCACGCCCGCGGCATTGGGGTGGATGCCGTCCGGCTGCATCAGGCTGCGCATCGCCGCATCGGTGCCGTCCGTGTCCCGCGCGGCTTCGAGCGGCGCAAGGAAGCTCGGCACCATCAGCGCCCCGTGCTTTTCGGCCATGTCCGGCCAGATGGCATCGAAGGCGGCCTTGTAATCCGGGCCGTAGTTGCCCGGTGCCGTCACGCCGACCAGCAGCACCGGCAGGTCCGCCGCCACGGCCCGCGTCAGGATCGCGTCGATGTTGGCGCGCGCGGCTTCGGGCGGCAGGCCCCGCAGCAGGTCGTTCCCCCCCAGCGCCACGATCAGCGCGTCCACCTCCGGCGTCAGCGTCCAGTCGAGCCGCGCGAGCCCCCCCGCCGTGGTGTCGCCCGACACCCCCGCGTTGAGCACCGTCGCATCCACGCCGGCGTCGTCGAGCCAGGCCTGCAGTTGCGGCACGAACCCGTCGCCCTGTGGCAGCCCGTAGCCCTGCGTCAGGCTGTCGCCAAGTGCTGCGATGGTCACCTCGGCCAGCGCCGCGCCGGGCAGCGCCAACGCCAGCCCCGCCGCCACCGCGAACTTGCGCAATGCCGCACCTGCGCCATATGCCACCCAAGGGCAGCATCGAAGGACTGACACCATGGCCGATCCGATCCTCCAGATGACCGACACGCGGCTGCGGCTTGCGGGCAACGCGGGGCCGGTGGACATCCTGCACGGCATCACGCTGTCGGTGGGTGCCGGGGAAACGTTGGGTCTGGTTGGGCCGTCGGGGTCTGGCAAGTCGTCGCTCCTCATGCTCATGGGCGGGCTGGAACGCGCCACCGGGGGGCAGGTGCATGCCTTGGGGCACGATCTGACCGCGATGGACGAGGACGCGCTGGCCCGCTTTCGCAGGGATCATATGGGCGTGGTGTTCCAGTCTTTCCACCTGATCCCCACCATGACCGCGCTGGAGAACGTCGCCACACCGCTGGAACTGGCGGGGCACGCGGACGCCTTCGACCGCGCGGCGGCGGAATTGGACACCGTCGGGCTGAGCCACCGGGCGGATCATTACCCCTCGCAACTGTCGGGGGGCGAGCAGCAGCGCGTGGCGCTCGCGCGCGCGGCGGCACCGCGCCCGTCGATCCTGCTGGCGGACGAACCCACGGGCAACCTGGACGGGGCGAACGGGCAGGCGATCATGGACCTGCTGTTCGGGTTGCGCGACCGGCACGGGGCGACGCTGGTGATGGTCACCCATGCACCGGATCTTGCACAACTCTGTGATCGGGTGGTGCGCCTGCGCGACGGCCGGATCGAGGGCGAAGAGGCGGGCACGGGTCG
>DAIPIS010000101.1:6748-8297 GCA_036770665.1 Meridianimarinicoccus sp.
CCCGGCGGCGGGACGGCGACCACGGCACAGCCCGAAGGCGGCACCAGGGGAGCGGTCCCCGCGCAGGCGTCCGTCGGCACGCAGGCAGCCGAATGACCCTGCGCGTCGCCGCCCGCATCGCCCGGCGCGAGTTGCGCGGGGGCCTGTCCGGGTTCCGCATATTCCTTTTGTGCCTGACGCTGGGGGTCATGGCCATCGCCGCCGTGGGCACCGTGCGCGCCGCGATCGAAGCCGGTCTGCGAGCCGAGGGTGCCGTGATCCTTGGCGGCGACGCCGAGATCGAGTTCGACTACCGCGCCGCCGACGCCGCGGAACGCGCCTGGATCGACGCCCGCGCCGACGCCGTGTCCGAGGTGATCGATTTCCGCTCCATGGCCGTGGCGGACGGGCCGGACGGGCCGGAACGCGGCCTGACGCAGGTCAAGGCGGTGGACAGCGCCTATCCGCTGATGGGGTCCGTCGCGCTCGTGCCCGACATGCCGCTGGCCGATGCGCTGGCAGGCGCGGACGGTCTGCCCGGCGCGGTGATGCAGCGGGTGCTGATGGACCGGCTGGGCCTGTCGGTCGGCGATCGCCTGCGGCTCGGGACGGCCGAATTCCGGCTGATGGCGGAACTGGCCCGCGAACCCGATGCGTCGTCGGCGGGCTTCGCGCTGGGGCCGCGCACCATCGTGCGCAGCGCCGATCTTGCCGGTGCGGGGTTGCTCGCCGCCGGAACGATCTATGAGGTCAAGTACAGGCTCGACCTGCCCGATGGGACCGATCTGGCCGCGCTGGAGACGGAGGCCGCCGCGCGATTTGCCGGGGGTGCTGCGCGCTGGCGCGACAGCCGCAACGGTGCGCCGGGGGTGCAGGATTTCGTGGAACGGATCGGATCGTTTCTCGTGCTGGTCGGTCTGGCCGGGCTGGCCGTGGGCGGCGTCGGCATTTCCGCCTCGGTGCGCGCCTATCTTGCAGGCAAGCGCCCCGTGATCGCCACCCTGCGCACCATCGGCGCAGATCGGGCGACGATCTTCGCGATCTACCTGATCCAGGTGGGCGTGCTCACGGCGGTGGGTGTCCTCGCGGGCGTGGTGCTGGGGGCGGTCCTGCCGCTTCTTTTCGCGCCACTGATCGAGGCGCGCCTGCCCGTGCCCGTGGCGCTGGGCCTGCATCCCGGTCCGCTGGCCGAAGCCGCGGTCTATGGCGTGCTGACCGCGGCGATCTTCACGCTCTGGCCGCTCGCGCGCACCGAGGAGGTCCGTGCGGCGGTGCTGTTCCGGGATGGCGGCGCGGGGGGCTTGGGCCTGCCGCGCGCGCGGTTCCTCGTGCTGACCGCCGTGCTGGTGGCGGCGCTGGTGGGCATCGCGGCGGGCCTGTCTCCGGAGCCGTGGCTCGCGCTCTGGACCGCCGCCGGGATCGCGGGCGCGCTCGCCGTTCTGGCGCTCGCGGCGCTGGGGCTGCAGCACCTGGCGCGGGCGGTGGCGCGGCGGCGGATCGTCCGCGGGCGGCCCGGACTGCGGCTGGCGCTCGCGGCCATCGGCGGCCCGCGCGAGGAAGCGGGATCGGT
>DAIPIS010000102.1:0-2814 GCA_036770665.1 Meridianimarinicoccus sp.
TCGGCGATTTGACCGTTTTGCGCAAGGCGATCGGCACCGATCTGCATGTCGTCACGGATCTCACCGAAGACCAGATCAGGGCGATGCCACCGAACGACGAATGACGGCAGGCCCCCGTGCCCGACCGCATGACCGCATGACCAAAGGCCGCGCAGGTCCCGCGGGGCCCTTGCCGTGATGGGTCGCTCTGGCGGCTGCGGTCACATCGCCGATGGCGGTGCGGTGGTGATGCCGCAACCACGGCAAGGGGCCGACGTTCGTCGCCGTCGCGTGCCCCCCTGGCAAGTCCGTGACCCCCGCGCAAAGGTGTTGACCTTGCAGGCGAACATGATCTTTGTCGCGGACGTGGCGACGGGGATCCGCGCCGCCGGTTTTCCGATTGACGTCCTGCTGTGAAGGGGCACGCCCATGAAATCCGTTCCGGTCCACGGCCCCGGCGGCACGCGCCGCGCCGCCCCCGAACGCGGGGTCCGAAACGCTGGCGCGCAACTGCAGACCGCGGTCCCGGTCGGCAAGGCTATCGACGCGACCGCAACCGGCGCGGCGGGCACCCTGTTCACATCGGGCGTCGCCCGCGGCGGCTCAGGCGTGCATGTCGCGGGTCCGCCCGGCGCGGCGCGCATCGAAGGGTGGCCCCCGGCGTGACCGGGGGTCCGGTTCCGGAGGGTCCACCCGCGCGGCGTGGTAGGATCGTTGCCGCGCTCGGCGTGTCCCAGACGGTCGGCTGGGCGTCGAGTTACTACATCCCCGCGGTTCTGGCCGTGCCGATGGCCGCCAGTTTCGGCCTGTCGCCGGTCTGGATCTTCGGTGCCTTTTCCATGGCGATGGTGGTGTCGGCCATGGTCGGGCCATGGGCGGGCACGCGGATCGACGGGTTCGGTGGCCGGGGCGTGCTGATGCTGTCAAACGCCATCTTCGCGACCGGGCTGACGCTCCTGGCGCTGGCGCCGTCGCCACTGGTCCTGTTCGTCGGCTGGGGGATCATCGGGCTCGGCATGGGGATCGGTCTGTACGAGGCGGCCTTTGCCACGCTGGCCGGGATCTATGGCAAGGCCGCGCGCGGGCCGATCACGGGCATCACCCTGATCGCAGGCTTCGCCAGCACCGTCGGCTGGCCGCTGTCGGGGATCATGCTGGCAACCTGGGGCTGGCGCGAAGCGTGCCTTGGCTGGGCGCTGATTCACCTGTGCGTTGCCCTGCCGCTCAATGGCAGCCTGCCGCGCGGCACGGAAAAGGTGGCGGCGGCGGCGGCGCCGGTCCCGCCCGGCCCGCCACCGTCGCGGCGCGCGCTGTGGCTTCTGGCCTTCGTCTTCGCCGCGACATGGTTCAATTCCACCGCGATGGCAGCACATCTGCCAGGCCTGCTGCAGGAATCCGGCGCGAGCGCGGCCATGGCCATCGCCGCGGGTGCGCTCATCGGTCCGGCACAGGTAGCAGCACGCGTGCTCGAGTTCGGGTTGCTGCGCCGCTGTCACCCGATCATGTCCGCCCGCGCCGCGGCCGCGGCCCATCCGGTCGCCGCGGTCGCACTGGTGGCGTTCGGCGGACCTGCGGCCTATGCGTTCGCGGTCCTGCACGGGGCGGGCAACGGCATCCTGACCATCGCCAAGGGAACCCTGCCGCTCGCGCTGTTCGGGCCGGCGGGGTATGGCGAGCGGCTTGGCTGGCTGAACGCGCCCGCGCGCATCCTGCAGGCGGCGGCTCCGCTCATCTTCGGGGCAGCGTTGACGGCCTGGGGTCTGGCGGCCATATGGATGACGGCGGGGATCGGGCTTGCGGCCCTTGCGGCGCTCATGGTGCTGCGACGCACCTGACCCGTGGCGGATCCCGCGGTGCGGCGGCGTGTGGGCCGGACCTGCGCGGCCAGGCGTCGCGGGTGCGTTGATCGACATCATGACAAATGCCCGGTGCTATCGCATATTGCGATACCCGCGGGCTGAACAAAGGCAAGGTGATGATCAGACTGATGCTCTTTGGACTGGCCGTCGCCCTGGCCACGGCTTCGGTCATGATCCTTTACTTCGATCGCAGGCAGGCAACGCCCGCGCCGGTACCGGTCGCGCAGGTCACGCCGCTGTCGGACGCCGCCGTCTGGGTGCTTGTCGCGCAGGTCGCCCTTCCGGCGCGCCACCAGATCGGCGCTGGGGACATCGGCTGGACGGAATGGCCCGAAGCGCGGGTGCAGCCGTTCTTCACCGTCTCCGCGGACGGCACCGCCCCGCTGGATGATCTGCAAGGGCTCTTCACCAACCGCAGCTACAGCCCCGGCGAACCGCTGGACATCGGAGCCCTGAGCGCCGAGCGCGTCGAACGCCTGTCGGACCGCGTTTCGCCGGGGATGCGGGCCGTGGCACTGGCCGTTTCGGCGGAAACGACGGCCGGCGGTTTCGTGAAGGTGGATGACTTCGTCGACATCATCCGCGTCGATGGCAACGCGGGCGGTGAGCTGGACGGGCGCGTGATTCTCGAAAACATACGTGTGCTTGCGGTCGGGGCGTCGATGGGCAACGTGGCGGGTCTGGAGCAGGGCGAGATGCCGGACACCGTGGGCAGCAATCCCGGCACCGTCACGGTCGAACTCAGCCCGCAGCAGGCGGGTATACTCGCCGCGGCGGACTATGGCGGGCAATTGGCGCTGGCCTTGCGCACGCGCGCCGATCAGGAACCGATCGCCCGCGCACCCGCTGTCACCGAAGATGTCCCGCAGCGACATTCCATCGGCGTCCTGCAGGGCGAAACCTGGGTGCCCTACGAAGTCCAGTGATCCCACGTGCGCCGGATCATGGCGCAAGACGCGGTCCCGTGATCCTGTCG
>DAIPIS010000102.1:2914-8241 GCA_036770665.1 Meridianimarinicoccus sp.
CTGGTCGAAGGTTGCCCGAACGGCCATGTCGCAGACGGCGCGGTGCCATCGCATCGCGGTTGACGCGGATCGCGGGCGCGCCGAAAAGATGAATCGGAAAGCCGGATCGGGTGCGGTCGCGCAATCCGACCGCAGGAGGAACGGGATATGGCGATGATGGCTCTGCGCGATACCGGTTCCCGCGACGCCATGTTGCCCGAAGTGCTGGCACAGGTCTTCGTGGCAAGTCCCGAGGCACAGGCGCTGGTCGACGGGATCCGCCCGTCGTTGTCGATGAAGAACGTGACATGGGAAGCGCATGGTCCCGGGATCGATGCGGCCCTTGCGCATTACGACGAGGCCGACAGCGGCCATATCATCATCCTGGAAAAGGACCGTCCGCTCGACGGGTTCCTCTGGTCGCTGCAGTCGCTTGCGCAAAAGTGCAGCCCAAGGACGCGTGTGTTCGTCATCGGGCGAAGCGCCGAGGAAGCCGACGCGATCGACGCCTATCGCGCCATGCTGGATGTCGGTGTGGCCGATCTGATCCTGTTGCCGACGCGGCCGGAACGGCTGCACGCGTCTCTCATGGCGGCGTTTCTGTCGGACTCGCGCCCGAAACTGGGCAACTGCAGCGCCTTCCTCGGGGCGGGCAGCGGCAGCGGATCATCCACCGTGGCGCACAACACGGCCTATGCGATGGCCCAGGCGCTTGGCCAGGACACGCTTCTGGCCGATCTCGATCCCCAGTACGGGACACTGGCGATCAACTTCAATCTCGACAATCCGCGCGACCTTCTGGCGCTCGAACATGCGCCGGGCAGTGTGGACCACCGCGTCCTTTGGCAGACCGCCGAACGGGTGGGCAGTCATCTCAAGGTGCTTCCGACGCTGCCGGATCTCGAACATGCGCCGGACATGTCCCGCGCGGTCACGCAGGCGGTTCTGGAAATTCCCTATCAGCACGATGTGCATGTGGTGATGGACCTGCCCGATGTCTGGACGGACACGAAGCGCGATCTCGTGCGGCAGGTGGACCGGCTTGTCGTCGTGGCCGAGCCGACCCTGGCGGGCGTGCAGCACGTGGAAAACACCAAGCGTGTGCTTGAGCGGATGGAATTCGACCCGGCCAAGGTGCTGTTGGTGATGAACAAGTCCGGCCAGCCCGGTCGGACGGAGGTGCCCCGATCCGAGATGGAGGCCGCCAGCGGCTATGTGGTGGCGGTTGTCGTGCCCTGCGACAGCAAGCTGATGGGCGAGGCCATGGCAACCGGGCGCATGGCCTTCGCCATATCCGAAAAGCGGCCCCTGTCGCGGGCGGTCGCGATGCTGGCGACGGAACTGACGGGGCGTGTCGGCGCCCGGCGCCCCGGCGCGGTGGCGCGCGTTGGCCGCATGATGCGGAAATGGTGGTGATGCACCCGCGACGGACATCGGGCGTGCGGGGCACGGCAGGCACTGCGGGCACTGCGGCGGTGGAATTCGCGCTTGTCCTGCCGATGCTCCTTGTGCTGATCGTTGGCACGGTGGAAGTCGGTTTCCTGATCCTGTCGCAGGCCAGCATGAACGCCACGATGGCGCGCGTGCCGGATCAGGTGCGGCGCGCAGCGGACACGGCGGACCTGCAGACCCGGCTGGATGCGCTGTCGGCCTTGCCGCTGGGGCTTGGCCTTGCCGCGGTCGCGTTCGACCCGGTTCTGGAAACCTGTGTCTGCCCGGAGGATGTATCGCGGTTCCGCGACGATGCCGACGCCCGTCGCCAGCCCTGTCCCCTGCGATGCGACGCAGGGGCGGAGGCGCTGGTTCTTTATACCGTCACCGCGCGCGTCACCGTGCCCAGCGTGATCCCCGACGACGACATGGGCCTGCGCAGCACCCGCGCGCAGTTGATGGTGATGGGCCAATGAGCCGGTTGTGGGGGCTTCTGTACGGGCCGTCCGACACCACGGGCCGACGGGGGGCGATGGCCGTCGAGTTCGCGCTGGTCGTGGTGCCGTTCCTGCTGATCGTTCTGGGTCTGCTGCAGGTGGGATTGACCTTCGGGGCGGCGGCCGCGCTCAACGAAGCCGCGACCGAAACGGCCCGCGCGATCGAACTTTCGGACCCGGATGATCCACCTTCGGCGGATGACGTGCTGAACGCGGCGCAGGCGCGGTTCAAGGGGCCCGATCCCGGGCGCGTGTCGGCCGTGCTTGAAGATGGCGACACGGGGCGGATTCTGCGGCTTGAGTACGACATGCCGCTGCTGGTGCCGATCCTCGACTGGAACGTGTCGCGCCTGCGTGCCGCCGCACTGGTGGGGTCGTGACCGGCATCGCGGCCCTTGCCGTGTGGCTGGTTGCCGCGATCGCGCTTTGGGCGGCAGCGGTGGACTTTTTCTGGATGCGCATTCCCAACGGGGTGCATGTCGCACTTCTGGCGGTGTTCGCGCTGTGCGTCATGCCCGGCTTGCCCTTGGGTGACACCGCTGCCCGGCTGGGCGTCGCCATCGGTCTGTTCGCGGTCGGTTTCGGGCTTTATGCGCGCAACCTGATCGGGGCGGGTGACGTGAAATACCTGGCCGCCGCGGCACCGCTGTTGCCCCCCGATCCCGCGGTGGTGCTGGTCTGGCTTCTGCTTGTCACGATGGCGGGTCTGCCGGTGCTGGGCCTGCATCGGCTGGCAGGATTGGTCCCGGCGACGCGGCGGTTCCCAAGCTTTGCGGAACCGGGATATTTCCCCTATGGTCCGGCCATCTCGGTCGGGCTTGTGGCCATCCTGTGGCTGGCGGGCGGGCCCTGATGATGGCGCGGCACATCGGGGTTGCAGGCATGCGGGTCTTCATGCGGGATACGGGCGGTGCGATCGCCGTGATGACGGCGCTGGTGATGCCGGTGCTGATCGGCATCGCGGCCTATGCCATCGACGCGTCGCTGCTGCTCTATCGCCAGGAGCGGCTTCAGATCGCGGTGGATATCGGTGCCCACGCGGGGGCAGAACTGCTGCGTGACGGCAGGGCGGACGAGGATGTCATCGCCTTCGCGCAAGCGTTGGCTTTGGTCAACGTGGCGGCACCGGCCGGGTCGGTGCCCGAAATCACCGTGACGATCCCCGAACCCGCGCGGGTCGAGGTGACAGCCGTGCTGGACGTGGACCGGATCTTCTCGCAGGTGCTTGGCACGGGCGCGCTTCGCATCTTTGCCACGTCCGTCGCCGTGCTCGCCCCGGCCACGGACCCCGAGGTCTGCTTGCATCTCGACGATCCGCGCGCGAACCGGGCGCTACGGTTGCGCCCCGACAGCAGTCTGACCATGGACGGCTGCACGGTGGGTGTCGCATCGGCGCACGGACGCGCGGTGACGCTGGACCGCGGCGCGGCGCTGCGGGCTTCGTGTCTCGATGTCGCGGGCGGCATTTCAGACCCCAGCGGGATCACGCTTTCGACCTGTGCCGCGCCGCGCACCGGGGTCGCCGTGCCATTGCCCCCTGACTTCGCGCCGTTGCGGGATGCACCGCCGGGTCCGAGTGGCGCCTGCACGACACACAAGAAGACCACCAGCGCGACCGGCGAAATCACACCGGCGGTGTCGCACCCGTCCGGGATGCGCGAGATCTGGTTCTGCGAAGGCTTCGAGGTGAAACACGACACGGTCGGTGGGCCGGGACTGTATTTCTTCGATGACGATCTGGACATCGCGGACGGTGTCACGCTCGACCTCGGACCCGGCGCCGTGATCGTGCTGCAGGACGACGCCGGGATCGTCATCGGCAAGAACGCCCTGCTGCGGGTGAACCCGCCCGCGTCGGGTGTGTTCGAAGGTGTCGCGATCGTGGCGGGGCGCGATCGCGACAAGGATGCGAACCTCGATCTGGATATCGGTCGGATGGACGTGCCGGGATTGCTGGCGTTTCCCGGCGAAAAGATCACGCTCGACGGTCAGAACACCGAAGCCGGCTGCCTGCGGATCCTGGCCGGGGAACTCGAACTCGCAGACAAAACTCAGATCGTGGCGGCATGCGCCACGCGCGGTGGCGGCGGCGGTGGCCGCGGCGTGACGCTGTCACCCGCGCTCTGACCCGCGCGCTGTCAGAACACGTCGCCGATCCGGAAGGCGACGGGTGCGAGGATCACGATCAGCAGCGCGGGCAGGAAGAACAGGATCATCGGCACGGTCAGCTTGGCGGGCAGGCTCGCGGCCTTCTTTTCGACCTCCATGCGGCGTTTGCGCCGCTGTTCGCGCGCCGTGCTGGCCAGAAGCCCGCTCAGGGGCAGGCCCTTCTGGTCGGCCTGGACAAGTGCTGTCACGAGATCGTCGACCTCGGCCATGTCGCAGCGGCGGTTGAGGTTCTGCAAGGCCACCGCGCGCTCGCCGAAATAGGTGAGTTCCGCAGTCAGGATCGTGAGTTCACGGGCGAGATCAGGCGATTTCTGCGCCATCAGATCGCGGATGCGCATCAGCGCGGTTTCCAGCGTCAGACCTGCACCGACCGTCAGTGCCAGCAGGTCCAGCAGATCCGGCCAGGCACGCCGCAGCGCGATCTTGCGCTTGTCCGTGCGGTTGCGCCGATAGATCGGCGGTGCCACCAGCCCCAGAACCGCACCCCCAAGCCCGCCGACCGTGACCGCCTGGCGGAGCGACAGCATGTCGGCGGTATAGGCCAGCACGATCAGGGCACCGATGCCCGCGCCGGCAGGCACGGACGCGATGCGCCAGACGATCCACCACGCCGGGGCCGACGCGCCGTAGAATCCGGCGCGCCACATCTTGAGCGCAAGCGTGTCGTCGGTGCGCACGCCGCGCGCCCCGGCTTCGAGCTTGCGGTCCAACAGGTGCTGCGCCAGGCGCACGGCCATCGGAAGCCGATCCACCCTGTGGTCGGGCGACTGCGTGGTGTTGGCCGCCGTCAGCGCGCGAACACGGTCGCGCAGGCGCTGCGACCGTGTCTGCCCGGTGGCGACATAAGCCAGCCCCAGCGCCAGCGCTGCCCAGAACAGCACCCCGGCAATCCGCAGATCGGGGTCTTGCAGCAGCAGCGCGGCGACGAGATCAGTCATCGAACCTGGCCATTTCGCGCATCACCAGCGTGCCGAAAACCACCATCAGCGCCGCGGCCGCGAGCGAGATCTGGCCCTTGAGCGTCACGAACAGCACGGACACGAAATCGGGCTGCACCATCCACAGCATCGCCAGCACGACGATCGGAAGCGACCCGATGATCATGGCGGATGCCCGCGCTTCCTGCCCCGACACGACGATCTTGTCGGCAAGTGCGGCGCGCGATTCTGTCGTTTCCGCAAGGTTCTGAAGGGCCGTCACGATGCTGCCGCCGGTTTCGGTCTGGATCGCCACGATCAGCGCGAAGAATTC
>DAIPIS010000103.1:0-4289 GCA_036770665.1 Meridianimarinicoccus sp.
AAGACTTGAGGCCGGAGGACGCCCATGGACTATGACGCTCTTTTCAACGAACAACTGGATGCCCTCCGGGAAGACGGGAATTACCGTGTGTTCGCCGAACTGGAACGCCGCTGCGGCGACTTCCCCCGTGCGGCCTGCCATGACGCCGCTAGCCCGGACGAGGTGACGGTCTGGTGTTCGAACGACTATCTTGGCATGGGGCAGCACCCGGCGGTGCGCGGCGCCATGAAGGAAGCGATCGACCGCTGCGGTGCGGGCGCGGGTGGCACGCGGAACATTTCCGGCACCACCCACGACCACCGTCTGCTCGAAACCGAACTGGCGGACCTGCACGGCAAGGACGCGGCGCTGCTGTTCACGTCCGGCTACGTGTCGAACTGGGCGGCACTGTCCACGCTGGGCTCGCGCCTGCCGAATGCCGTGATCCTGTCGGACGCGCTGAACCACGCGTCGATGATCGAAGGCATCCGCCATTCGCGGGCGCAAAAGGTCATCTGGAAGCACAACGACCCCGAGGATCTGGACCGGAAGCTGTCCGCCCTGCCAGCGCACGCCACGCCCATCGTCGCGTTCGAGTCGGTCTATTCCATGGACGGCGACATCTGCCCGATGCGCGAGATCGTCGAGGTCGCGGAAAAGCACGGCGCGATGACCTATCTGGACGAGGTGCACGCGGTGGGCCTCTACGGCACGCGCGGCGGCGGGATTTCGGAACGGGAAGGGCTCTCGGATCGGATCACGCTCATCGAGGGCACGCTGGGCAAGGCGTATGGCGTCGTCGGCGGCTACATCACCGGGTCCGCACCGCTGTGCGATTTCATACGGTCCTTTGCGAGCGGCTTCATCTTCACCACCGCCTTGCCGCCTGCCGTGGCCGCCGGCGCGCGGGCGTCCATCATGCATCTCAAGGTCAGCCAGATGGAACGCGCGCGCCAGCAACGGCAGGTCGCGCGGCTTCGTGCCAAGCTGGACGCGGCAGGCATCCCGCACCTGATGAACGACAGCCACATCATCCCGGTCATGATCAAGGACCCGGTCAAGTGCCGCATGATCGCCGACATCCTGATGCGGGATTTCGGGATTTACGTGCAACCGATCAACTATCCGACCGTGCCCAAGGGGACCGAGCGTCTGCGTTTCACCCCAGGCCCGCTGCATTCGGACGCGGATATCGATCATCTGGTCATGGCGCTGAACTCGCTCTGGAGCCAGTGCGCCCTGTCGCGCGCCGTGGCATGACCGTGAACTGCCCCGACTAGCGCAAGGCCCGCTCCGCCGGACAGGCAGGCGGGCCTTTCTGCGCGCGGGGGCTGGTGTGCCGCGTGGGGTTGGCGCATCATGTGGCCATGCTCCGTGCGTCGCTTGCCCTGTGCATTGCCCTTTTGCCCGTTGCTGCGCAGGCGGCGGACCTGCCTCGTGCGTTGAGCGAGGCAGATTTCCTGCCCGTGAACCGGGCCGAGGCCGAACTGGGCTGGCACCTGTTCTATGACCCGATCCTGTCGGGCAACCGCAACATATCCTGCGCCACCTGCCATCACCCGCGTTTTGCCAGCGCCGACGGCGTGTCGCTGTCGCTGGGCGAAGGCGGGATCGGGCTTGGTCCCGACCGCAGCGCCGACCCGGACAACCTGCCGGAACGCCGCCTGCCCCGCAACGCGCCCGCGCTGTTCAACCTTGGCGCGCGGGACCTGCCCGCGATCTTCCATGACGGCCGGGTCGAACTGGACCCGACCCGCAAGGCGGGCTTCCGCACACCGCTGGAAGACGACATGGCCGCCGGGTTTTCCGGCATCGTCTCCGCACAGACCATGTTCCCGGTCCTCAGCCCCGACGAGATGGCCGGGCACTACAGCGAGAACGACGTGGCGCAAGCCGTGCGCCAGGGGCGGATCACCGGCCCCGGCGGCGCGTGGGACATCATCGCGCGGCGCGTGGCGGCCATCCCCGCCTATGCCGATCGGTTCGTCGCGGTCTACCCGCATCTCACCGGGCCGGACGACATCGGATTTGCCGACATCTCCAACGCCATTGCCGCCTTCATGGCGTTCGAATGGCGCAGCGACGACAGCCCGTACGACCGCCACCTGCGCGGCGACGCGACCCTGACCGGCGCGGCGGCGGATGGCATGGCGGTGTTTCATGGCGACGCGGGATGTGCCACCTGCCACGCCGGGCCGTTCCTGACCGACCAGCGGTTCCATGCGATGGGCCTGCCACAGATCGGCCCCGGCAAGGTCGCGCGGTTCGAGACGCACGCCCGCGACGAAGGGCGCTACCGCGTGACCGGCGACCCGGCGGACCTGTTCGCGTTCCGCACCCCGCCCTTGCGCAATGTGACGCGCACGGGGCCATGGGGGCACGCGGGCGCGCACGCCGACTTGCGCGCATTCCTGGCCGCCCATGCCGACCCGAAGGGCGCCTCGGACGGGTATGACCGGGCGCAGGCGCTGCTGCCACCGCTGCAGGGGGCCGCGGATTGGGCGATCCTCGACACCCCGTCCGAGGTCGTGGCGATCCGCGCCGCCGCCACATCGTGGCGCGCGGACCTGAGCGCGGCCGATCTCGATGCGCTTCTGGCGTTCCTCGATGCGCTCACCGATCCCGCGGCCATCGCGGGGCGGTTCGGCATTCCCGACGCGGTGCCAAGCGGCCTGCCCGTGGACCGCTGACACCATCGCATCTGCGGCGACCGGGACGGGCAGCGGGGCACGCTGCCACTTGCGCAGGCCGCAGCCGCGACTACGGTGGCGCCATGGAAAAACGCGATCCCGTCAACCCGACCGATGACGATGCCCGCGCGCTGGGGCAAGCCCTGCTGCGAGCGGCGCGTTTTGGCGCGCTTGGCGTGATCGACCCCGCCACCGGTGCACCGTCCGTTACCCGTGTGGCCGTGGTGCCGGGACCGGACGGGCAGCCGCTGACGCTCGTGTCCGACCTGTCGACCCACACCGGTGCCTTGCGGGCGAACCCGGCCTGTTCGCTGCTGCTGGGGGAGCCGGGGACAAGGGGCGACCCGCTCACCCACCCGCGCATCACGCTGGCCTGCCGCGCGCAGTTCACCGAACACGGGGCCGAAGGCTGGACGGCGTTGCGCGCGCACTACCTCCAACGCGCGCCGAAGGCGAAGCTCTATATCGATTTTGGCGATTTCTGTTTCGTGCGGCTGGCGGTCACGGACGCAGCGCTCAACGGCGGCTTCGGCAAGGCATACCGGCTGACCGCCACCGATCTGGGGCTGGAGCCTGCCCCGTGATCCTGACGCTGCTGCATTACGTGGGCTTCGCGCTGGCCTTCGGCGGCGGCGCGGCGGTGCTGATCCTGATGGAACGCGCACGGGCCAGCCCCGACGCCACCGTCCATTTCCGCGCCGCGATCCGCCCGATCGCGACCGTGGGGCTCGCGGCGATCGGACTGTTGTGGCTGACGGGCGTGCCCATGTGGATCGGGCGCTATGGAGCGACCATGCACCTCGGCGGAAGCTGGCATCTGAAGCTGACCGCTGCCGCAGTCCTCACGGCGTTGGCGGCGACTGCGTGGGGCCGCATGCAGGCGGGCCGCCCGTTTGCGCCGCCGCGCGCCCGCACCGTGCTGATCGCGCAGCTGACCGCCGCGCTGATCGCCATGGGCGCCGCCATCGTCACCTTCGGCGGCTGACGCGCCTACTGCAGGCCCGTGCGCAGGATCACAGGCACGACAAGGTCTTCCTCGTCTTCCAGGTGACGGTTCAAGAGCGGCGCAAACCGCGCCAGTTCGCCGTGCAACGCCCCGACCGCATCGGTTGTCGGCGCCACGACCGCGTGTGCTGCGGCGGTCTCAAGCCGCGCCAGCCACGCATCGAGCGCATGGTGGTCGCGGTCAAGGATGTCGAAGCCGCGCAAAAGGCGCGGTTCCATGGCGTGCATCTGCGGGAAATAGACCGTGTCCTCCACCCCGTGATGTTCGTGGAGCGTGCTGATCAGCATCCCGCCAAACCGGTTCACCCGCGCCGCGAACACATCGGGGGCCAAGGCATGATCCAGACGGGCCTCGGCATCCGTGCGCAACGCGTCGAGCAGACGGCGAAACAGAATGTGCCGCTCCATCCAGAATTGCGCCAGCCCGCCGAATGCGGGATGCGTTTCCCACCCCGCACGCGGCAGATCAGCCAGCAACACACGCAGGGCATCGGGCAAGCCATCGCGGCTGGCCAGGTCCATCGGATCGCGCGGCAGGTCGGTCTTGGTCATGTATCCTCGTGCCCTTCTGTCGAAAACGCGGGCGGCAGGGATACAACGGCACCCACCGCCGGG
>DAIPIS010000103.1:4389-8237 GCA_036770665.1 Meridianimarinicoccus sp.
GGCAGGATACCCGTCATCTCCTCCGGTCCGCGAACCCACGACCCGAAGAAGAACTCGGTCCGTGCATTGCCCTGGAAACGGGCCAGCGACACGCTGCGATAGAACTGGTCGCCACGCTTGATGGCATCGCCGGGCTGCATCGGGCCGGAAACGCCGACAGCCACGCCGTTGCGGCCCGTGACCCGGAGGCTGGTCGCGGTTTCGAAACCGGTGAGCGGCGTTTTCGTGACCGACGAGATCAGCGTGACCCAGATGTCGTCCACCCCATCGCCATCGAGATCGAGCACAAGCTCCTCGGGGACGTCGGAAAAGAGCGACAGGCCGGGCACCACGACCCGCAGCACCGTGGGTTCGTCCCGCGGGTCGCTGTGGACACGCATGACGTATTCGGAAGCCACAGCAGGCACCAATGCTGTCCACGCCGCGGCGATGATCGTCAGTGCAAGAGGACGGATACGCATGATCTGGTGACCTTCGATTGAGACAGTCAGACTGGTACCACCCTGTCCGGACCGCGCCAAACGCCATGCGCATCGCCTATCCGCATGAGAAAACCGACAAGATGAACCGCGTGTCCCGTGCAATCCGGACGTCCCGCACCCTATCCGTCCGCGCCAGTTGACGCACGGGTCAGGAACGCGAAAGGGCCGCCCGAAGGCGGCCCCGTGCGTCTGCCCGCGGGTCCGGCGTCACCGGCCGCCGCGAATCAGAGGTCTTCGAGCGCCTCGACGGCCTTCTGAAGTTCGTCCTTGGTCGCGTTCGTTTCGGTCACGGTCGCCAATTCGAAAATGTAATCGACGACCTTGTCCTCAAACAGCGGCGCGCGGATCTGCTGCTGCATCTGCTGGTTCTGCTGGATGAATTCGAAGAACTGCCGCTCCTGCCCCGGATACTGCCGGGCCTGCGCCATCACGGCCTGGGTCATTTCCGCATCACTGACCTGGATCGCGTTCTTCTGGCCCAGATCCGCAAGGAACAGGCCCAGGCGCACACGCCGTTCGCCCAGCTTCATGTGCTCGTCGGTCGGCGTGATCTCCGGGTGATCATGGCCGTGGACGTCCGGATTTTCCTCATGCCAGAGCTGGTGGGCGATCTGCTTCGTCTCGGCGTCGACCAACGTCGGCGGCAGGTCGAAGCTGACGCGTTCGTCCAGCGCATCCAGCAGGCGGCGCTTCATGACCGATCGCGCGGCACCGGCGTACTCCGCCTCGAGTCGTGTCCGGATCTGGCCCTTCAGCGCGTCCAGACTTTCGGCACCGAATTTCTTCGCCAACTCGTCGTCGATCGCCGCCGGCGCCGCCGACTTCACAGCCTTGACGGTGCAGTCGAACACGGCATCCTTGCCGGCCAGATGCGGCGCCTGGTAATCCTCCGGGAAGCTGACCGTCACGGCCTTCTCGTCACCCGCCTTCACGCCGACCAACTGGTCCTCGAAACCGGGGATGAAGGAATTGGACCCCAGCTTCAGCGGGTAGTCGTCGGCGGCTCCCCCGTCGAAGGGTTCCCCATCGATCTTGCCCACGAAGTCGATCACGACCTGGTCGCCGTCTTCGGCTGTGGCCCCGTCGCCCTTGTCCGCAAAGCTCTGCGCCGTCGCCGCAAGGCTCGCGAGCGCTTCGTCGACAGACACGTCATCGGCCGTCACGACCATCTTGTCCAGTGTGATACCGGACAGATCGACCTCGGGAATGTCCGGGAGCGCTTCGTAGTTCAGCGCCACCACCACGTCGTCGCCTTCCTTCCACGCCGCATTGGTCATCTTGACCTCGGGCTGGAGCGCGGGCCGGTCGCCGGTGGTTTCGAAATGCTGCGACATGGCCCCGTCCACGGCTTCCTGCATCGCTTCGCCCAGCACGCGCGGGCCGAACTGCTTGCGCAGCAGCGCCATGGGGACCTTACCCTTGCGGAAGCCCTTCATCTCGATGTCGGGCTGCGCCTCGGCCAGCTTTTCAACAACCTTGGCGTCCAGCTCGGCGGCCGTGAGCGTGATCTCATAGCCGCGCTTGAGCCCATCCTTCAGGGTCTCGGTGACCTGCATCTGTGTCTTGTCCTCTGTTCCCAAGTCCGTGGTGCGGGTGAAGGGACTCGAACCCCCACGCCTTGCGGCGCCAGAACCTAAATCTGGTGCGTCTACCAGTTCCGCCACACCCGCAATGATCCGTACCGGCCGCAAGGGCGTCCAGCGAATTCCGCGCCTTCTAACAAGAGCCGCAAGGGGATGCGAGGGGGAAAATCGCGCGGACGCGGGCCCGCCGTCTACAGCCCCAGATGCGCGAACACGGCAGGCAGCCGCATGGGCAGGTCCTCGGCGATCAGACCGGGCCCGGCGTGACGGGCGGTCGCCGCGTGCAGCCATGCGCCTGCCTCCACCGCCTGCAGGGGGGAAAAGCCACGCGCCAGCAGACCGGCCAGCAACCCCGCCAGCACATCACCGGTTCCGGCGGTGGCGAGCCACGGCACCGCCTGCGCCCCGGTCAGGTGCAGTTCGGCCATGTGCCCGGCGGGATCGGCGGCCAGCGTGATCGCCCCTTTCAGCAGGACCACCGCGCCCGACCGCGCCGCCGCGGCGCGCACCGCCGCGCGCCGGGCGTCGAGACCCGCAGTCGCCAGCCCCGTCGCCTGTTCGGGGAAGAGCCGTGCGAATTCGCCCATGTGCGGCGTCAGGATCGCTCCGCCGTGCAGCAGCACGAACAACGCGCGGGGCGTTTCGGCAAAGCTCGTGAGCGCGTCGGCGTCAAGCACCACGGGCCGCCGCGCCGCCAGCGCCACGCGCACCATGTTGCGCGGCTCGGTCCCCCGGCCCAGTCCGGGGCCGACACACAGCGCCGACAACCGGCGATCGGTGAGCGCGTCTTCCAGCCCTGCCGACCCGCGCAAGGGCCGCACCATGACCGAAGTCATCTGTGCGGCGTTCTCGGTCAGGGCGTCGGGCGGGCAGCCCAGCGTGACCAGCCCCGCGCCCACGCGCAGCGCCGCCATTGCCGCAAGGCGCGCCGCCCCGCCCTGCCCGGGCCCACCGGCGACGATCAGCGCATGGCCGTGGTCGTACTTGTGCTGGTGTTCGTGCTTGGCCAGACGTGCGATGAGCGCGGGCGACAGCGGCGGCAGGGCGGACAGGCTCACAGGCCGATATCCACGATCACGGTGGAAATTCCCTCGGTGGCCAGCATCGCGTGAACCGGCTTCGCGGCATGGAACGTGACCGCCAGGTCGGCGACAAAGGCAGCACCCAGCACCTCGCCGGTATCGGCATCACGCCCGGACGGCACATCGACCGCGAGGCGGCGCGCGCTTGCGGGCACGCCGGCCAGCACGGCGCCCACGTCGGCCCCGAGCGGACGGGCAAGGCCGATGCCGAACAGCGCGTCGATCACCATGTCGGCCCCCGCCATCGCGCCGGGGGCTTGCGCCAGCGGCGCGACCGGCCCCACCCGGCACCATGCGTCATGCGCGGCCCGTGCGTCGGGCGGCAGACGCGCCGGGTCTCCCAGCGCGTGGACCGCGACGGACCACCCCCGCGCAGCCAGATCGCAGGCCATCACATAGCCATCCCCACCGTTGTTTCCCGGTCCGCACAACACGACCGCGCGTCGTGGGCCGCCGCCCAGATCGGACCAATGCGAAAGACAGGCCCGGACGGCACCGCGCCCGGCCCGGTCCATCAACTGGGCCCCGGTGACGCGCCCCGCAGCGATCGCCGCCGTTTCAAGACTGCGCATTTCGTCGGCACTCAGCACCGCATCGCCCCCCAACTGCGCATGTTTTTTCATTTCGTCCATTTACTAGGCGCCCTGCCTATTTTCTAACATCAGGTGCAGGAATCGTCCTGCCGCAGGAAACACGGAAAG
>DAIPIS010000350.1:0-1772 GCA_036770665.1 Meridianimarinicoccus sp.
CCCCCGCGCCGGAACACCGCCGAGATCATCCGCGTCAGCGCGACGGTCCAGCTGAAATGCTCCATGTTCTTGGAATTGATGAAGATCTCGAACGGGCGGCGCTGGCCGTGGACCTCGATATCATTGATGGTGATGTAGATCGCATGGGGGCTGTCGGGCCACTTGAGCTTGTAGGTCGCCCCGGTCAGCCCCGTCGGCCGATTCAGCGGTTCGGTCATGTAGACCACGTCGCCGCCGCCGGGTGCCATGGCGCCCCGGCCTTGCGCCGGGGCCTCCCGCTCCGCCGCGGGCTTCGGGCCTGCGGCCTGCGCCGCGTCCGACGCACCGTCGCGCAGCCATGCTGCCGTCACGCCCAGACGCTCCGCCATCGCATCGAACGACGCGAGCCCCGCGACGCCCTGCGACTCGGCCATGGCCACAACCTCGGGCGCAAGGGCCAGCGCCTCGGCCAGCGCCTCCACCGTCAGCCCGGCCGCTTCGCGCGCGGCCCGCAGACGCGCGCCCGATGCGGCGGACGGCGTTTCGCTCACACTCAGCACGCTGCCCGTGACCGCATTCGGCCTGTAGGTCGTGCAGCCCTTGCAGCCCTGGTCCCAGGCCGCCATGTAGACGTCCTTGAACGCCTGAAAGTCGATGTCCTCCGGGCAGTTGATCGTCTTGGAGATGGAACTGTCCACCCACCGCTGCGCCGCCGCCTGCATCCGCACGTGGTCCAGCGGGGCCAGCGTCTGGGCGTTGACGAAATGGTCGGGCAGCGGGCGGTCGCCGAACTTCTCCCGCCACAACTGCACCGCGTAGTCGACGACCTCTTCCTCGGTCCGGCTGCCATCCTTCTGAAGCACCTTGCGCGTATAGCTGTAGGCGAACACGGGCTCGATCCCCGACGACACGTTCCCGGCATAAAGGCTGATTGTGCCCGTGGGCGCGATGGAGGTCAGAAGCGCGTTGCGGATGCCCTTCTCGGCCACCGCCGCGCGTACGTCGGCGTCCATGCCCTGCATCGTGCCGCTTGCCAGATACGCGTCCCGGTCGAACAGCGGGAACGCCCCCTTTTCGGCTGCCAGATCGGCTGAGGCCAGATACGCGGCGCGGGCGAGCGCGTGCAACCAGCGGTCGGTCTGACGCGCCGCCTCCTCGGACCCGTACCGCTGGCCCACCATCAAGAGCGCATCCGCGAGCCCCGTCACCCCCAGCCCGATCCGGCGCTTGGCGCGGGCCTCCGCCGCCTGCGCCTCCAGCGGAAACCGCGAGGCATCGACCACGTTGTCCATCATCCGCACCGCCGTGCGCACCAGATCGTCGAGTGCCGCCTCGTCCAGCCGCGCGCGGTCCTCGAACGGATCCGCCACCAGCTTGGCCATGTTGATCGACCCCAGCAGGCACGCGCCATAAGGCGGCAGGGGTTGCTCGCCGCAGGGGTTGGTGGCCGCGATGGTCTCGCAATAGCGCAGGTTGTTGGCCGCGTTGATCCGGTCGATGAAGATCACGCCGGGTTCGGCGAAATCATAGGTCGACCGCATGATCCTGTCCCACAGGTCCCGCGCGCGGAGTGTCCTGTAGACCGTGCCGTCGAACACGAGATCCCACGTCTTGTCGGCCTTCACCGCCGCCATGAAATCATCCGTGATCAGCACGGACAGGTTGAACATGCGCAGCCGCGCGCTGTCGGACTTGGCGGTGATGAAATCCTCCACGTCCGGGTGATCGCAGCGCATGGTGGCCATCATCGCCCCCCGGCGCGACCCCGCCGACATGATCGTGCGGCACATGGC
>DAIPIS010000351.1:0-1767 GCA_036770665.1 Meridianimarinicoccus sp.
GGCGGCACAGGGGGTGGCACCTGCGGCGGCACGGGGGGTGGCACTGGGGGCGGCACCGGGAGCGGCGGCGGGCGGCGTGCCCGCGGCGGTGCAACGTCGGCTCGATCTCCTGGCGTTCGAGCAGGCAGCGTGGCGGATGGCCGCCCGCGATCCGCGCTGCGTGGTGGTGGACAGCCGTACCGAACTCGACTGGGGGCTGCGCAACGGTCAGATGTCGGTCTGGGCACCGTCCAAGATCGTGGTGGACGCCCGCGACGACACGCCCGCGGCACCGCTGGCGATGGCGGCGCTGGCCCCCTGGCTGGCGCGGCGGCTGGGCATCGCCCGGCTGGTGGTGCTGGGGGATGCCGTCCCCATCGGGACGGACGGCTTGCAGGTGACGACGGGTGTCTGACACGGCCCCGCGCGCGCTGCGCCCCGTCGTGCAGACCGGCCCGCGCCCGGCGGATGCGCTGCCGCTGGCGGGGGGATGGACATGGTTCGCCGCGGTGGACCTGCTGCGCCGGGACACGCCGCCGGTCCGGCTGGGTCCGGGCGATCTGACCGAAGCCGAACGCGACCGTCTTTGTGCCCCGCGCGCCCTCCTGCCGGGAACGGCCCCCGCCCGCCCGTCGATCATGGGCATCGTCAACGTGACGCCCGACAGCTTTTCCGACGGCGGGCTGTTCTTCGACCCGGAGGTGGCCATCGCCCATGGCCGCGCACTGGCGCAGGCCGGGGCCGACCTGCTGGACATCGGCGGGGAGTCCACGCGCCCCGGATCGGACCCGGTGCCCATGGATGACGAAATCGCCCGCGTCGTGCCGGTGATCGCGGCGCTGCACGCGGCGGGGCAGGTGCCGCTCTCCATCGACACGCGCAAGGCCGCCGTGGCGCAGGCGGCACTGGACGCCGGTGCAATGATCGTGAACGATGTGTCCGGCCTTGGTTTCGATCCCGCGCTGGCCCCGCTGGTGGCCGCGCGCGGCGTGCCCGTGTGCCTCATGCATGCGCAGGGCGACCCCAAGACCATGCAGGACGCGCCCGCTTATGACGACGTGACGCTCGACGTGTTCGACTGGCTCGCCGCGCGCATCGCCATGGCCGAAGCCGCGGGCATCCCGCGCGCGCGGATCATCGTCGACCCCGGCATCGGCTTCGGCAAGACCGTCGACCACAATCTGCAACTTCTGCGCGATATCGCGGTGTTCCACGCGTTGGGATGCGCGGTTCTGCTGGGTGCGTCGCGCAAACGTTTCATCGGCGTGATCGGTGGCGGCGAAACGCCGCCGCAACGGGTGCACGGCTCCATTGCGGTGGCGCTGCACGCCGTGGCACAAGGCGTTAATATCTTGCGTGTGCACGACGTGGCCGAAACCCGACAGGCGCTCAGCCTGCAGATGGCCCTGATCGGCGGCGCGGGCAACGCGCGGTCGTAACGGGCCGCAACCGGGGCAGAAGGACGGGCACAATGGGCGGCAGGACACTTTTCGGAACCGATGGCGTGCGCGGTCGGGCCAACACCTATCCGATGACGGCGGACATGGCGCTGAAACTGGGTGCTGCGGCGGGGCGATACTTCCGCCGCGACGGGCGCAACGGGCACCGCGTGGTGATCGGCAAGGACACCCGACTGTCGGGCTACATGCTGGAAAACGCGCTGACCGCGGGGCTGACGTCCACCGGCATGAACGTGCTGCTTCTGGGCCCGGTGCCCACGCCCGCCGTGGGCTTCCTGACCACGTCGATGCGCGCCGACCTCGGGATCATGATCTCCGCCAGCCACAA
>DAIPIS010000352.1:0-1766 GCA_036770665.1 Meridianimarinicoccus sp.
CTAGGCTGGCGCTTTGCAGTAGCGTCGCATGGCTCGCGGGTGTGCGCTGCCGAGGTCCTATGGCGGGGCAGGGGGCGTGAACCGTACCGATGGCTGGAGGCCCGCTTCAAGTTCAGGGCCATCGGTGCCATATGTGGACCGTCGGCGACCATAGCCGGCAGCGCAGAGCGGCACTGCGCAACGGGGGATCATGGGCGCAGGGCCAGCTTCGTACCGCTCCGTCGCCGCGACCTGTTGATCGCGTCACTCGATGGCGTGCGTGTTGCGGTTTCCGAACCAATTTCCCCGAAAGTGCAACTGTCTCGGTTTAGGAAAATAAGCTGCTTAGCGAGACTTCGTGCTGCAATTCCATGATTTTGTTTGGGTGGCAACTTTTCTCGCGCGGGACGATGCGTCGAGTGCATTCGCGGAGCGCTCCGTCAGCATCAGGAGCGGGGGCGGGGTCTTCTTGTGGGTCTTGGTCTTGCGCAGCAGCGACGTGATGGTGCGGTCCGCCGCGAAGGCCGGCCGGTCGAGGTCCTCGACGCGCAGGCTCGCGATCTCGGACCGCCGTCTGTCGCCGGTGCCCCTGGCGGTCTCGATTAGCGCCGCTTCGCGTGGGCCGTGCAGACCGGGCGCGCGTAGCGACCTGCCGGTCGAGGATTGCGCGTTCGACGGGGTTCGCCAATTTCTTCGTAGCATGGCCTCGGACGGCGCGAATGGCGGCGCAGGCGCGCGCCAGCAGCGACCGCAGTGCAGGAAACCCGAACTGTCCCGCGAGGTTGGGCGCCCCGTGCAGCCGCCGCCATTACGCCAGCCGCCGCTCCAGCGTGCTCGGCCGGGGCATGGCACGCGAGCGTCTCTGCCAGAAATCGATCAGCACGTCCGCCGTCAGCCGCGGGGGATCGTCGGGCGCCATCGCCTTGAGGTCGGCGCTGTGGTCGAGGATGAAGCGGGTGACGACGTCCTAGTTCTTGGGGAACCCCAACTCCTCGCCGGTGGCTGTCGCGCTCTCGATCGGGATCGAGAACGGGTGACGCTCCGACGGAGCGCGTCGGTTAGCCCATCCCGGCGACTTGGAGAGCATGAAAAACCGTGGGGAGCCGACGAGCGTTTGAGCGTGGTAGGCTGGGCTCATGGGTGGTAGGCGACGCATGGTCTTGCATGCTCTCATATGCCATCGGCAACCGGTCGATACGAGATAGAGGATCACGTTGGTGACATCGCGCAGGTCGGTTGTCCGCGGCCTTCCCAGCCGCCGTGGCGGCGGCAGGAACGGCGTAAAGAGCGCCCACTCCCAGTCCGTCATGTCGCTTGCGTAGCGCTGGCTCGGCCGGCCATGTTCACAACGAGCGGTATCAGTCCAGGGCATCGTGACCCCGTCAGTCTTCGCACACCGACGTGAATCACAAACTGCCGATATCGCTCGACCCTTATCGGGTCGGACACTTAGCGTGGCGCTGGACGCGGCCCATTTCAAGCGTGACACAAACATTCAGAACTTCAAGCTGGACAGCTTCGAGGTCGTGGTGTCTTTCGTTCTGACGTTGTGTTCGAAAAGATGCTAGTTTTCGCGGCAGGGCGGAACCAAGAAAACCAGAGGACGAAGGATTGGACGCAGGAGGGCAGAATCATGGCTAAGCGATTTACGACAGCGACGACGCTCGGGGCCCTGCTGGCCTCCACCGCCCTGCAAGCCCAGCCGGCGCAGATCGGCAACGTGGCGGCGGCAAACCAGGCCGTGGTCGGCACGCCGCCGGGGGCCGCGCAGCGCCAGCTCCAGCTCG
>DAIPIS010000104.1:0-8102 GCA_036770665.1 Meridianimarinicoccus sp.
TTGGCGAACACATGCGTCCGGGTGCCATGGGGCGTGCGCATGGTGTCGAACAGCACGCGGGCCTGACGGCTGACCGGCGCGCGCTGCCTCCGCCCCGTCTGGAACGGCAGGGCTGGGGTGGTCCAGACAGACCCAACCGCCGACAGGAACCGCCATTCGGCAAACCGGACCGCGCCCGTGCGTGTCGCGCCGCGCTTCGGGCGCGACGCAAAGTGCCGGGTGTCCGCGTCGCAGGACATCTTCTGACGCAATCCCGGAAGCGGTCATGCGTTCCGGGGTGTGCGACATGCCGCGTGCGACGGTGCAGCGTGCTGCAGGCGACATCAGCCGGGTTGGACGGAAGAATGTGTCTCTGCCCCGTGTCGTCCGGCGGGCCCAGCACCGACTGCGGCAACGACATGGGCATCAGGGGCATGACGATCGGCACGCCGTGCGTTTCGCTGTCGTCGACACGTCCTATTTCGGAGCTTCGTGCGGATCGAACCCCGCGATCACCACGGCGCGGGTGCGACAGTCGTCGCACATGGTCAGGAGGCGCCTGCGCTCGGCCCCGTCCGGTCCGCTGAACATCCAGTGACCGTCCAGCCGTTCCATCACGCGCCGCAGGCTCGACCCGGTGCCAAAGGCCTTGCCACAGGCGGTGCAGCAGAACGGCGCTTCTTCCTTCAAGATGCGCCGTGGCTGCGTCCACGCGTCAAAATCGACCTGCGGGACAAGCGTGATCGCCTGCTCCGGACAGGTGGCAGCACAGATGCCGCACTGCACGCAGGCGTTTTCGGTGAAGCGCAGCATCGGCGTGTCGGGGTTGTCGGTCAGCGCGCCAGCGGGGCAGGCCCCGACGCACGCCAGACAGAGCGTGCACGCGTCGGTGTTCAGGTCCACCCGGCCGAATGGTGCGCCAACCGGCAGCGCGACCTGCCCGGCCGGGGCGGGGGCGGTCCGGTTCAGTTCGGACAGCGCCAGCGTCAGCAACCCACGCTTGTCGTCGGGCGGCAGAAATCCCGACCGCTGTGCCCGCTCGCCGGGGGCCGGGTGCCACAGCGCCGCGTCAAGTGCATCGGGGTCGTCCGTCTGGATCAGCGCGCAGCTTCCGTCCGGCAGGCGCATCGCGGCCCCGATCACGGTCATCAGATCAAGTGTCGCCGCAAGCCCGTCGAGCGGATGGGCCGGGCGCGCCTTGGCCAGCACGCGCACCGCGCCAGCACCCCATGCGAGGGCGGCCGCCATCGTCTCGGGGCCGACCTGGCTCGGCTCGTTGATCTGCAGCGGGATCACATGCGCCGGCAGGCCGCGCCCGAAGCGGGCCAGCGCGTCGATCAGCGCGGCACCATGGGCCTCGTCATGGAACAGCACGACCGGGGCAACCCGCGCCCCGGCCTCGAACCACGCGGCAAGACCGCGCCGCAACCGCGCGGCGACGGTGGACACGACCGGCAGCGCATAGGCCGCCGCCCCGGTGGGGCAGGCCGCAGCGCACTGGCCGCAACCGGCACAGATCGCGGGGTCGATCGCCACGGTGTCACCCGCTGGCTGGATTGCACCGGTCGGGCACAGATCGAGACAGCGGGTGCAGCCGGTGATCGTGTTGCGCGCATGGGCGCATAGCCCGGGCGTGAAATCGATGTACCGCGCCTTGTCGAACGTGCCCACCAGTTGCCCGGCCTGCGCCACCAGCCGCGCCACGGCAGCCGGGTCGCGCGGGTCGGCGCGCAGATAGCCGGGCCGGGTTTCGTGGAACAGCGCCCGGCCGCCAGTCACGTCGATCACCACGTCGCAGCGCGACACCGCGCCGTCCATCGCCGCGCCGAACTCCAGCCGCGCGCGCGATGACGGCGCGGGCGCGGCATAGCCGTTCACGGTCAGCTCGAACGCGCCCAGATGCCCCGTGGCCCGGGCGATGCGGCCCTGCAGCACGGGCCATGTCGTGCGGCGCGGTGGCGGCACATCGGCCCCCGGCAGCAACAGAACGGTCAGGTCGAGCAGGTCCGACAGCCCTTGGGCCACCTCGAGTGCCACCGCGTCCCGGCCCAGCACAAGCGCCACGCCACCACTTTCGAGGCTGATGATCTCGAACGGTGCAGCCGCGACCTCGGCCATCGCCAGCAGCGCCGCCATCTTCGGCGCGGCCTGCGCGCCCTGATCGGACCAGCCTGCGGTTTCACGGATGTTGGCGAAGTGCAGGGTCCCGTCGAACCCCGCATCCTCGGCCACCTCGGTGAACAGCGGCGCTTCCTGCGTGCAGGCGACGGTCACGCTGGCGAACTGCCCCAGCGCGTCGCGGAACCGGTCCAATTGGGCGCGGCACAGCTGGCTTGCGGGCTTGCCGTCGGCACCCAGCGTCTCGGGTGCCAGGGTCATCGTGCCGTCGCAGGTGCAGATCAGTCGGGTGGAGGAGCGGTCTTGCATCGGCCTTTTCTCGTGCCCTCGGCTGTTGTACCCGTTGAGCCATAGACCGATCTTCGCACATCGGGAAGCGCTGTAAAGCTGAGGGGGGAGACATGCCGTCGGAAACTGCGTGGGCGAGCGCGGACCAACCCATCCTGCTGCCGCCGCCGTTCACGCTGCACCGGACCGACACGCGCGACGTGCTCGTGCATGCCGCAGGGCTTGCGCCGGATCACGGCGCAGGCACGCTGGTCGTGCACCGCACGCCGGGACTGCTGGCCGCGGCCGTGGTGCTGGAACCGGACATGCCGCTCGCCGAAGCGCGGCTGGCCTTCCTTCTGGGGATGACGGCGCTGGCCGATGCGCTGGCCGCGCACTGCCCGCCGGAACGCCCGGTGCGGCTGGCCTGGCCCGATCAGGTGATCTACGACGGCGCACGGCTGGGCGGCGGGCGGTTTGCGGCAACGCCGGGCTGCGCCGAGAGCGATGTTCCCGACTGGATGGTCTTTGCGGTCGAACTGATCGCCGACCGCGATCACCTCATTGATGCCGGCCGTTATCCCCACTCCACCTCGCTCAAGGAAGAGGCGTTCGATCCGGACGACGCGATCATCGCGACCTTCGCGTCGTACCTGATGCTCTACGTCGACCGCTGGACGCACGAAGGCTTCGACGCGGTGACCAACCGCTATCTGGTGCGGGTCGATCCGCCGCTGCTGCGCGGGGTGCGCCGGATCGAGGGCGGGCAGATGGTGGAGGTGACGCCCTCGGGCGGCGGTCGGCGCTATCCGCCGCTGGCCGAGGCGCTGGCGGTGCAGGTCTGGCGCGATGCCGCGGGGCCGCTGCTGTGACGCGCCTGCCCCGGACCATCCGGCTCGATCCCTCCGACACGGTGGTCTTCGCCCCTGCGGCGGAGCCCGGTGAATGGGCGGTGCCGGGCACCTTCCTGTTCTGGGGCCGCGCGCCCGACAGCCTGTCCCGCAAGGAGGCGATCGCCTTTCGCTCGGGCTTTCTCGGGGTGGACAGTTTCGGCCATTCGACGCTGGTCGCCGTGCAGGAAGCCCGGTCGGAGGAGCGCGACGCCCTCGTCATGGCGCTGGCGCGGCAGCTGGTGGCGCGGCTGGGCGCACCGTCGATGGACGTGGCCCTGCCCGCCGCCGCGGAGGAAATCGCGCTGGCCGAAAGCCTGTGCCGCGACCATCCGCTGAACACGCTGATCGCCCTGCACCGCCGGCACGAGGACGGCGCGATCCGCGAGCAGTTCCGCACCCTGCGTCCGCGCGACGAGACCGCGTTTTCGGCCAGCCACCTGCAAGGCCACGACCGCGCCTTCCAGTTCTTCGAGGAAGACGAGGTCGCAGACACGGTCGACCTGATGCAGCTGCGGGGGCGCGACTGATGCCGGAATTCTGGGTCGCCTCGGGCCATCACCTGACCCGGCTGGATGCGCGGGGCCGGATGCTGGTGACGGACGAATTGCTGCTGGCCTGGCTGGCCCGGCCCGAGCTTGTGCCCCCGCCCGAGGCCTGCGCGGGCGAGCGGGCGCTGCACGCGCGGCTTCTGTCGGAGCCGCGCGCACCGGTGCCCGAGGTGGCGCTGGCCGCGGTGCAGGACCGCGACGCACAAGAGAACTGGCGCTTCTTTCTGGCGCTGCGCGACCGGCTGGTGCGTGCGGGCACGATCGAGGACGGCTACCGCGCGATCCTTGACGAGGGGCTGCGCATGCCGGTGCTGTTCATGGCGCAACTGCTGCAGTTGATCCTGCGCAACGCGCTGGATGGCTGCGACGACCCGCAGGTGCTGCGCGCCGCGGAATGCCTGTTCCGGCCGCAGCGCGGACATCTGAAGGACGGCGCGCTGCATCTGGCCGACGAGGAACTGGTCGCGCTGCTGGAGGCCGAGATGCACGCCTCGCCCCTCACGGCGATGCTGTCGGGCGGGCTCGACAGTCTCGACGTGCTGGGCGGCGGCAACGACTGGACCTACTGGTCGCGGTCGGACGCGCATACAACCGTGCTGAACTTCGGCGGCGACCCCGAGGCCCGGCGCGGCATGGCCGTGGCGCTGGCGGCCTTCGTGCGGCACATGCTGGGGGTGGAGGTGACGATCACGCCGCGCACCCGCGCCGAAGGTATCGACCTGCGCTGGTATGTGGGGCTTGACCAGCATGGCACCGCGATCGGCGACGCGCTCTGGCACGGTCAGCCGATGCCTGCCACACTGGTGGGGCTGTTCGAGTTGCATGTCGTCGATCCGTCGCGGGTGCGCCCCGATCTGGTCGGACTGCCGGTATGGCTGATGCTCGGCCAGGGCCCCGACGGGTCGATCCGGATGAAGCCGCAGAACCTGCTGGCGGGACTGCCGCTGGCCGGTGCCGCGCGGAACGAGGAGGAACGATGCCGAAGCTGATATGCCGCGTTTCGGTCCTTGCGGTGCGCCGCCCGCCCGTGACGCGCTGGGGCAAAGGCGAATTGCGCCCGTTGGCCGTGCTGGACAGCGAACCGGCGACGCGGGCCAACACGCTTGTGACGACCGAGGCCGGGGTCGAGACCTGGTACCTCGGCGGGCGCGATCTGGTTCTGTGGTCGGGCGATACCGCGCACCACCGCGACAACCTGATGTCGGGGCGACCCGCGCTGTGGGTGGCGCTGCGCGGCGCTGATCCCGCCTGCGCCGAGGTCGCCTGTGTCACCGCCGATCCGTACGAGGGCGAAGGGCTGGCGTCAGACCTTGCGCTGATCGTGGACATCGTGCCGATGCCCGCGGCGATCCAGGACATCGTGGCCGATTTCGTGACGGCGCACCATGTCGAGATGCCGTTCAAGAAGCGCAAGCGCGTTCCGGCAGACCCTGATGCATTTACCGCGCGCGCACCCCGTGTTCTGGGACATGCGGACAAATGGGAAGCCCGCAAGGGACGGGAGCCGGGGCAATGACCGAGGACGACAGCTTCATCAGCCGCTGGTCGCGCCGCAAGCGCGCACAGGACACTGCGCCGCCCGCAACCGTGCCCGCGCCCCCCACCGACCCCGCGCCGCTGCCAGCCCCCCCGGAGGCGCCCGCGACCCTGAGCGAGGACGACCTTGCCGCCCTGCCCTGCATCGAAGACCTGACCGAAGGCAGCGACATCAGCGCCTTCCTGCGGGCCGGCGTGCCCCGAGCATTGCAGAACGCCGCGCGTCGACAGGTCTGGATGGCGACGCCCGCGATCCGCGATTATCGCGACCCGGCGGTGGATTACGCTTGGGACTGGAACACGCCCGGCGGCGTGCCGGGCGATGGCTGCGCCCCGTCGCCAGAGCGCGCCGCACGCATGCTGCGGGATCTGTTCGCCCCACGCGCACCGACGGCCCGGACCGACCCGGAGTCGCTTGATGTCGCTGCCGCGGACCCAGCGCCTGCCGTGTCGGCCCCGGACGGTGGCGCGCCCGCCGCCGACCCGGCACGGGCGCAAGCTGACGGCGCGCCCATGCCGGTCTGCGAGGATGGTTCAGAGGAAGGTTCAAGTGAAGCGCAGGCGGATCAGGACCGGGCTGCCGTCATCACGCCGGGCGGTGTGGCGTCCGGGGGCACCCCGGCCCGGACCGCGCAGGCGTCCGCCCCATCACCGCTGCGTCGACGCCACGGCGGGGCGCTGCCGGGCTGATCGGCGCGGCACCTGTTTCGTGCCTCTGCATTCACGGGCGCGACACTTCGTTCGTCTGGACAGAAAACAAAAGTCGCCTTATCGTGTTTATACAGTTGCAATTTTTTGCATCTGTCACGGGAGCGCACTGAAAACATGCAAGACAGCCAGCCCGGCAGCGGGCCAGCAATCGACGCGGTGGATCGCGCACGGGGCGACCAGTACAGGTTTGTCGCAACTCTGCTGGCGTCGGCGCCATCCGCCGAGCTGCTCGCCGGCATCGCGCGGCTGGACGGCGACGCCTCCGCCTTTGGTCAGGCGATCACCGCATTGGCGCAGGCTGCGGCACGCACAACGCCGACCGAGGCGGAGCGCGAGTATTTTTCGGTGTTCATCGGGGTGGGTCGCGGCGAACTGCTGCCCTATGCCAGCTTCTACCAGACCGGCTTTCTGAACGAACGGCCCCTGGCCGAGGTGCGTGCCGATCTGGCGGCGCTTGGCGTGGCGCGCGCCGAAGGTCGATTCGAACCCGAAGATCACATCGCCCTGTTGTTCGAGGTCATGGGCGACATGGCGCATGGCACGATTTCCGCCGGGCCGGACCGGCAAGCGGCGTTCTTCGCGCAGCATCTGGCACCCTGGGCAGGGCAGTTCTTCGACGATCTGGCCATCGCACCCAGTGCAAAATTCTATCGGACGGTCGCCGAGGTGGGACGTCTGCTTGTCGATATCGAGGCGCGGGCGTTTTCGCTGGCAGCGTGAAATGGTGAAAGCCGTGCGGGCGCACGCAGGTGCAGCCGGCTGGAAAAGGGAGGGGACGACATGTCGAGGGATACAGGACCATCGCTCAACCGCAGGGCCTTTTTCGGGGTAGCTGCGACCGGGGCGGCAGCGGCGACGGTCGGCACCGGGGGTGCGCGTCCGGTGGTCGCCCAGACGGGGGATGAACGCACCCGTGCGCGGTATCAGGAAACCGAGCATGTCCAGACCTATTACGAGACGAACCGCTACTATCCTCGGGGGAAAAACTGATGCTGTTCAAGCGCTCGCACCGCGAGACCGCGTCGTCCAGCCGCCTGTCGCAGATGGCGGCAAGCATGGCCGCGCGTCCTCTGGATCGCCGCAGTTTCCTGCGCGCCTCCGGCGTCGCCGTCGGGGGGATTGCTGCACTCGGCACACTCGGGGCCGGCATGACGCGACGGGTGGAGGCCGCAGGCTTCACCGACATGTCGCAACCGATCGAGATCCGGACAAACATCTGCACCCACTGCTCGGTCGGCTGCACCGTGAAGGCAGAGGTGCAGAACGGCGTCTGGGTCGGTCAGGAACCGGCCTATGGCAGCCCGATCAACCGCGGCACGCATTGCGCCAAGGGCGCATCGGTGCGCGAACTCGTGCACGGCGACCGGCGGATCAAGTATCCGATGAAGAAGGTCGGCGGCGAATGGCAGCGGATCAGCTGGGATCAGGCGCTGGACGAAATCACCGCCAAGATGACCGACATCCGCGGCCGGTCCGGCGCGGACGCCATCTATTTGCTCGGCTCGGCCAAGTTTTCGAACGAGGGCGCGTATCTGTTCCGCAAGTTCGCGGCCTTCTGGGGCACCAACAACGTCGACCACCAGGCGCGCATCTGCCATTCGACCACGGTCGCAGGGGTGGCCAACACCTGGGGCTACGGCGCGCAGACCAACAGCTACAACGACATCCGCAACGCCAAGACCATCATCTTCATGGGGTCGAACGCGGCCGAGGCGCATCCGGTCAGCCTGCAGCACGTGCTGGAAGGCAAGGAAACCAATCGCGCCAACGTGATCGTGCTTGATCCCCGGTTCACCCGGACGGCCGCCCATGCCACCGAATTCGTCCGCCTGCGCCCCGGCACCGACATCGCGGTGATCCACGGCATGCTGTGGCACATCTTCGAGAACGGCTGGGAAGACCGCGAATACATCGCACAGCGCGTCCACGGCATGGACCAGGTGCGCGAGGTCGTGAAGGCCTACACGCCGGAGGTGGTCGAGAACATCACGGGCATCGACGGCGCGACGCTCAAGCGCGTGGCCGAGACCTTTGCCAAGGACCGCCCGTC
>DAIPIS010000105.1:0-8097 GCA_036770665.1 Meridianimarinicoccus sp.
CGAAAGCCGGGACATGCCGCCGAGGTCGCGCCGTCATCAGCCATCCCGCGCCGCGACGTCCCGGCGAAAGCCGGGACCTCTGACCGGTCCGGCTGATTTGGGGCGGTCTTGCAGCGTCCGGCTGGACCCGGCGCGCCGCCCGCGATACTGGACGTGGCATGCCCCAGATGTCCTATCCTGCCCATGTCCGGGCCACGCTTGTCCTTGGCCTGCCGTTGATCGGCGGGCAGTTGGGGCAGTTCCTGATCCATGTGATCGACGTGATCATGGTGGGCTGGTATGGCGTGCCCGATCTGGCGGCGCTGGTCGTGGCCAATTCCATCATCATGGTGCTGATCCTGTTCGGGTCCGGCTTTGCCTGGGCGGTGATGCCGCTGGCGGCGGCGGCGGCGGAACGGGGCGACGATCTTGTGGTGCGGCGGGTCACGCGGATGGGCCTGTGGGCGTCCATGGGCTTTGCCGCGCTCACCATCCCGCCGCTTGTGTTCACGCCGGACCTGTTCGGCCTGATGGGCCAGCCCGCGCCGGTGGCGGGGCTTGCGGGACAGTATTTCGCCATTGCCGCATGGGGGGTGGTGCCCGCGCTGGTGATCATGGTCGTGCGCAGCTACCTGTCGGCGCTGGAGCGCACGCAGGTCGTGCTGTGGGTCACGCTTGCGTCGGCGGTGGCCAATGCCGCGTTCAACTGGGTGCTGATCTTCGGCAATCTGGGGGCGCCGGAACTGGGCGTGCGGGGGGCTGCGATCGCGTCGATCCTGACCAATGTGGTGGCGATGGCGGGGCTGGCCGTCTATGCGCGCTGGCGCGAGCCGCAGCACGAGATCTTCGTGCGTCTGTGGCGGGCCGACTGGGGCGCGTTGAACCGCGTCTTGCGCATGGGGTTTCCCATCGGGCTGACCACGCTGGCCGAGGTGGGTCTGTTTTCCGCCGCGTCGGTGATGATGGGCTGGGTCAGTGTGGAGGCGCTTGCGGCCCACGGGATCGCGCTGCAACTCGCAACGGCGGTGTTCATGGTGCATCTGGGCCTGAGCCAGGCCGCGACGGTGCGTGCGGGCCGGGCTTACGGGCGCGGCGATGTGGAACATCTGCGCCGCGCCAGTGCGGTGGCGGCGGCGTTGTCGCTGTGTGTGGCGCTGGTGACGGTCGCGCTGTTCCTGACCGTGCCCGAGCCGCTGATCCGGCTGTTTCTGGACCCGGATGAGCCGCAGCTTCCGGCGATCATGGCGCTGGGCGTGGGGATGCTGGCGGCGGCGGCGCTGTTTCAGGTGGCCGACAGCGTGCAGGTGATGGCCTTGGGCGTGCTGCGCGGGGTGCAGGACACGCGGGTGCCGATGGTCTATGCCGCGGTCAGTTACTGGCTGGTGGGGGCGCCGGTGGCGTATCTGCTGGGCTTTACGGCGGGCTTCGGCGGTGTCGGCATCTGGGTCGGTCTGGCGCTGGGGCTGGCCTGTGCGGCGGTGCTGATGCTGCGCCGGTTCTGGTGGCACATCGTGCCGGGTCTGGAGCGCGCGGCGGGTGATCCCGCGCGCCCCTGATCGGTCAGCGCAATTCGGCGCAGAATTCCTGGATGCGGGTGCAGGCGGTTTTCAGCGCCTCGTCCGACGTGGCGTAGCTGACGCGGAAACAGGGCGACAGGCCGAACGCCGCGCCGAACACCACGGCGACGCCTTTTTCCTCCAGCAGGGCCGTGGCGAAGGTTTCGTCGTCGGCGATGTGGGTGCCTGCGGCGGAGGTCTTGCCGATGCAGCCCGCGATCTGCGGATAGACGTAGAACGCGCCTTCGGGGGTCGGGCAGGTGATGCCGGGGGCGGCGTTGAGCATGGACACCACCAGATCGCGGCGGCGTTTGAAGGTGGCATTGTTTTCGGGGATGAATGCTTGCGTGCCGTTGAGCGCCTCGACCGCCGCCCACTGGCTGATGGAGCAGGGGTTGGAGGTGGATTGCGATTGCACCTTGCGGATCGCGCCGATCACCTTTTCCGGCCCCGCGGCATAGCCGATGCGCCAGCCGGTCATGGCATAGGCCTTGGACACGCCGTTGACGGTGAGCGTGCGGTCGTAGAGCGCCGGTTCCACCTGTGCGGGGGTGCAGAATTCGAACCCGTCGTAGACGAGGTGTTCGTACATGTCGTCGGACATCACCCACACGTGCGGGTGGCGCATCAGCACGTCGGTCAGGCCTTTCAGTTCGTCCCAGGTGTAGCCCGCCCCGGTGGGGTTGGAGGGCGAGTTGAAGATCAGCCACTTGGTGTTGGGGGTGATCGCGGCTTCGAGCTGGTCGGGTGTGAGCTTGTAGCCCGTCTGGCTGGAGGCTTCGGCGATGACCGGCGTGCCGCCCGCCAGAAGCACCATGTCGGGGTAGCTGACCCAGTAGGGGGCGGGGATGATCACTTCGTCGCCCGGGTTCAGCGTGGCCATCAGCGCGTTGTACAGGACCTGCTTGCCGCCGGTGCCGACGGTGACCTGCGCGGGCGTGTAGGTCAGGTCGTTGTCGCGCTTGAACTTGGCGCAGATCGCGTCCTTGAGTTCGGGCAGGCCGTCGACGGCGGTGTATTTGGTCTTGCCAGCGGCGATGGCGGCGACGGCGGCGTCCTTGATGTTCTGGGGGGTGTCGAAATCGGGTTCCCCCGCGCCGAGGCCGATGACGTCCTTGCCCGCGGCCTTGAGTTCGCGGGCCTTGGTGGTGACCGCGATCGTGGGGGACGGTTTGACACGTGCAAGTGTCGCGGACAGGAAGGTCATCGGTGTCTCCGGTTGTCAGGGTTGCTGGGGTTGCTTAGGATGCGGCGCATGAACGATCAAGATATTCCGGCGGATGCGCCCGATCTCGGCTGCGGCGAGGACCCGTGGTTCACCGCGCAGAACAGCACGCTGGGCGACCGGCTGGCGGGGGCGCGGGACGCCGCGGGCATGACCCGTGCAGAACTGGCGCGGCGGATGGGGCTGAAGTTGGCCACCATCGAGAAATGGGAAGACGACATGGCCGAGCCGCGCGCCAACCGGCTGCAGATGCTGTCGGGGCTCTTGGGCGTGTCGCTCACGTGGCTTCTGACGGCCGAGGGCGACGGGCCGGACCCGACCGTCGCGCCGCTGCAGGGCGACCTGCGCGGGGTGCTGGCGGAACTGCGTCAGGTGCGCGCCGATCTGGTGCGGGAGGCCGACCGCGTCGGGCGACTGGAGAAACGGCTGTACGGCCTGCTGAAGGAAAACCTGACATGATCGACCCCTTGCGCGAAACCGGTGGCGTGGCCGACGAGCCGCGGGAGACACGCCTGCGGCGGCTGCGGATGCGGTCGATCCGGCGCGGGATCAAGGAAATGGACCTGATCCTGGGCGCGTTTTCCGCCGACATGCTGGGGGATCTGCCGCCCGCGGGGCTTGATCTGTACGACACGCTGCTGACCGAGAGCGACCACGACCTGTATCAGTGGGTCAGCGGACAGCAGCCGACGCCGCCCGCCTATCTGGAACTGGTGAGCATGATCGCGGCGCATCAGGCGAAAATTGCACGCAATTGAAGCATCTTCGCCGCGTAACTTAACCCAATTTTGGCAGTATCCCGCGACCTTCCTGAGACGTGTAACGATGGAGGATTGCGATGACCATACACTCGAACCTGGCGGAGCGGACGGATACCGACCTGATGGGCGGCTATCTGGAATCGCTCGCGCTGGTGGAACGGCTGCATCGACTGCTGCTCGATGTGGTGAAGGATGAATTCGAACGGATCGGCATCCTTGAGATCAACGCCGTGCAGGCGTTGCTGTTGTTCAACATCGGCGACAACGAGGTGACGGCCGGTGAACTGAAGACCCGTGGCTACTATCAGGGGTCGAACGTGTCCTACAACCTCAAGAAACTGGTGGAGATGGGGTTCATGGACCACCAGCGCTGCCAGGTGGATCGCCGTTCGGTCCGCGTCAAGCTGACCGAACGGGGCCGGGAGATCCGCCGGATCATGGAGGGCCTGTTCGCCCGCCATGCCGAGGGTCTGGAAAGCCGCGGCGTGATGGGGGCGGACGGGATCGCCACCATCAACACCGCGCTCAAGCGGGTCGAACGCTACTGGACCGACCAGATCCGCTATATCTATTGATCCGCCGGGCCGTGCCCGACCGATCCGGACCAGAATGGTCCGCCTCTTCCGACCCGATCACCCCAGATCACCAGTGGCCGACATTTTCCATGCTTGCCCACGGTTCCTGCGGCGGAAGCGCATCCCCCATCTGAAGCAGTTCCACCGACACGTTGTCCGGCGACCGGATGAACGCCATGCGACCATCCCGCGGCGGGCGGTTGATGGTCACGCCCGCGGCCTGCAGTTCCGCGCATTTTTCATAGATGTTCTCCACCTTGTAGGCGAGATGGCCGAAATGCCGACTGTCCGAGGGCAGCCCGTCGTCGCCATCCCAGTTATGGGTGAGTTCCACATCCGCACGGCCATCGGCCTGGTCCGGCGGGCACAGGAACACCAGCGTGAAGCGGCCCTTTTCGTTTTCGGTCCGGCGCCGCTCCACGAGCCCCAGGAGCTTGTAGAACGCGACCGACGCGTCGAGGTCCTTCACGCGGACCATGGTGTGCAGGTATTCGATCTTCATTGCTGGCCTCCATGTTTGCGCCAGACATAACATCGACGCGGACGGACACAAGCCGTCGAACCTGTGGAAAACCTGATATGGTGGTTTCGCGTGTCCGCTTGTCCATATATGGTCAAGGCACGCGACTCAGCCGGAGACCGCCATGCCCCTGACCCAAGACCAGCTTGACGAGATCGACGCCGCCCGTGCCGAGACGCGGCTCACGCGCCGGGCGGTGTCCGAAGGCATGGAAGCGCATCTCTACACCGCGCACCCGGTTCTGGACCACGGTTTCGTGCGGGTGATCGACTACATGGGCGACGATCAGGCCATCGTGCAGGCCGCACGGGTCAGCTATGGCGCGGGCACGAAACAGGCGCGCGACGATGCGGGGCTGATCCGGTACCTCATGCGGCACTGGCATTCGACCCCGTTCGAGATGTGCGAGATCAAGCTGCATGTGAAGCTGCCCGTGTTCGTGGCGCGGCAGTGGATCCGGCACCGCACCGCGAACGTGAACGAGTATTCGGCGCGGTATTCGATCCTTGATCGGGAATTCTACATCCCCGCGCCGGAACAGCTTGCGGCTCAATCGACGGTGAACAACCAGGGCCGCGGTGCCGTGCTGGAGGGGGAGGAGGCCGCGCGCGTGCTCGACCTGCTGCGGGCGGATGCCGACCGGGCCTATGACCATTACGCGGCGATGCTGAGCCAGGATGGCCAGCAGGGGCTGGCCCGGGAACTGGCGCGGATGAACCTGCCTGCCAATGTCTATACCCAGTGGTACTGGAAGACGGACCTGCACAATCTGTTTCATTTCCTGCGTTTGCGGGCCGATCCGCATGCGCAGTACGAAATCCGGGTCTATGCCGAAACGATCTGCCGGATCGTGGCAGACTGGGTGCCCGCCGCCTATGGCGCGTTTGCGGATTACCGCTTGGGCAACGCGCACCTGTCCGCGCAGGGGCTGGACTGCCTGCGCCGGATGCTGGCGGGGGAGACCGTCACCCAGGCCAGCAGTGGCATGAGCGCGGGCGAGTGGCGGGAGTTTCGGGCGCTGCTGGCGACCGATCCGCCCGCCGCGGACTGAGGCGCGCGGATCAGGCGGCGGGGCCGTCGGTCTGCCAGTCGCGCGCCATGTGCTTGAGCGCATCGACCGTGTCGGGATTTTCGGTTTCCCATGCCCGGAAGGCCGCGAAGGCCGCGTTGGACTGGGCCATCCGGGCGGGGCTGTCGCGCGGTGCCGGGTCGGCGGCATAGAAATGCAGCTTGGCCTGTTCGTAGGCGCGCGAGCAGTGCATCGCGTCATCGGCGGGCAGGGTGCCAGCTTCTGCCGACATGGCACAGGCATAATAGATCACGAGGTCGAGAACGAAGCGGGACATGGCTTTTTCCTTTCGCAGGTGCGAAGGATCCGCCATGCGCGCTGTCGATGCCCGATCGCCGATCCCACGGCGATCAGGGTATGCGCCACGCGACCTGAAGCGCTGAAGTTCATGCTGCACTGCAGCAATCATGCAGATTTCCGCCCATTTTCAGAGCGATTCCGGGTGATCTGCGCGGGAAATGGGCGCCTTTCGGGCTTGGCGGCGGTTCAGTCGATCAGCCGGAGCTCCGCCGCGGATTCGCGCCCATCGCGGCCCGCGCGCAGTTCGAATTCGACCTTCTGGTTGTCGGCGAGCCCCGTCAGCCCGGCACGTTCCACCGCCGAGATATGGACGAACACGTCCTTGCCGCCCGTGTCAGGCGCGATGAAACCGAAACCCTTGGTGGTGTTGAACCATTTCACGGTGCCTTTGGGCATCGCGTCTCTCCTCGTTGTGCACCCGTTCCCGGGCCGGTCGTCTGCATCGCGCGGGGGGCGGACCCGACCGATGTCCGACGCCGCTTGCACCCTGTTCGTGCAGGGATAAATCAAGGATGAAATCCGCCGAAGGCAAGTGGAGTCGCGAAAAAGAAGCAAGGCGGGACCTGGAGCATGTCGCGCAAAAGTGGGAAACGGTCTTGCGCGTCTCGGACATGGGACATCAAAGGGTTGGAGCGTATCGCGTGACGCAAATGACCGCGTCACGTTCTGCGTCAAGGAGCAGTGCCGTGGCAATCATCACGATTTACGGATTGAAGGCATGTGATACATGCCGCACGGCGCAGCGCGTGTTGTCGGCCGCGGGCCATGACGTGACGCTGCGCGACGTGCGGGTTGACCCGGTGACGCGGGATGTGCTGGCGGACTGGCTGGCGCGGCTTGGCCCGGGGCTGGTGAACCGGGCGTCGACCACGTGGCGGGGCTTGCCGGAGGCGGAGCGGGCGCGCGACCCGGTCGATCTGCTGGCCGACCATCCGGCGTTGATGAAGCGCCCGGTGATCGTCGCGGGCGACGCGGCCCATCTGGGATGGACCGCGCCGGTGCAGGCGGCGCTCGGCGTCTAGACGAGATCCGGCGCGCGGGCGTCTTGGGCGAGCGCATGGGCGAACGCGTCCAGCGGTTCGGTGGTGGTGGCCTTTTCGCCCAGACGGCGGACGGTGACGGTGCGGTCTTCGACCTCGCGCGCGCCGCAGGCGAGGATCACCGGCACCTTGGCGACCGAGTGTTCGCGGACCTTGTAGTTGATCTTTTCGTTGCGCAGGTCGGCTTCGGCCCGGATACCGGCGGCTTGCAGGGTATTGACGACCTCGCGCACGTAGTCGTCGGCATCGGACACGATGGAGGCGACGACGACCTGCCGCGGGGCCAGCCAGAACGGCATCCGCCCCGCGTAGTTTTCGATCAGGATGCCGATGAACCGCTCGAAACTGCCCAGCACGGCGCGGTGCAGCATCACCGGGCGATGCTTTTCGCCATCCGCGCCGATGTAGCTGGCCCCGAGCCGTTCGGGCAGGTTGAAATCCGCCTGGAAGGTGCCGCATTGCCATTCGCGCCCGATCGCGTCGGTCAGCTTGAAATCGAGCTTGGGGCCATAGAATGCGCCTTCGCCGGGGTCGATTTCGTAGTCGTTGCGCACCGACAGGATCGCCTTTTCCAGCGCGGCCTCGGCCTTGTCCCAGACCGCGTCGCTGCCGACGCGGACCTCCGGGCGGGTCGAGAGCTTGATGTCGAAGGTGCCGAAGCCGGTGTCCTTGTAGACGCGGGACAAAAGGTCGATGAACTTGGCGCATTCCGCTTCGATCTGGTCTTCCGTGCAGAAGATATGCGCGTCGTCCTGGGTGAAGGCGCGCACCCGCATCAGGCCGTGCAGCGCGCCGTGGGCTTCGTAGCGGTGGCAGGAGCCGAATTCGGCCAGACGGAGCGGCAGATCGCGGTAGGATTTCAGGCCCTGGTTGAACACCTGCACGTGGCAGGGGCAGTTCATGGGCTTGAGCGCGTTCACGCGCTTTTCGTTGGCGTGTTCCTCGTCGATTTCCGTGATGTACATGTTCTCACGGTACTTGTCCCAATGGCCCGAGGCTTCCCACAGCTTGCGGTCAACCACCTGCGGGGTGCGGATTTCGCGGTAGCCGTCGCGGGTCAGCTGGCGGCGCA
>DAIPIS010000106.1:0-8068 GCA_036770665.1 Meridianimarinicoccus sp.
CGATCTCGTCCGCGGGGCCGAAGCGGTTCTTGACGCTGCGCAGGATGCGGAACGGGTGGCCGCGCTCGCCCTCGAAATACAGCACCGTGTCGACCATGTGTTCGACCACGCGCGGCCCCGCGATCTGGCCGTCCTTGGTCACGTGGCCCACCAGCACCACCGCGATGCCGCGCCGCTTGGCAAAGGTGGTCAGCTCGTGCGCCACCGCGCGCACCTGGCTGACGGACCCCGGCGCGCTTTCGACCGTATCGAGCCACATGGTCTGGATCGAATCGACGATCACCAGCGCCGGCCCCTCGGCCTCCAGCGTCGTCAGGATATCGCGCAGGTTCGTCTCGGCGGCCAGCCGCACCGCCGCATCCGCCAGCCCCAGCCGCGCCGCGCGCATGCGCACCTGCGCGGTGGATTCCTCGCCCGACACATAGACCGTCGCCAGACCCCGCCGGGAAAACGCCGCCGCCGCCTGCAACAGCAGCGTCGACTTGCCGATGCCCGGATCGCCGCCCACCAGCGTGGCCGACGCTGGCACCAGCCCGCCGCCCAGCACCCGGTCCAGTTCGGCCACCCGCGACTCGGTCCGCGGCGGCAACGCTTCCTCGCCCGCGAGCGGCACCAGCGGCACGCTGCGCCCGCGCAGCAACCCGCCCGCGCCGCGCCCGGCACCCGGCCCGGTCGTCAGCGGCACGTCCTCGACGATGCTGTTCCACGCGCCGCAGGCGTCGCACCGGCCCGACCACTTGGCATGGGCGGCGCCGCAGGCGGTGCAGGTGTGGGTCATCTGTTTGGCCATCGGCCCCGCCATGCCCCAGCCGCACGCCCCCTGCAAGGCCGCGTGCAGGCCCGACACGAGTCATATGGGAGTCATATGCGACTCCTACGGGATTCCTACGGGACTCCTACAGGAGTCCGACACGAAAAAAGCCGCCCCCCGGGGCGGCTCGTTCCGATCCGGCGTGTATCAATCCGGCTCAGCCGCGCGCCTTCAGCGCCTGCCAGCCGCCCGCCGCGATCATGGCCGCGACGACCGACTTGACCAGCCCGCCCAGCAGGAACGGCAGCATCCCGGCGGCGACGGCACCGGTCAGATCGAGCGGGGTCACAACCCACAGCCACGCCACGCCCGGCACGAACAACAGCGTCGCGGGGATCAGAGCAGCGATGGACAGCCGCACGACACCGCGCCCGAACCCATGCTCCACCAGCCAGCCCGTGAGCCAAGCCATGCCAACGAAACCAACAAGATAGCCGCCCGTCGGCCCCATCATGTACGCCGCACCGGCCGCCCCGCCCGCGAACACCGGCAGCCCCAACGCGCCCTGCGCGAGGTAAGCCAGCAGCGTCACGGCGGCCAGACGCGCGCCATAGGTCAGCCCGATGAGCGAGATCGCCAGCGTCTGCAGCGACATGGGCACCGGGTACATCGGCACTTCGGCGCGGGCGGACACGGCCACGAGGAGCGACCCGGCCACGACCAGCGCGATCTTCGCGCCCAGCCCGGAATGGGGCATCACCGCCTGTGTCAGGGTCTCGTTCCGGGTCATCGCGTCTATCCTTCTGTCATGTGAACCCCGCCTTTTTCGCGCACCCTCCCCGAAAGTCAAGCATCCCCCTTGCACCTCCCCCGCGCCCGCGCCAAGGAAGCCCCATGACATCGCAGGCATCCTCCCTCCCCGTTCTCGTTACCGGCGCGTCGCGTGGGCTTGGCGCAGGCTACGCCCTTGCCCTTGCGCGGCGCGGATTTCACGTCATCGCGGTGGCGCGCACCGTCGGCGGGCTCGAAGACCTCGACGACCGTATTCAGGCCACAGGCGGCTCTGCCACGCTCGCGCCGCTCGACATCACCGACGCGGGCGCGATGCAGCACCTGTGCCGCCAGACCCACGACCGATGGGGCGGGCTGTCGGCCTGGGTGCACACGGCGATCCACGCCGCCCCGCTCAGCCCCGCGCCCTCCATCGACGACAAGGACTGGGCGCGCAGCGTCGCGGTCAACGCCGATGCCACGCGGCGGCTGATCGTCTACGTGGCCCCCCTCCTGGGCACCGCCGGTCGGGCGGTGTTCTTCGACGACCCCGAACCGCACGGCAAGTTCTTCGGGGCCTACGGTGCCACAAAGGCCGCGCAGATCGTGCTGGCCCGCGCCTGGGCCGCCGAAGGCGCCCGGATCGGGCCACGGGTCACGATCCAGACACCGGCACCGCTGGCCACCGCCACGCGGGCGCGCTTCTACCCCGGTGCCGACCGCAGCATGCTGGCCAACGCCACGGACGAAGCCGAACGGCTGTGCGCCGCATGGCTGGCCGACTGATCCGCAGGCGGACGCAAGCGGGATCCGGCGGCGCGCCTGCCGCAACGCGGCGACGGCTTTACCCGGACCGGCGGAGCGACTAAGCACGGGCGCGATACCCCTGCCATGCAACGACCCCCGGAGCCCGATCCATGCGCATCCTGCTGACCAACGACGACGGCATCAACGCACCGGGTCTCAAGGTGCTCGAAGCCATCGCGGCCGAGCTTGCAGGCGCGGGCGGCGAGGTCTGGACAGTCGCCCCCGCCTTCGAACAATCGGGTGTGGGTCACGCCATCACCTTCAACCACCCCACGATGATCGCGCAGATCGGCGACCGCCGTTTCGCCGCCGAAGGCACGCCCGCCGACTGCATCCTTGCGGGGGTGCATGACGTGCTCAAGGGCGAGAAACCGGATCTCGTGCTGTCCGGCGTGAACCGGGGCAACAACTCGGGCGAAAACGTGGTCTATTCGGGCACCGTGGGCGGCGCGATGGAAGCCGCCCTGCAAGGCCTGCCTGCCGTGGCGCTGTCGCAGTTCCTCGGGCCGGTGACGCGCGAGCTCGAAAATCCGTTCGAAGCCGCCGCAGCGCACGGTGCCGCCACGATCCGTGCACTGCTGGACCACGCCATCTGGGACAACGAAGATTACCGGCTGTTCTACAACGTCAATTTTCCGCCCGTCGCCGCCGAAGGGGTGAAGGGCCTGCGCGTGACCCGGCAGGGGTTCCGGCCCAACACGGTCTTCACGGTCGAACCGCATCTGGAACCCTCGGGGCGGCGGTTCCTGTGGGTGCGCGGCGCGGCGCAGGACGTGGACACCGATCCCGGCACGGACGTGGCCGAAAACATGGCCGGTCACATCACCGTGACGCCCCTGCGCGCGGACCTGACCGCCCACGAGGTGCTGGCCGACCTGAAGGACCGGCTGGAATGACGGCACCCGATGAACGACCTGACGAAAGACGCGACGAAAGACGCGACGAAAGACTGGCGCAGTTCGTCTTCACGCTCCGGTCCAAGGGCATCACCGATGACCGGGTGTTGACCGCGCTGGAAAAGACCGACCGCGCCGCCTTCATCCGGGGCACCTTCGCGCCGCGCGCCCATGACGACATGCCGCTGCCCATCGAATGCGGCCAGACGATCAGCCAGCCGTCGGTCGTGGGGCTGATGACGCAGGCGTTGCGGGTCGGCCCGCGCGACACGGTGCTGGAAATCGGCACCGGATCGGGCTACCAGGCCGCGGTGCTCAGCAGGCTCGCGCGCCGGGTCTACACGGTCGAACGCTTCCGGCGGCTGGCCGACGCGGCGCAGGCGCGGTTCCGCGCGCTCGATATGGCCAACATCACCGTGTTCACCGGCGACGGCAGTCACGGGCTGCCGCAGCAGGCCCCGTTCGACCGGATCCTCGTGACCGCGGCGGCCGAAGACCCGCCCGGTCCGCTCTTGGCGCAGTTGCGCACGGGGGGTATCATGGTGGTGCCGGTGGGTCAGTCGGACACGGTGCAGACACTGGTCAAGGTCACGCGGACCGACACCGGGTACGAGTATGACGAACTCGGCCCGGCACGCTTCGTGCCGCTGATCGAAGGGCTGGGCGACACATGACACGGCTGCCCGGACCCGGCACTGCAACCGATCCCGCCCCGGCGCGGGACAGATCAAGGCGCGCGAGATGACCATGGCCGACCTTCCGTTCGCGACCCGCACCGCGCGCCGCACCCCAGCGCTGGCCATCGTCGCGGTGCTGGCCGGATGCAGCAGCCTGTCGCTGCCCGGCGGGTTCGACCTGATCAACGGGCCGCCCGCGACCGAAACCCGCGCGCCCACCGCGCCGCGCCCCGAACCCGACGCGCGCGGTGTCATATCCTACCCGACCTACCAGGTGGCGGTCGCGCAGAGCGGCGACACGATCGGCGCCATGGCGGCACGACTGGGCCTGTCGCCCGGCGCGCTGGCCGATGCCAACGGCCTGCCGGTGGACGGGCGCCTGCGCGAAGGCGAACTGCTGCTCTTGCCGACGCGGGTGGCATCCGCCGCAGCAACGCCCAGTGCCGGAGCGGGAACCGCGACGGGTGGTTCGGTTGACGTGGCGACGCTCGCGGGATCCGCGCTCGACCGGGCCGAGGGCCGCCCCGCCACGCCGGCAGCCGAACCGCCGCGTGCCAGCACGCCAGCCGCGCCCGAACCCCAGCGGCACACGGTGCTGCGCGGCGAAACCGCCTATTCCATCGCGCGGCTCTACAACGTGTCGGCCCGCGCCATCGGCGACTGGAACGGGCTGAACGCGACGCTCGACGTGCGCGAAGGGCAGGTCCTGCTGATCCCCGTGGCGACCGGATCGCCCCCTGCCGCGGCGGCAGAAACACCACGACCAGGTGCGGGCAGCACCGCGCCGGAACCGCCCAGTGCCGCGGCACCGCAACCGCAAACGACCCCGCCACCGGCATCGCAGCCCGCACCGGCTGCGCCGGCAGCCGTGGCCGCACCGCAGACCAGCGCATCCGATACCGCGCGGCTGGCGCAACCCGTATCGGGCCAGATCGTGCGCGGTTACGCGCCGGGCCGCAACGAAGGCGTGGATTTTGCAAGCGATGCAGGGGCGCCCGTCCGGGCGGCAGAGGCCGGAACGGTCGCGGCGGTGACGCGCGACACCGGGCAGGTGCAGATCGTCGTGCTGCGCCACGAAGGCGGGTTGCTGACCGTCTACGCCAACGTGGACGACATCATCGTGGAACGGGGCACCACCGTCAGCCGCGGCCAGCGCATCGCGGCGGTGGCCGCGGGCGACGCGCCGTTCCTGCATTTCGAGGTGCTCGAAGGCAGCCGCCGGGTCGATCCGGTGCCGTACCTCAGCAACTGATCCGGCTGCGGGCCCTGTCGGGTCGGCCCACGCCACAGTCGTGCAAGGGTGGACGTCGGGTCCGCGCGGACCGGACAGGGGACAGCGCAGGGTGAGACCCGTGTCCGCCGCTTGCGGAGACCGCTGCGCGCTCCGGCCAAGCCCGCTGCGCCCCATCGCGCGACCCGGGACCGGTGCCGGGTCGGCTCAGCAGGCCGGCACGCGGGTTCACCGCACCGCGTCAGCCCCGCGCGGGTTCACCGCACCGCGTCAGCCCAGCGTCATGCCCTTGCGGCCCGCCAGATCGGTGACGTATTGCCAGGCGACCCGCCCCGACCGCGACCCGCGCGTGGCCTGCCATTCGATCGCCTCGGCGCGCAGGGTGTCGTCGTCGATCGGCAGCCCGAAGGCGTCGCAATAGCCCCGGATCATGTCGAGATACTGGTCCTGGCTGCACGGGTGGAAGCCCAGCCACAGCCCGAACCGGTCCGACAGGGACACCTTTTCCTCGACCGCCTCGGACGGATTGATGGCGCTCGACCGCTCGTTCTCGATCATGTCGCGGGGCATCAGGTGGCGGCGGTTCGACGTGGCGTAGAACACGACGTTGTCGGGCCGCCCTTCGATCCCGCCATCAAGAACGGCCTTCAGGCTCTTGTAATGCTGGTCATCATGGCTGAACGACAGGTCGTCGCAGAACAGAATGAACCGCAGCGGCGCACCGGCGCGCAGGATCGCCAGAAGCCGCCCGACCGATGGCAGGTCCTCGCGGCTCAACTCCACGATCTTCAGGTCGAACCCCTGATCCCGCACCGCCGCATGCACCGCCTTGACCAGCGATGATTTCCCCATGCCCCGCGCGCCCCACAACAACGCGTTGTTGGCGGGCAGGCCCTGGGCGAAGTTCAGCGTGTTGGCGAGCAGCGTGTCGCGCGACCGGTCCACACCCACCAGAAGCGGCAGGTCGATCCGCGACACGCGGTCCACCGGGTCCAGCCGGTCGGGGGCCGTGTGCCACACGAATGCCTCCGCCCTGAGGGACGGGGCGTCGGTGGGCGGCGGGCTGATCCTGTCCAGCGCGTCGGCGATGCGGGCCAGCGACAGCTTCGCCTTGGCCACGACCTTCATACCCCGGCCGCCTTGCCGGATGTGCCCGCCGCGTCCTCCGCCGTGTCGTCGTCATCGACCCACAGCCCTTGCGCGCGCAACTCCGCCTCTCGCCGCCGTTCGACACGGGCCACGAGGAAGATCGAAATCTCGTACAGACCGTAAACCACGGTGAACAGGATCAGTTGCGTGATCACATCGGGCGGCGTCACGATCGCCGCGAGGACGAGAATCCCGACCACCGCGTATTTCCGCACCCCCCGCAGGCCCGGCGCAGACACCAACCCCGCCTTGCCCATGAGCGTCAGCAGCACCGGCAACTGGAAGCAGAGACCGAACGCGAAGATGAACTTGAGCGACAGATCAAGGCTTTCGCGCACCGAGCCAAGAAAGATCGTCGTCATCTCGCGCGCGGCGGGCGGCGTTTCGAAATCCCCCTCCCCCGCGACCATGTTGGCGATGGCCGGGATGGCATCGGAAAAGCCGATGAAGAAACTCATCGCGAGCGGCGTGACCACGTAATGGGCAAAGGCCGCCCCCAGCAGGAACAGCGCGGGCGACGCCACCACGAAGGGCAGGAACGCGTTCTTCTCGTTGCGATAGAGCCCAGGCGCGATGAACCGCCACAACTGGTGCGCGATGATCGGAAATGCCAGCGCGAAGCCGCCGATGAAGGAGATCCGCACCAGCACGAAGAACTTTTCCTGCGGTGCCGTGAAGATCAGCCGCGGGTCTTCGCCGCGTGCGCGCAGCACGTCGGCAATGGGCTGGGACAGGAAGTTCAGGATCGGCTCGGCCACGGTGAAGCAGATCACCATGCCCACAAGAAAGGCCATCACCGACCGGATCAGACGTGTGCGCAGTTCGGCCAGGTGTTCGATCAGCGGGGCCGAACTGTCGTCGATGTCATCGTCTTTCATGCGGGTCTGTCATCCGTGGCGGGTGCTGCGGCGGGCGCGGGCGCCTGCGGGGCGGCGGCAGCCGCGGGCGCCCGCGACGCATCGTCCGGTGCAGCGGCGGCAGGTTTCGGGGCGGCACCCACGGGCGGGGTCACGGCGGGCGTGTTGGGCGATGCGTCGCGCAACTCCGCCTCCATCCCCTCGGCCGCCTTGTTGAGCGCATCGAGCCCCATCTTGCGCGGATTGGTCACGGTGTTCGACATGGTGCGCAGGTCGCGGCTGATATCCTTTACGCCGGATTCATCCGCGGCCTTGTCCATGGCGGAGCTGAATTCCCGTGCCATGGCCCGCGCGCGCCCGGTGAATTCTCCCAGCTTGCGGAACATCATCGGCAAGTCCTTCGGGCCCACGACGATCAGGGCCACGATCCCGATGACCAGCATCTCCGACCAGCCGATATCAAACATGCAAACCGCCTGTCATTGCCGCCGCGACCGTTGTCTGCAAGGTCAGACCTTGTCCTTCTCGGCTTCGGGTGTCACGTCGCGCGCGGCGGTTTCGGACTTGTCGTCCAGCTCCGCCGAGCCGTCCTTGACGCCCTTCTTGAAGGCCGTGATGCCCTTGCCGACCTCGCCCATGAGCGACGATATCTTGCCGCGCCCGAACAGGACCAGCACCACCACGGCGATCAGCAGCAGGCCCGGCAATCCGATGTTGTTCAGCATGTTCCGTTCTCCCTCCGGCGGGCGCCGACCGCCCGACCCTTCATGATGGGCCGTATGTAATGATCCCCGTGTGTAATGACCATAGCGCGCAAGGCAAAGCCCCAAAAGGGGGGGGCGCATCGGCTCAGGTCCGCGTCCCTGCCGGGAAGACGTGGCACCGGTCGCGGCGCATCATGAGCCAGAACGGCGTGCCCGGCTTGGGCA
>DAIPIS010000107.1:0-8037 GCA_036770665.1 Meridianimarinicoccus sp.
GGTTCGGTGTCAATGATTGAGGCCAGCGGGATCCAGCCTCATTCCGTCGCATCCCTCAGTCGCGCCAGCGTTTCGTCCTGCCCAAGCACCAGCATCATGTCGAACACGCTCGGCGACACAGTCCGGCCCGCCAGTGCGGCCCGGAGTGGTGCGGCAAGCATGCCGAGTTTCGTACCATTGGCTTCGGCGATCTGGCCGACGATTTCTTCCAGAACGTTGCGCTGCCACGTAGCATTTTGCAACTGCGGCGTCAATTGATGCAGTATACCACGGGATACCGGATCGAGGGATTCCCGCGCCTTCGCGTCGGGCAGGATCGGGCGCGACGCCAGAACAAAATGCCCCTTTTCAAGAACCTGCGGGATGGTTTTCGCGCGCTCCTTGAGACAATACAGCGCGCGTCCCAATCCATCGCGCTGCGGTGCCGTCAGGCGCGGTACGCCGGTCGCGGCCAGGAACGCCTCGATTTCATGCAGCAGCGCAGCATCGTCGGCCATGGCGATGTGCTGTCCCGACACGTTCTCCAGCTTCTTGAAGTCGAAGCGCGCCGGGGCCTTGCCGATCCCGTCGAGATCGAACCATGCCAGCGCCTGTTCGGTGGTGAACACCTCGTCGTCGCCATGGCTCCAGCCCAGCCGCGTGAGATAGTTGCGCAGGCCTGCCACGGGGTAGCCCATGGCGCGGTATTCCTCCACACCCAGCGCGCCATGCCGCTTGGACAACTTCTTGCCATCAGGGCCATGGATCAGCGGAATATGCGCCCAGACCGGGACGTCCCAGCCCATGGAACGATAGACCAGCATCTGCCGCGCCGCGTTCACCAGATGATCGTCGCCCCGGATCACGTGGGTCACGCCCATGTCGTGATCGTCCACCACCACCGCCAGCATGTACGTCGGCGTTCCGTCCGAGCGAAGGATCACCATGTCGTCAAGTTGGTCATTGCGCACGGTCACGTCGCCCTGGACCCGGTCCGCGATCAGCGTTTCGCCGGACAGCGGCGCCTTGATGCGCACCACGAACGGCGCATCGGGGTGGCTGGCCGGGTCCGCGTCCCGCCACGGCGAGCGATAGAGCGTGGATCGCCCCGCAGCCTTTGCCGTCTCGCGGAAGTCGGCGATCTCGTCCTGCGTGGCGAAGCAACGGTACGCCGTGCCATTGGCCAGCATCGCGTTCGCGACCTCGGCATGTCGGTCAGCGCGCGCGGCCTGGCTGATGGCGTCGCCGTCATGGTCAAGCCCGAGCCAACCCAGCCCGTCAAGGATCGCCGCCGTCGCCTCGGGCGTGGATCGCGCGCGGTCCGTATCCTCGATCCGGAGCAGGAATTTTCCGCCGCGCCCCCGCGCGTAGAGCCAGTTGAACAGCGCCGTGCGCGCGCCGCCAATGTGGAGATAGCCGGTGGGAGAGGGGGCGAAACGGGTCACGACCTGAGGGTCAGTCATCTGCGGCTCCTGTTGTGCTCGCCGCGTGTTAGCGGCCTCTGCGGGCGGGGTAAAGCCGCGCGGGTTAAGGCTTTGGCAACCATGGCCGGGGCACTCTCGCGACAGTCACCAGCGAGCAAGGCCCGCGATGCGCCCCGGTCTGCCCTTCGATGCGCTTGCCCGCCTGATCGGGCACCAGCGCGGTCATCTTTTCCCGTGGGTTCCCGTCTGTCTCGGTCTGGGGATCGCGATCTACTTCGCGCAGCGCGCCGAACCGGGGCTGGCGATCTACGGGGCGGCGGTCATCGTCGCGCTGGGTGCCGGGATCGCCGCAAGGGTCCTGCCCGAAGGCCTGGGTCCGCCGCTCACGGGGATCGCGCTGGTGGCGCTGGGGCTCCTGCTGGCGGGGTACAGGGCCCATACGGTGGCGGCACCGGTGGTCGATTTCCGCTACTACGGGCCGATCGAAGGACGCGTCGTGACACTGGACCGGTCGATCAGCGACAAGCCGCGGGTGACGCTCGACCGGGTGGTACTGGCGCGGATGGCCCCTGACCGCACGCCCGCGCGGGTGCGGGTATCCCTGCATGGCGACCAGCCCTTCGACCGCCCACTGCCGGGGCAGCGCGTGGCTGTCACCGGGCATCTCGGACCGCCCTCCGGCCCGGTGGAACCCTACGGCTTCGATTTCCAGCGCATGGCGTGGTTCCAGCGGATCGGGGCGGTGGGGTATGCCCGCACGCCGATGATCCTGCTGGCCGAACCCGACGGGTTCGCGCCGCGCCGGGCCATGGATCGCCTGCGCCTGTCGCTGTCGGGGGCGGTGCAGGCGGCGATCCCAGGGCAGCGCGGTGCCTTTGCCGCAGCGGTCACGACCGGCGACCGGGCCGGCCTGTCGCGCGCGACGCTGGACGCGATGCGGGATACCAACCTCGCGCATCTGCTCGCGATATCGGGTCTTCATGTGGGACTGCTGACCGGTTTCATCTTCATGGCGATCCGGGCCGGACTGGCGCTGGTGCCGCGTGTGGCGCTGCGGGTTCCGGCCAAGAAATGGGCGGCGGTGGTGGCGCTCTTCGCGGCGGCGGCGTATCTTGGCCTCTCGGGGGGCAACGTATCCACCCAGCGGGCGTTCATCATGGCCGCCGTGATGCTGGTTGCGGTGATGTGCGACCGGCGCGCTCTGACGCTGCGGTCGGTGGCGCTCGCGGCGATCATCGTTCTGGCCTGGCAGCCGGAGGCGCTGTTCTCGCCGGGCTTCCAGATGTCCTTCGCGGCCACGGCGGCGCTCGTGTGGGTGTTCGGCCAGACCCGCGACACGCGGCGCGCAGTGCCCAAATGGGCGCGGGGCACTGGCGCGCTGGTGATGTCGTCGGCGGTCGCGGGGTTCGCCACTGCCCCATACGCGGCGGCGCATTTCAACCAGAACGCGACTTACGGGCTGATCGCCAATCTCGTGGCCGTGCCCGCGATGGGGGCGATCGTGATACCGGCTGCGGTGCTCGCGGCCTGTCTTGCCCCGTTCGGGCTGGCCGCGGTCGGCTTGTGGGTGATGGGTCTGGGAATCGGCTGGATCCTCCTTGTCGCCGATGTCGTCGCAGCCTGGCCCCATGCGGTGCGCCATGTGCCGCAACCAGGTCCGATGGTGGTGCCGCTGGTCACACTCGGCGCGCTTGTCATCATGCTGTGGCAAGGGCGCGGCCGATGGGTCGGTGCCGTGCCGCTGCTCGCGGCGGCGGCGATGTGGATTCAGGTCGAGCGCCCGACGCTGCTGGTGTCCGCCGATGGTGGCATGGTCGGTGCGCTCACGCCCGACGGTCGTGCCCTGTCGCGGGCGCGCGGGCAGGGGTTCGTGGTGGAAAGCTGGCTGGAAAACGACGGAGGAGACCGGGATCGCGACCGCGCCTTCGCCCTGACCGCAACATTCGGGGAACCGATCGCTGCGGGCCTTGCGCTGCCGGTCGGGGAGGATCGGATCGCGGCGCTGTTCTCGCCCGATGCCGCCGCGCTTGCCGCGGCCTGTGGTGCCCACGCGGTCACCATCACGAACCGTCCGCCCGACGCGCCGCCGCCCGATGGCTGCATCATGCTGGACCCGGCATGGCTGGATCGGCAGGGCGGACTGGCCGTGCACACCGATGTCGGCGACTGGTGGTTGACCGCCACTGCCGACGCCCTGCGGACCCGCTTCGGCAGGACATCCGATCCCGGACCTGCACCGCGACATGCGGTTCGGGTGGTGACCGTGCGCATGGTGCACGGCACCCGGCTCTGGAATGATCGCACCGCGCGGGACCGGGCGCTTACATGGACGTTCACGCGGCCCCTGGCCGATCCGGACCCGATGCTCGCGCGGCTTACTGCCGCCTTCGCCCTGCCACACGCCGCAGCCTCGTCAGGCCTGCCCATCGCCCGGGTCGACGTCGTGCCGCGTTGATGTGACCGGGTCAGTAGGTGCGGATCAGACCCACCAGCTTGCCCTGGATTTCCACCTGGTCCGCTGGCAGGACACGGGTTTCGTAAGCCGGGTTTGCGGCTTCCAGCGCGACGCTCGTGCCCTTGCGGCGGAAACGCTTCAGCGTGACGCTGTACTCGTTCTGGTCATGAAATGCGGCCACAACGATTTCGCCGTTGACGGCAGTGCTGCCTTCGCGGATCACCACCACGTCGCCATCGTTGATCCCCGCGTTGATCATCGAATCCCCGCGCACTTCCAGCGCATAGTGATTGCCGGACCCGGCCACCATCTGCGGCGGCACCATGATGTTCTGCTGCAGGTCGGTCACTGCCGCGATCGGCCCGCCCGCCGCGATCCGTCCCAGCAGCGGCACCATTCCGGATGACCCCGCCCACGACGACCCACCGTCCGCAACACCGTCGCCGTCAAAGGCGCCGCCCGCCGTTGCCATGGCATCGGGAAGCCGAACGATTTCCAGCGCACGGGCCTTGTGCGCCAGCCGCCGGATGAAGCCCCGTTCCTCCAGCGCCGTGATCAGACGGTGGATGCCGGACTTGGACCGCAGGTCAAGGGCATCCTTCATCTCGTCGAAAGAGGGTGGCACACCGTCCCGCTGCACCCGCGCGTGGATGAATTCCAGAAGATCGCGTTGCTTGTTGGTCAGCATCTATCCACTCCACCACCCCATGTTCTTCTGTGTTCTACCCCTGTTCCCGGTTTGTGTCAATTCCGGCCCCGGTGCGGTTTCGCTCAAATTTTCACGATTTCAACGGTTTCGCCGGGTCGTCGCGCCGGGTCACGCGGTGCGCGCACGATCAGCACGTCGGATGAAGCGAGCGTGCGCAGAAGGCTGCTGTCCTGGCTCGCCGCCGGATGCACCGCACCGTCCGGCCCGATCTGACCGCGCACGTAATGCTCGCGCGGTCCGTTCGCGGCCAAGGCCGCACCCAGCACGGCGGTGTCGCGCGGTGCGGCGGCGGCGGCGTGACCGGCCAGCCTGCGCAGGGCAGGAACCATGAACACATGCCCGCAGACCATCGCCGACACGGGATTTCCCGGCAGGCCAAGCATCGGCGTACCCCGGAGGCGACCGGCCATCAGTGGTTTTCCGGGCCGGATCGCCACCTTGTGGAACGCGAGTTCCAGTCCGAGCGCCGTGCTCGCGCGCGCCAAAAGGTCATGGTCCCCGACCGATGCTCCACCGGTGGTCACGACAAGATCCGCCCCTTCCGCCAGCCGCAGACAGGCCTCGAGAACGTCCACATCGTCCCGTGCCAGCGGCAGCAGCCGCGCGACCGCCCCGGCGTCCTGTGCGAGCGCCGCCAGCCCGAAGCCGTTCGACGCCATGATCTGATCCGGACCGGGCGCGCCGCCGGGCGCCACCAGTTCGTCGCCCGTGCACAGGATCGCCACAACCGGCCGCCGGTGCACCGCAACCACAGGCACGTTCATCGCGGCCAGCAATGCGATGTCCGCCGGGCGCAGGCACCGGCCCGCGGGCAGCGCCGATCCCGCGGCGAAGTCCATGCCACGCGGACGCACGAAGGGGCCGGTTTCGGCATTGGCCGCGACTGTCAGCAGATCGCCCGATCGTCCGGTGTCTTCCTGCATCACCACGCGGTCGGCCCCGACTGGCATCGGCGCGCCGGTGAAGATGCGCGCGGCCTCCCCCGGTCCGATCTGGCCCGCGAACCCATGCCCCGCCGCCGCGGTGCCGACGACCCGCAGGGGGCGGCCCGTCGCCAGATCGGCGCTGCGCACGGCGTAGCCGTCCATCTGCGCGGCATCGAACGGCGGCTGGTCCCGGCGTGCGGTCGCAGGTTCGGCCAGCACGCGCCCACACGCCGCGCGCAGGTCCACGGCTTCGGCAGGCAAGGGCGACATCAGGGCAAGGATCGTGTCGAGGGCCTGGGCGACGGAGATCATCTGATCATTCCGCAGGCGCGATGCCTTCGAACCGACCGGATTTGCCGCCTTCCTTGAGGTCCAGTCCGATCCCGCCGATCACCATGGTCTTCTCCACCGCCTTGACCATGTCATAGAGCGTGAGCGCCGCCACGCTGACCGCCGTGAGCGCCTCCATCTCGACGCCGGTCTGGCCGGTGGTGCGCACCTCGGCCACGATCCGCACGCCGGGCAACGCGGCATCGGGGTTGAGATCCACCGTCACCTTCGTTACCGGCAGGGGATGGCAAAGCGGGATCAGGTCCGCCGTGCGCTTTGCCCCCATGATCCCCGCCAGCCGCGCCACGCCAAGGACATCGCCCTTTTTCGCGCGCCCTTCGACAATCAGATCAAGCGTTTCACGCGTCATCTTCACATGGCCGGAGGCGATGGCCCGGCGGGCCGTCACGGCCTTGTCCGACACGTCGACCATGTGGGCATGGCCCGAGGCATCGAAATGGGTCAGCTCTGCGGTCATATCATTCCGCCGTGATCGGATCGGACAGCAGATCCGCCGTGGCGGCCCGCACATCGGTTTGCCGCATCAGACTTTCCCCGATCAGGAAGGCGCGCACGCCATGCCCGGCCATTCCGGCCAGGTCCGCGCGGGTGAACAGCCCCGATTCCGACACCACCATGCGCCCCGTCGGCACCCGGGGCGCCAGTTGCCGCGTCGTGGCAAGACTGGTTTCGAAGGTGTGCAGGTTGCGGTTGTTGATCCCGATGAGCGGAGAGCGCAGGGCAAGCGCGCGGTCCAGTTCGGCGGCGTCGTGGACCTCGATCAGCACATCCATGCCCCAATCCATCGCGGCGGTTTCAAGTTCCCGTGCCTGAGCGTCCGAAACGCTCGCCATGATGATGAGAACGCAGTCCGCGCCCAGCGACCGGGCTTCGGCCACCTGCCAGGGGTCATACAGAAAATCCTTGCGCAGCACCGGCAGGTCGCAGGCCGCACGGGCCGTGCGCAGGTCTTCGTCGCTGCCCTGAAAGGACGGCCCGTCGGTCAGCACCGACAAACATGCCGCGCCACCGGCGGCATAGGCGCGGGCATGGGCGGGCGGGTCGAAATCCGCGCGGATCAGTCCCTTGGAGGGGCTGGCCTTCTTGATCTCGGCGATCAGCCCGTACCCCGTCGCGGCCTTGTCGCGCAGCGCGCGGGCGAAGCCGCGCGGCGCGTCGGCGCAACTCGCGCGGGCCTCGATCTCCCGTTGGGAGATGTGCGCCTTGCGCGCAGCCACCTCTTCCAGCTTGTAGTCCTTTATCCGGTCCAAGATCGTCGCACTCATGCTGCTGCCTCCGTGCTGAGCCGGGCAAGGGCGGCGACCTTGGCGCGCGCCCGCCCGCTGTCGATGCTGTCCACGGCACGCGCAACGCCGTCGCGCAAGTCGTCCGCGGCACCCGCGATGACCAATGCCGCCGCGGCGTTCAACAGGACCGCGTCGCGATAAGCCCCCGGCGCGCCATCCAGAAGGGCCGCGAGCGCGCGTCCGTTATGCTCCGGGCTGCCGCCCAGGATCGCGTGGAACGGATGCACCGGCAGGCCCGCGTCTTCCGGGTGCAGGTCGTGTTCGGTGATCTGCCCGGCGTCAAGCGCCGCGACATGGCTCACACCGCAGATGGACAATTCGTCGGTACCGTCGCCGCCGTGGACCAGCCATGCGCGGTCGCTGCCCAGTTCGCGCAGCACTTCAGCCATGGGGCGGATCAGGTCGCGGCTGTAGGCACCGGTCAACTGCCGCCGCACCCCCGCCGGATTGGTCAGCGGCCCGAGAACGTTGAAGATCGTCCGCGTGCCCAGTTCGGTGCGCGCGGGCATCACGTGTTTCATCGCCGGGTGGTGCATGGGCGCCATCATGAAGCACATGCCGACTTCGGCCAGCGCCCGTTCGGCCACGTCCGCCCCGCGCATGACCGCGATGCCAAGTTGCCCCAGCGCGTCGGCAGCACCCGACAGGCTCGACAGGTTGCGGTTGCCGTGCTTGGCCACCGGCACGCCGGCACCCGCCACCACGAAGGCCGTCGCGGTCGATATGTTCAGCGTGCCCTTGCCGTCGCCGCCCGTGCCCACGATGTCCATGGCCCCGTCGGGCGCGCGCACGGGCACGCAGCGCGCGCGCATGACCGATGCCGCGCCCGCGATTTCGGCTACGGTTTCGCCGCGCGTGCGCAGCGCCATCAGGAACCCGCCGATCTGGGCCGGTGTCGCGTCGCCCG
>DAIPIS010000353.1:0-1721 GCA_036770665.1 Meridianimarinicoccus sp.
AGCCCGGCCCGGAGCGCGACGTGGCGTGTGGCCCGGCGCGTGGTGCGGCGTCAGGCCCGAAGCCCGGCCCAGCATGTGGCCCGGCGGGCGCTTGCGGCACGGGCGCGCGTCTGTCGGGATCGCGTGGGGCCGAGGTCGCCTGTGGCGGTGCGTCGGCGTCGATTTGCGCTGCGGCAGGCCATGCCACGGCCTTCGCCGGATCGGCATCGGTCCGCGTCCAGGATCCGTGTCCCGATGGCAATTGCGCGGCCGGTGGTCGCGGCATGTCCGCGGCCAGTTGCGCGAGGCCGGTCTGGGCTGTGGCGACGAGCGTGTTCTCATCCGACCCCCCGGTCGAATCGCCCAGCGCGAACGGGATCGGATCATCGTGACCCGTCGATCCGCCTGGATCGTGCCGCATGAACGCGGATCGTCCGGGAGGGGGGGGCGCCGGGGAAGCGGGGGAGAGCGTCTGCGGAATCATGGCGTACCTCGTTGCCGTCACCTTCGAACAATCAGGCAACATCATTACCGATCCTTTACCGGTGACCTGCAAGTTTGGGTGAATTCGGAACGCTCAGGAGGAGACACGGATGGACACCATTCACGCGCGCACCGGTTCGGCGACCCCCCCCGGCACCGCACACCGCGCGCCGGACGACTTGGCGCGCCTGCGTGCGACAGCGGTGCAGCTGGAGGCGCAGTTCCTTTCGGAAATGCTCAAGCATGCGGGGTTCGACGGGCCGGATTCGGATTTCTCGGGTGGCGCGGGGGCGGCGCAGTTTGGCTCTTTCCTGCGCGACGCGCAGGCGTCGCGGATGGCCGGTTCCGGCGGGGTGGGCCTCGCCGAAACGATCTTTAGGTCGTTGCAGGAGCGCGTGTCGTGACCGGCACTTCCGCTGCAGTATCCGACCTGCTTGCGCTTCTTGAGGCTGAGAGACGACTGATTCTCGACGGGCAACTGATGGCGCTTGGCCCGCTGCAGGACGACAAGGCACGGCTCGTGGGGCGGATCGTTCCCGGCACGGTTCCGGCTGGGGCGATGGCGCGGCTCCGTGGCCTTGCCGCCTCCAATCTCGCGCTGCTGGCAGCGGCGCGCGCCGGGCTCGCTGCGGCGCAGGCACGCCTGCGCGAACTCGAACGGCTGGGTCAGGGCGGTGCCAGCTACGATAGCCACGGCGCGCGGCGTGATGACCTTTCAGGGTCGTCCCGGCCGCGCACGCTGCGGCGGGTATGATCGGCCGATGCGCGGCATTTTGCATCAAATGCCGCGTACTTCGCGGGCGCGGTTAGTGTCTCCTTAGCACCCGATCCCGTAGCAAGACCCGGCATCCAGGGTGGATGGCGCGGCCCGGATCAAACGCCGCAGGTGTCAGAACGACAGAAACGCCGTGGTGTCACACGGCACATGCAGTCGGGGTGCAAAGCACCCGAGCAAAGGATACGAAGCATATGTCCAGCATTCTGACGAATACCAGCGCGATGGTCGCCCTTCAGACCCTGAAGATGATCAATTCGGATCTGAACAAGACCCAGAGCGAAATCTCGACCGGGAAAAGCGTCGCCAACGCCAAGGACAACGCCGCCGTCTGGGCGATCTCCAAGGTCATGGAAACGGACCAGTCGGCGTTCAAGACCATCCAGTCGAACCTGAACGTGGCCGACGCCGTGGTGAGCACCGCCCGCAGCGGCGCCGAAGAGGTCACCAAGCTGCTGAACGAGATGAAGGACCTCGCGATCGG
>DAIPIS010000108.1:0-7888 GCA_036770665.1 Meridianimarinicoccus sp.
CCGCCCTGTTCTGGCGCTGGACCATGGGCTTCAACGCCACGATGGAAGGCATCCATCGCTGGGCGTGGTGGTTCGCGGTCCTCACGCCGATCACCGGCGGCATCGGCATCCTGCTGACCGGCACGGTCGTGGACAACTGGTTCATCTGGGCGCAGGAACACCATTTTGCGCCGATGTATGACGGCAGCTACGGCTACGCGGATTATGGATCCTACGAAGCCTTCACCGGTCAGGGAGAGTAATCATGCTACCGAAAAACTGGATCCCTGAGTGGTACGATGACTGGAACGCCCAGCATCCGACCAAGGAGCTGCTCCGCCCGGCCATCTGGGTCGGCGCGGGTGGCACCGCGATCTTCGCCGTGGCCATGTTCGCCTCCTGGGGGAACCCGCTGCCGAACGAAAGCATGCAGACCGGCCCGCGCGGGACGGGGATGTCCGTGACCAAGTTCACGGCCGAACTCGACACGCCGGATCCGACCATCGCCGACTATTATGCCGAGGCCCCCTACGAGGTCGAGGATGGCGAACCGCTGGCGCGCGACATCTACGAGAACGTCCAGGTTCTGGGCGATCTGACCGAGGGCAACTTCAACCGGCTGATGAACTCCATTACGCTGTGGGTCGCCCCCGATCAGGGCTGCGTCTATTGCCACGCGGGCGCGGACGAAGGCAACTACGCCGACGATGATCTTTACACCAAGGTCGTCGCGCGCAGCATGATCCAGATGACGCAAGTCATCAACGATGACTGGTATGGGCATGTGAACGCGAATGCCGAAGTGGGGGTGACCTGCTACACCTGCCACCGCGGCCTGAATGTGCCGAACAACGTCTGGTTCCGGATCGCGCCCGTCAACGAAGGGGTGGCCGGCTGGTCGTCGGTGCAGAACCGCGCGACCGTGCAAAGCCAGTTCACCTCGCTGCCGTCTGACGCCTTGGAAAAGTACCTGCTCGAATACGAACCGATCAACGTGCATACCCTTCAGGCCCATCCCATGGATGGCCCGTCGGACCCCGGCGCGCGGACCTGGCAGGACACGGAGCGGACCTATTCGCTCATGAACTACTTTTCCAACGCGCTGGGGCGGAACTGCCTGTTCTGCCACAATTCCCGCGCGTTCTATGATCCGGCACAGGTGACCCCGCAATGGGCCACCGCATCGCTTGGCATCACGATGGTGCAGGAGCTGAACAACGACTGGCTCGTGCCGCTCACCGATGTCTTCCCGGAGCACCGGCTTGGCCCGATCCACGGCGATGTCGCCAAGGTCGCGTGCAAGACCTGCCATCAGGGCTATCAGAAGCCGCTGCAGGGCCTGAACGTGATCGCCGATTACCCGGAACTCGCCGCACCCGGCGCGCCGGTCTACGACTGAGGGACCGGCCCCCCGCGTGCGGGGCCGCTCTCACCCGGGTCCGGTCCCCGTGCAGGGGGGCCGGGCGCTTCGGGGCCTCGGCCCCGGTTCCCTTCCTGTGGCGACAGGAACGGCGCTGTGTCGGTCCGCCGATGCAGCGCCGGTTGGAACCCCCGCCGCCGCAAGCGGCACGCGCTGCGCCGCACGGCATTCCGACGCCGGTGCCACCTGTTCCGCGTTTCCGACGTTTCCCGGTGTCCCTGTCCGTCCCGCGACCGAAGGAGCCCGCGCCATGACCACATCCCGTACCCCCACGCTCGACCGCATCGCTGGCCCCGCCGACCTGCGCGCCTTGTGTGACGCCGACCTTTCCGCCGTCGCGCGCGAATTGCGCGCCGAAGTGATCGACGCCGTGAGCCTGACCGGCGGCCATCTGGGATCGTCGCTGGGCGTGGTCGAACTGACCGTGGCGCTGCATGCGGTGTTCGACACGCCGCGCGACAAGCTGATCTGGGACGTGGGACACCAGTGCTATCCGCACAAGGTGCTGACGGGGCGACGGGACCGCATCCGCACCCTGCGCCAGAAGGGCGGGCTGTCGGGGTTCACCAAGCGCTCGGAGTCGGACTTCGATCCGTTCGGGGCGGCGCATTCGTCCACCTCCATCTCTGCGGCACTCGGGTTCGCGGTCGGGCGTGACATGGGCAAGCCCACGGGCGATGCCATCGCCGTGATCGGCGACGGGTCGATCAGCGCCGGCATGGCCTATGAGGCGATGAACAACGCAGGCGCGCACGGGCGACGGCTGTTCGTGATCCTGAACGACAACGAGATGTCCATCGCCCCGCCCACGGGGGCGATGTCGGCCTATCTGTCCGGCCTTTACGCCAGCGAACCGCTGGCCAAGATGCGCAGCCTTGCCGAAGGGTTCGAGGCGGCGCTTCCGGCACCCATGCGCGACAGCGCGCGGCGCGCACGCCAGCTTGTGACCGGCCTGTCCGGGCAGGGGACACTGTTCGAGGAACTGGGCTTCGAATATGTCGGCCCCATCGACGGGCATGACATGGGGCAGTTGCTGGGCGTGCTGCGGGCGGTGCGCGCGCGGGCGACGGGACCGGTCCTGATCCATTGCTGCACGGTCAAGGGCAAGGGCTATGCCCCGGCCGAAGCCGCGGCCGACAAGTATCACGGTGTCGCCAAATTCGACGTGGCGACCGGCGCGCAGCAGAAATCAAAGCCCGGCGCGCCCAGCTACACGGCGGTGTTCGGCAATGCGCTGACGGAGGTGGCGGCGCGCGATCCCGATATCGTGGCGGTCACGGCGGCGATGCCGGGCGGCACGGGTCTGGACAAGATGGCGGCGCGGTTTCCGGCGCGCGTGTTCGACGTTGGCATCGCGGAACAGCACGCCGTGACCTTTGCCGCCGGGATGGCGGCGGCAGGGCTGAAGCCCTTCTGCGCGATCTACTCGACCTTCCTGCAGCGTGGCTATGACCAGGTCGTGCATGACGTGGCCTTGCAGGGGCTGCCGGTGCGCTTCGCCATCGACCGCGCGGGGCTGGTGGGCGCGGACGGGCCGACCCATGCGGGCGCGTTCGATCTGGTCTATCTGTCGGCGCTGCCGGGCATGACCGTGATGGCCGCCGCGGACGAGGCGGAACTGGTGCACATGGTCGAAACCGCCGCCGCCCATGACGCGGGGCCGATCGCCTTCCGCTACCCGCGCGGCAACGGGACCGGCGTGGCGTTGCCGGAGCGGGGCACGGTGCTGGAGATCGGCAAGGGCCGGATCGTGCGCGAAGGGTCCGACGTGGCGTTCCTGTCGCTGGGCACCCATCTGGCCGAGACGCTGGACGCCGCCGATCTGCTGGCGCGCGACGGGATCAACGCGACGGTCGCTGACGCGCGTTTTGCCAAGCCGCTCGACCGGGCGCTGCTGGCCGACCTGGTCGCATGGCACGGCGCGCTCGTGGTCGTGGAGGAAGGCGCGCAGGGCGGGTTCGGGTCCATGGTGCTGCACGAATTGGCCGCGACCGGCGCGCTCGATGGCAACCTGCGGGTGCGCTGCGTGCATCTGCCGGACCGCTACATCGATCATGCGAGCCCCGCGGACATGTATGCCGACGCGGGCATGACGGCGCAGGACATCGCGGCGGCGGCGCGGGCGGCACTTGGTCTGCCGGAACGGGTGGTGCGGCTGGCCCGGGCCTGATCGTCCCGGACAGTGCCGTGCCCGCAAGGCCCGCCGTCGTGCGTGTCGCGCAGTGGCGACTTGGGGCGCGCGGCCGAGGCCCTTTCGGATGGATGACCGCAACGCAGGCTGGAGCGTGTCGCGTTCATGTGCATTCACGCGATACGCTCTGACCTTTTGATGTCGCATGTCCGAGAAGCGCAAGACCGGTTCCCACCTTTGCGCGACATGCGCTAGCGGTCGGGCGGGATGAGTCCAAGGCCGCGCAGGTAGATCCCCACGCCGGTTTCCAGCAGGTCATCGGGCGTGTAGGGGGCCCGCGCCCCCGGCTGTCCGCGCGCGAACAGCTCCACCACACCGTGCGACAGGGCCCAGACATGGGCGCTCACCATCGCGGCGGGGGGGCGCTGGTCTGGCGGGATATGGCTTGCAAGGTCCATCGCGGCCCGTTCCAGCACGCCGCGCGCCCGGTCGGCCACCCGCGCCAGGTCGGGCGATGCGTTGACCGACACGCCGCTTTCGAACATCGCCACGTAATGGCCCGGATATTTCCGCGCGAAGGCGAGATAGGCTCGACCGGTCGCTTCGAACGCCCTGAGTGCTGTGGGCCTGCCGTCGTCATAGGCGAAATCCATCAGGTCCGCGAAAATCTCGTAGCCCTGAAGGGCGGCTTCGGCGATCAGCGCCTCGCGACCGTCGAAATGGCGATAGACGGCGGCAGGTGTGACGCCCGCTACCTTGGCGGCTTCCGAGAGCGTGAAACCCGTGGGTCCGCGTTCGGCGATCAGGGTCAGCGCCGCGTCCACCAGCGCTTGGCGCAGGTTGCCGTGGTGATACCCCTGCTTAGGCATCCCAGATGTCCGGTCCCCCGCAGATCTTCGGGTCGGCGACCTGCACGAGCCTGTCGTTGCGCCCGTCATAGGGCACCGCCGACAGCACCGCGCGGATTGCGGCAAGCCGCGCGCGGCGCTTGTCGTCGGCCTTGATCACGGTCCAGGGCGCGAAGGGCAGGTGGGTCGCGTCGAAGGTTTCGCGGATCGCCACCGAATAGGCGGTCCAGCGGCGCAACCCGTCCACATCGATCTGGCTGAGCTTCCACTGTTTCAGCGGGTCGGATTCCCGATCGAGAAACCGGCGCAACTGTTCAGCCTGACCGACATTGAGCCACAGCTTGATAAGGTGGATGCCGTCCTGCACCAGTGCACGTTCGAACCCCGGCACCTGCTGGAAGAACAGGTCCCGTTCCGCGGTGGTGCAGAAGTCGAACACCCGTTCCACCACGGACCGGTTGTACCAGGACCGGTCGAACAGGGTGATCTGGCCCGACGTGGGCAGCTCCGCGATGTAGCGCTGGAAATACCACTGCCCGGCTTCGGTCTGGCTGGGCTTCTGGAGTGCCACGACACGGGCGACCCGCGGGTTCATGTTCTCGCGGAAGCGCTTGATCGTGCCGCCCTTGCCCGCGGCATCGCGTCCTTCGAACAGCACGACGACCCGCGCGCCGGTGCGCTGCACCCAGTGCTGGAATCGCGCCAGTTCGATCTGCAGCCGATAGAGCGTGTCGGTGTAGTCGTCTTCGTCCATCCGCGTGTCATAGGGGTAGGACGGCCCGAGAATGGTCTTGCGGTCGGGCGTGATGGCTGCGCGCACTGCTGCGGGGGCTTCGGTGTCGTAGAACCGGGTGATTGCCCCTTCGAAGGGCGGGGGGATGTGCGGCAGGTCCATCGTTTCGGTCATCCCGTATGGCTACAGGCGGCACCGGGTCAGCGCAATCCTGCCCGAGCGGCGGCGCGGTCGATGGCGGCGACGGTGGCGGCGGGATCGGCATGGTGCGGCATATGCCCGACGCCGTCCAGAACGGTCAGATGCGCCCCGGGAACCAGTGCCGCCAACGGGCCGGAATGGATGGCCAGCGGCACGATGGTATCGGCGGTGCCGTGGACCAGTTCGACCGGCAGCGACAGCAGCGGATAGCGTTCGGACAAGGCAACCACATGGGGCCGCAAGCCGAGGACCTGACGCGCGTTGGCCCGCAGACCGTCGCGCCGCATGGACATGGTCAGGCCGAAATGGTCGGCGTAGCCCTCGGGCACCGGCTGCGGCGCGAAGACCCGTGCGAGCACGCGCTCGGCCAGAGACACCGGCACCCATGCGGTGATGAGCGGCACAACGAGCGCGGCTCCGAGCCGACTGCCGTTGATGTGATAGCTCGCATCCAGCCCGCCGGGCCACGGCATGGTTGCCCCTGCCAGCACCACGACGCCAGCGAGCGTGTCGGGCTGGGTCACGGCCCAGGCCATGGCGACCGATCCGCCGAAGCTGTGGCCGAGCACGATGGGCCTTTCCGCACCAAGCTGGCGGGCGGCGGCCTGCAACAGCGCGGCCTGGGCTTGCGGGCTGTCGAAAGGTCGCCCCTGCGTATCGGCGGCGTCCGTCCAGCCATGGCCGGGCCGGTCAAAGGCGATCACACGGTAGCGGTCTTCCAGCCGCCCGACCAGGTCGAAGGTGTAATCCCGCAGGCTGCCACCCGCGCCGTGGATCAGCACGAGGTCCGGTCCGCTTCCCGACACATGCGCATGCACCCGGACGCCGTCGATATCGCGCAGCTCGCCTCTTGCGGGCCACGTGGCCTCTGCCGCAGCCTCGCGCGCGCCAGCGCGCCAATGGGTTGACACACCGGCCGCAACCGCAAGCCCCGCTGCCAGACTAGCGACCAATTTCATCGACATCATAAGGTGTTGACTGGTAAATCTGGTTGATCCAGTTGCCGTAGAGCAGATGGGCATGGCTGCGCCAGCGGTTGCGCGGCGCGCGCGTGGGATCATCTTCAGGGTAATAGTTGCCGGGGACGTTTATCGCCTTCCCGGCGGCAATGTCCCGGTCGTATTCCTCCTTCAGCGTATGGCTGTCGTATTCGAAGTGATTGAAGATGTAGAGCGCGCGGTGCGCGTCATCCTGCACGAGGCAGGGTCCGACGTCGTCGCTGCCCAGCAAGGTGACCAGCCCGGGGGTCGCGTCAATTTCGGCCTGGCGCATTTCCGTCCAGCGCGACACGGGGATCACGAATTCGTCCGAGAATCCGTTCAGGTAGGGGGACGCTGGCGCATAGTTCTGGTGCCGGAAACAGCCGAACGCCTTGCGGTCCAGCATGTGTTTCTGCACGCCGTGGAAATGGTGGATCATCGCCATGCCGCCCCAGCACACGCCGAAGGTCGACAGCACGTTGGTCTGGGTCCAGTCCATCACCTCGCGCAGTTCGTCCCAATAGGTGACGGCTTCGAACGGCAGGTGTTCGATCGGCGCGCCCGTGATGATGAACCCGTCGAACTTCTGGGTCTTGATGTCCTGGAACGGGCGATAGAACGCCTCCATGTGTTCGGGGGCCGTGTGTTTCGACTGGTGCTCGGTCATGCGCACGAGCGTCAGGTCGATCTGCAACGGCGTGGCACCGATCAGGCGGGCAAACTGCGTTTCGGTCTGGATCTTCTTGGGCATCAGGTTCAGCAGCCCGATCCGCAGCGGTCGAATGTCCTGCTGTGCCGCGGCCAGATCGCTCATGACCATAACCCCTTCGCGTGCAAGCACGTCGAAGGCGGGCAGGTCTTCATGGATCTTGATGGGCATGGGCGTTTTGCGGGTCCGGTTGGAGAAAGCGGTCAGATAGACCGTCGGTCAGCCGTTCTCAAGCCTTTGGGCAACGAGGTCCACAAAGCCGTCGGCATCCCGGACGTGCGCCAGCGCGTCCGCGTCGATCTCTACCCCCCAGTTCCGTGCCATCGCGGCATAGCGCGGCTGGCGGTGGGCCAGCGCCTGCGCGTAGGTCCAGCGCACGAAGGCGTCCGGATCGACCTCCCGCTCGGTCAGGCCGTTTTCGGCGAGGTATTGCGCCCATTTAGCGGACAGGAACGCAGGCTGGTAGTACATCGGCTTCGGCGCGCGGTCGAAGCGGCGCACCAGTTCGCCGGTGTGCGCATCGCTGCCGCGCAGCCAGATCAGGAGCGTATCGGCGGACAGCGCCGTCAGGACCGGGTCGTCGGGATCATCCGGGTCGACCACTTCGCAGATCGACCCGCTGCTGTCGCACACGAAGCTGGCGTAGCCATAGATGTCCGCGGCGCGGCGGATGAAATGCGCCGTGTCCAGCATCGCCGCGATTTCGGCCGTGCGGTGCTGATCCTGCCGGTGCATGTATTCGTCGAAGGGCAGCCCGCCCCTGTCGGGATTGCCCGGCTTGCCCAGATACGTGGACAGGGGGGCGAGGTTGTCGAAGGTGATGTTGGACGAGATGTAGATCGAATCCGACAGCAGCAGGTCGCGCAGAAAGGGATTGCGCATCGCCT
>DAIPIS010000354.1:0-1714 GCA_036770665.1 Meridianimarinicoccus sp.
ACGTGGCACCGGTCGCGGCGCATCATGAGCCAGAACGGCGTGCCCGGCTTGGGCAGGAAGACCTGCGGCACGACCGCCTGCAACCGGGTGCCGTCGAAGGCCATTTCCAGTTCCACAAGGCTTTCGCGGCCCAGATACCGCACCCGCACCACCCGCCCCAGGGCCGGCACGCCGTCCTTCGCCGTGGGCAGCGGACCGGTCCCGGCGCGGTCGAAATCCAGCTTCAGGTGCTGCGGGCGGATCACGATGTCGACCTCGGCCCCATCGGCGTGGCCGGGGGCCAGAAACTCGCCGAAGGCCGTGCGCGTCAGACCGCCCTGCACGGTGCCCCGGATCACGTTGATGTCGGAAAAGAACGCCGCCGCCGCCTTGTCCACCGGGCTGTTGTACAGATTGTAAGGCGCGCCCTGCTGCACGATCCGCCCGTCGCGCATCAACGCGATCCGGTCCGCCATGCGCATCGCCTCTTCCGGCTCGTGGGTGACCATCATCACCGCCGTGCCTTCGTCCTTCAACAACCGCAGGGTCTGGTCGCGGATGCCGTCGCGCAACCGGTTGTCGAGCCCGCTGAAGGGCTCGTCCATCAGCATCACGCGCGGGCGCGGTGCCAGCGCGCGCGCCAGCGCCACCCGCTGTTGCTCGCCGCCCGACAACTCGTGCGGATAGCTGTCGATGTGTCGCAGCAGCGCCACCCGGTCCAGCAGTTCGCGCACCCGGTCCATCCGCGCGGCGCGCGGACCCGTCAGCCCGAAGGCCACGTTGTCCGCCACCGACAGGTGCGGGAAGAGCGCGAAATCCTGGAACATCAGCCCGACAGACCGATGTTCCGGCGGCAGGAAAGTGCGTGCGTCGCAGACCGTGTCGCCATCGAGCCGGATGGTGCCCGCATCGGGCCGTTCCACCCCGGCAATCATGCGCAACGTGGTGGACTTGCCGCAGCCGGACGGGCCGAGCAGGCACAGAACCTCGCCCGCGCCGATCGCAAGCGACACATCGTCCACCACTGCCCGCCCGCCGAAGACGCGCGTCAGGCCGCGGGCATCGAGCCGCAACGCGGGCGGGGTCGGTCTGGCGGTGTCGGGCATGTGGGGCGATCATCCGATGAAAACGGTCGGTCTTGGCTAGCACCGGCGCTGCGCGACCACAAGCCGCGCCTCGCCCCGCGAAACGCCCCAGCGGCCGGGGGGACAGTCGATCGGGATGGCACCATGGAGCAGGATGGTGGGTGATGAGGGATTCGAACCCCCGGCATCTTCGATGTGAACGAAGCGCTCTACCACTGAGCTAATCACCCGTGGCGCGCTTGATAACGTCCCCCCTTGAAGGCCGCAAGCGCGATCTGTCGGGATCCGTGCCGAAAACGTGGCGCGGATGACCCCGCCACGGCGGCGCGTGCGCGCCCACCACCGGCCCACCACCGGCCCAGCACCGGCCCGCCCGACGCAAAAAGGGGGTGCCCGCGAAAGGGCACCCCCATGTTCTGGGCGTTCTGGCCCGATCCGGCCCGATCCGGGCCGCGCGGTCAGTGGGCCGTGGCCCCCGACGTGTCGCCGCCCCGTGCCGCAAGCGCCGCCGCCGCCGCCGCTTCTTCCGCCGCCTCGTCCCACTCGATCGGTTCCGGCTGGCGCACCAGTGCCTGCGCCAGAACATCGCGCACGTGGGATACCGGGATGATCGTCAGCCCCGCCTTCACGTTGTCGGGGATGTCGCGCAG
>DAIPIS010000109.1:0-7864 GCA_036770665.1 Meridianimarinicoccus sp.
CCGCGGTGTAGCTGTAGCCTTCCTTGTAGTCGGCGATCTGGTCGCGCCACACCACGTCACCGGTCTTGAGATCCAGCGCCACGATGCGCGCATCGAGCGTGCCGAAGAAGAACTTGTCGCCATAGATGGCGCCGCCCCGGTTGACCACGTCGCAGCAGGGCAGGATGCCTTCGGGCAGGCGCGCGTCGTACTGCCAGATCTCCCGGCCGGTCTTGACGTCGATCGCGTAGACGCGGCTGTAGGAGCCGGTGATGTACATGACGCCGTCATAGATCAGCGGCTGTGTTTCCTGGCCGCGCTGCTTTTCGCCACCGAGGCTGAAGGCCCATGCGGGGACGAGGTTCTTGACGTTGTCCCTGTTCAGCATGTCGAGCGGGCTGTAGCGCTGCAGGTCACGGCCCATGCCGTTGGTGACGACCTGATGCGTCGTCATCTGGTCGTTGACGAGGTCCTCTTCGGTGACCTGGGCGAAGACCGGGGCAGTGGACACAAGTCCCATGACCACGGCGGCGATAAATCTATTCATATGTTCCTCCCAAGAACATGCGGTCCGGCGTGAACGTGCCCACGCCCGGTTCATGAGCGAACCATAGGAAAGCCCGTGCCATGGCCGCAACGCGCCAAAGGTCGTAAGACCACAACGGGCTTGACCCTGCGATTTTCCCGGCCGGTGCTGTCGTTGCGGCACGCGGGGCCCTGCCGCAAGGTCCGCGCGCGTGCTCCGCCACAGCAGGACGCCCCGCCGATGACGGGCGGGGCGCTGCGGCGGGCTTGCGACATGCTGGCGCAGGCGCGGCGGTTCAGGCGCGGATCATTCCTGCGCCGCGGTACTGTCAGCGATAGTGATGCTGACGAGGTAGGCAAGGATGAAGTCCTGCACCGTGCGGTCCTGGATGCCCACATGGCGCATCTTGGTGCCCGGCATGAACCCGTCGTTGTCCTCCATCCACGCGCGGAGCGCGGGCGGGGTCCAGACAATTCCGGAGGTTCCGAGCGCGTCCGAGTAGTCGTAGTCGGGGTAGCTGCCCGCGGCCCGCCCGACGATGTTCTCGAGCGGCGGGCCGTAGCTCTCATGGGTCGTGTCGGGGGCGTGGCACCGGCGGCATTCGCTGTCATAGAGCGATTTCCCGGCCGTCACCTTGACCGCGGCATAGGTTTCTTCGGCGGCTGCCGCGGGCAACGCAAGCATGCCGCACAGCGCGCCAAGCGCAAGGATGGCTGTGCCATTTCGGGTGTGGTTCATCGGTCTGTCTCCTGACTGTGGTGGGGGGACGCTAGGGTACCCACCGCGCGCTTCGCTTGATGCAGGTCAAGATTACGACCCTTACGGCGGCTATCCTTTGGTCGTATTTCCGTTGTTTGCACAGATGATACGGTCCCCGCAAAGAGGAGGACCCCATGACCCTACGCGCAACATTCGCGGCGCTGGCCCTGTGCCTTGCGCCCACCCTGATCGCCGTGCCCGCCGCCGCGGAAACGCCTGTGCTGCGGGTGGCGACGCTGGAATTCGGCACCGTCAATTGGGAACTGGACACGATTTCCGACCGCGGTTTCGACGCGGCGCACGGTTTCGCGCTGGAGGTGCGGGGCGTCGCGGGCGGTGCCGCGGCCGAGGTCGCGTTTCAGGGCGGTGCGGTGGACACCTTCGTCACCGACTGGCTGTGGGTGGCCCGTCAGCGCGCCGCTGGACGCGATTATGTCTTCATCCCTTATTCGCGCGCGGTGGGTGGCGTCCTGGTGCCCGCCGACAGCCCGGCGCAATCGCTGGCGGACCTGAAGGGCGAAAAGATCGGGATCGCGGGTGGCCCGCTCGACAAGTCATGGCTGATCCTGCGCGCCTATGCGGCGCAGGAACACGGGATGGATCTTGTGGCCGACACCGAACAGGTGTTCGGCGCGGCACCCCTGATCTTCAAGACCGCGTTGCAAGGCGAACTGGCGGGAGCCATCAATTACTGGCACTTCATGGCCAAGATGGAAGCCGTCGGCATGCGCCGCCTGATCGACGTCGGCGATGCGGCCACGGCGCTGGGTCTTGACCCGAACACGCCGCTTCTGGGCTACGTGGTGCGGGGCGAGATGCTGCGCGACCAGCCCGATCTGGTGCAGGGGCTGGCCGCCGCGTCCCGCGATGCCAAGGACCTTCTGGCCCGCGACGATGCCGCATGGGATCGCCTGCGCCCGTCGATGAATGCCGCGACGGATGACGAGTTCGCGGCCCTGCGCGACGGCTTTCGCGCGGGTATTCCCGTGCCCGGCCCGGTGGACGAAGCCGCGGCCGACCGGATGCTGCGGCTGATGGCGGACCTGGGGGGTGACGAACTGATCGGCGATGCGACGGAACTGCCCGCGGGCGTGTTCCTGCAGCCGGGCAGCTGAGCATGCGGCACGGGCCGGTGACCGCCGATATGGCCGCGGCACCGGTGCTGGCGCTTGACCTGCCCGGCATCACGCTGGATGGGCGCGCGGTGCTGGGACGGGTCGCGCTGCGGGTGTCGCCCGGCGAAACCGTGGTCGTGACCGGGCCGTCGGGCATCGGCAAGTCGACGCTTCTGCGCGCCGCCATGGGCCTGTTGCCGGTGGCGGGGGGGCGCGTGGACCGACCCGCGCGGATGGGGGTCGTGTTCCAGGAACCGACCCTGCTGCCGTGGCGGTCCTGCCTGCGCAACATCACCCTGACCACCGGAGCGGACGATGCTACTGCGCGCGCGGCGCTGGCCGATGTGGGTCTGGCAGGGCGGGAGGGTGCATTTCCCGGTGCCCTGTCGCTCGGCCAGCAGCGCAGGCTCGCGCTGGCGCGGGCGTTTGCCAGCCGTCCGCAGATCCTGTTCCTCGATGAACCCTTCGTGTCGCTCGACCCGGCACTTGCGACGGAGATGATGGACCTGTTCGCGGCCTTGCGGGACCGCAGCGGGGCGGCCACGCTGCTCGTGACCCATTCCACCGCGGAGGCGGCGCGTCTGGGCACGCGGATTCTGCGGCTGGATGCGCCGGTGGCGGGTGGTCCGGCGACGATCGTGTCGGACGTCGCGGCGGGCTGATCGCCGGCCCGACACGTCCGTCACGGTCAGAACAGCGGCGCGTATTTCCAGTTGTCGGCGTCCGGCGTGACCTCGTCCAGATCATAGCCCGCCGATTGCAGCCGTCGCGCCACCGGCAGCCCGTCGCGCGCCGCCTCGTCCACCAGGGCGCGGCCCGCGGCTTCGTCCCGTGCCACGCCATGCCCGCGCATCAGGTCCAGCCCGCGGTTGAACTTGCCCACCGGGTCGCCCAGGTCCGCCGCGCGGCGGTTCCACTCGGCGCTCGCGTCAGGGTTGTACGCGCCCCCCAGCCCGTTGTCGTCAAGCTGGCTCATCCAGGTCATCGCCCCGGTCCAGCCCGCTTCGGCGCAATTCTGAAACAGGGTGCGGGCGCTGTCATGGTCGCCGGATTTCGTCATCATGTAGCCGGTAGCGCACAGCACCATGCCGGTTTCGCCCCGTTCGGCGCGGTCGAGCATGGACTCCCACGTCATTTCGTCCGGGTTCAGCGTGCCATGGGGGTCGTCGTCGGCCAGGGCCGGGGCAGCGGCCAGCGCCGCGCACAGGATCAGGATGGGTCGCATGTGGGTCCTCCGTTCCGGTCAATGTAACAGATCGCGGCACGCCTGTGGGGTGTGCGATGGTCGTAGATCAGCCCTTGTGGCGGATCAGCCCGCGCGCCGGGTCATAGCCCCAGAGTGCCAGCGCCATGAACACCCCGCCCGCCAGCAGCACCCACAGGAGCGCCATCCCGTTGATGTCCCGGTACAGCGCGAAGCGGATCAGTTCGACCGCGTGTGTGAAGGGGTTGGCGGCGCAGATGTCGTGCAACAGGCGCGAGCTTTCGGCCATCTTCCACAGCGGGTAAAGCGCCGAGGACAGGAAGAACATCGGGAAGATCACGAAGTTCATCACCCCCGCGAAGTTTTCCAGCTGCTTGATGAAGCTCGACAAGGCCAGCCCCAGCGCGCCCAGCATCAGGCCCGCGATCACCAGCGCGGGCAGCAGCGTGATGTAGCCGGGCCACGCGACGCGGAACCCGAACAACCCCGCGATGATGAGGAACGCATAGACCTGCAACACCGAGATCACGGTGGATCCCATCAGCTTGCAGAACAGAAGCCACCAGCGCGGCAGGGGGGCCGTCAGCAACAGCCGCATGGACCCCATTTCGCGGTCGTAGACAAGGCTGAGCGACGATTGCATCCCGTTGAACAGAAGGATCATCCCCATCAGGCCGGGGACGATATATGTCTCGTAGGTGATGTAGGTCTGGTAGGGCGGCGTGATCGACAGCCCGAGTGCCGCGCGGAACCCGGCTGCGAACACCAGCAGCCACACCAGCGGGCGCACAAGGGCCGCGACGAAGCGTTCGCGCTGGTGGACGAAGCGCAGCGCCTCGCGCCAGACAATGGCGCGCAAGGCGATCAGGTAGGCGTCAGAGCGCCGGGTCGGCATCGCGGGGCGCTCCGGTCAGGTGCAGGAAGGCGGTCTTCAGATCGCCGCCCGCCATCGTTTCGTGCGCGAAACCGTCCGCCAGGATGCGGCCCCGGTGCAGCACCAGAAGCCGGTCGTCGGGGGCGACCTCGTCGGTCAGGTGGGTGGCCCAGAGCACGGTCAGACCATCCTCGGCGCACAGCCGGTGGACATGGTCGGTCAGCCCCGCACGGGTCGCGGCGTCAAGCCCCACGGTGGGCTCATCCAGCAGCAGCACGCGCGGGCCGTGCAGCAGCGCGCGGGCGATTTCCGTGCGCCGCCGGTGCCCGCCGTTGAGGTCGCGGGCGCGTTCGTGGGCGCGTTCGCGCATGGCCATCCGGTCGAGTGCCGCGTCGATCCTGCGGTCGGCATCCCGCCCCGCCAGCCCGTGCAAGGCACTGAAATAGCGCAGATTTTGCCGCACGCTCAGGTCCAGGTCCAGCGTCATCTGCTGGAACACGACCCCCATGCAGGCCAGTGCCGCGCGCGGCGCGCGGTCAAGGTCATGGCCCGCGACGGAAATGGTCCCGTCGCGGGTGGTGAAAAGCCGCGTGAGCAAGCCGTAGAGCGTCGATTTTCCAGCCCCGTTCGGCCCCAGAAGGGCGCCGAACGCCCCCGGTTCCAGCACGAAGGACACGTCCTGCAGCGCCGGTTTGGGTCCGTAGGAAAACGAGATATTCCGGACGCTCAGCCCGGCTGCAGCGGGGGTCACTGGATGGTGATGGCGATGCGCTGGGTGTCGCCGGTCGATCCGGGGATGCGGATGTAGTATTCGCCCGGTTTGATCGCGACGAAGCTGATTTCCATCTCGCCCGCGTCGTCGAATTCGATGCTGTTCAGCCCGATGGGCCGCACTTCGAGATCGTTCACGACAACCTCGTTGATCCAGATCGCGTGGAAGAATTCGGCCCCTTCGAGACCCATTTCGCCGCTGCCATCTCCAATGATTTCAAAGCTGTAGTAGGTGCCTGATGTCAGAACCCAAGGGGCGTCGACCAACGGCATGCCCGACGACAGCGTGATGGGCGGCAGTTCGGCGCGGTTGTTCGAGGACAGGATCCCGGCGCGGCCCCAGTCTTCGCGGGGCGACCCGTCCGCCATGACGAGGGCGGGAAGGGCGGCCAGCAGGGCGGCGGTGGCGAGGGTGGTTTTCATGGTCGTCTCCGGTTTTTGACGTGTAGGAAAAATGTAGGAGTCTTGTAGGAGTCCCGTAGGAGTCCGTTGGCCGTCACGGCCGCATCGCGGCTCCCCAGGGGAAGCGGCCGACCTTGATCGACTTGATGGGTTCGCGCGAGGCCACGTCGATCACGGTTACGTCGCCGGACACGCCGTTGGTGGTGAACAGCAGATCCTTGTCCGGCGAGAATGCCATGTGCCAGACGCGGCGGCCGACGAGCAGGTAGTCTTCGACCTCGTAGGTGTCGGCGTTGACCACCGCCACGTGGTTGGCGGGCCCCAGCGCCACGAAGGCATGGGTGTCGCCGTTGGTGAACTTGAAGCCCACGGGCTGAACCCGGTCGGGGTGGATGCCGTCGATCGCGAAGCTGATCTTGGCCTTTTCGGCTTGGGTCGCGCTGTCGAACACGGTGACCGTGCCGCCGATTTCGGAACTCACCCACATTTCAGCGCCGTCCTTGACGAATTCGGCGTGGCGCGGGCGACTGTCCACCAGCGTGTTGGCGAACAGCGTCTGGGTCGCGGTGTCGATCCAGTGCGCCATGTTTGTGGTTTCCGACGTGGTGATCGCGACCTTGCCATCGGGGCTGACGGCCATGCCTTCGGGTTCGATGCCGACGTTGATCTGCGCGACCACGGTGCGGGTTTCGGTGTCGACCACGGTGGTGATCGCGTCGTCCTCGTTCGCGATGTAGAGATGCCGGTTGTCCGGATGCAGCGCGAACTGTTCCGGGTCTTCGCCCGATGGCAGGTCGTGCAGGATTTCGCCGGTGTCGGGGTCCATCACCTGCACCGAGTCGCTGTCGGAGGCGCAGATATAGACGACCTTGTGATCGTGGCTGAAGATGATGCCGCGGGGGCGTTCGCCGGTGGGGATCGTGCGGGTCACTTCAAGCGTGTCCACGTCGATCACGCTGATCGTGTTGTCCTTTTCGTTGGTCACCCAGATTTCGGCGGCGAGCGATGGTGTCGCGGTCAGGATCAGGGCCAGCGCTGTCAGCGGGGCCTTGAGGGGGATCGTCATGGGGCGGTCTCCTTTCGGGGTCTGGTGTGGGGGTGGGTCAGCCGGCAAAGGCGGTGCAGGCGGTTTCCGGTTCGTCGATGCCGAGCGTGTCAAGCTCGGTCACGCGGTGCAGGAACCCGTCGACCGGCGTGAGGGTGATCAGCGCGCGGGGATGCACCACCGGGATCGGCTGGCGCAACTGGCCGTTCCACGTCCGGAACGTGAGCACGCGGCCCTTGAACCCGTCGAGCCGGAACTCTTCGGACAGCATGAAGGCGCGCAGTTCGCCCGCGTCGGCGGTGTTCTTGCGGGTCACGGCTTCGCCGATGGCGCGCAGTGCGGTCCATGCGCCATAGTCTTCGCTTTGCATGTCGCGGCCGTGGGCATCCTCGAACCGGTTCTGCAACTGCACGGCGGCCCATTGTTCCAGCACCGGGGACCATGTGCGCGGCGACATGCCGACGCTGCCCGCGACGGGGCGTGGCTCCCACGTGTTGTAGAGGATGTATTCGCCGAAATCGCCCAGCTCGTCCGCGACGACCAGCACGTCGTAATCGCCGAAGCCTTGGGTGAAGAGCGGCACTTCGGTCGATGCGGCGCGGCGCATGTCCTCGTCGAAGGCCCATGTCTTGCGGTCGCGAATTTTCAGGCCGAACTTGGTGGCGGACCGGTCGAGTGCGGCCTCATAGGCGAGATCGCCCGGGTGCGTGCCGACCACGGCGACGATGTCGGTCCAGCGTTTCTGCATCAGCACCTGCATCAGCGCGTCGGTCAGCATGGCGGTGCTGGCGATGGTGTGCAGCACGTTGGCGCGGCAATCCGCGTCGCGCAGGGCCACATCGGGGGCGGTGGCGTTGAAGATCAGCGCACCTGCGGCTTCGGGCAGGTCGGCGATGGCCAGAAGCGTGTCGGCGGGCGCATCGACGATCAGGAACGGGGACGCGGCCAGCGCGGCACGGGCAGCGGACAGCACGTCGCCATCGGGTGCGACCGACTGCACGTCGAGCGCATAGCGGTGGCCCATGAACTGCCCGGTGGTCAGGTTGTCGGCCAATGCTGTCCGCGCCCCCGCGATCCCCAGATCCTCGGGGTCCGGGTCGAGGTTCGACAGGACGGGCGGCGCCACCTGTTCGGCGCGCAGATACGTCACGGGGATGTCGATGTTCGCCTGCGCCGCGCCGGCGACGAG
>DAIPIS010000110.1:0-7835 GCA_036770665.1 Meridianimarinicoccus sp.
TGATGGTGCTGGCGCTGGCGCTGGTGATGGTCTTTCCGGGTATCGCGCTCTGGCTGCCCGGCCTCGTTTACGGAAACTGATACCAAGATCCCCGGCGAACGGGGGCAATGCAATGCCAATACCTTCAACCGACAGGAGATACCGATGACGACGAGACGAAAGTTCCTGACCGCGACCGGCGCGGGTGCGCTGGCGCTGCCGCTGGCAGCCCCTGCCACGCTCCGGGCGCAAGAACCGATCCGCTGGCGGTTCCAGACCTATGCCGGATCGGCACTTGGCGAGCATGTGACCAAGCCGATCATCGACTCCATCAACGCCGCCGCGAACGGCGAGTTGCAGATCGACCTGTTCTATGCAGACCAGATCGTGCCCACGGGCGAGCTGTTCCAGGCGCTGCAGCGCGGCACGCTCGACGGGGTCCATTCGGACGACGACAGCATGGCGTCGCCAACGCCGCTGCGCGTCTTCGGCGGCTATTTCCCATTCGCGACCAAGCACATCCTTGATGTTCCGGTGCTGTTCAACCAGTACGGCCTGGCCGACATCTGGCGCGAGGAATACGCCAAGGTCGGCGTGACATGGCTGTCCGCCGCCGGGCAGGATCCGTGCAATTTCAACACCACGCGGGAAATCACGTCGGTGGACGATCTGGCGGGCCTGAAGCTTTACACCTTCCCCACGGCGGGGCGGTTCCTGTCGCGTTTCGGCGTCGTGCCGGTCAACATCCCCTACGAGGACGCCGAAGTCGCGGTGCAGACGGGCGAGCTTGACGGCATGGCGTGGTCCGGTATCACCGAGGACTACACCGTCGGCTGGGCGGACGTGACCGACTACTTCCTGACGAACAACATTTCGGGCGCGTGGATCGGATCGTTCTTCGTGAACGAAGGCCGCTGGGCGGACCTGCCCGACCACCTCAAGCAGCTTGTGATGGCGTCGATAGAAGCCGGGCACACCTATCGCAACCAGTGGTACTGGGGCGGTGAGGCGCGGCTGCGGGCGACGGGCGACAAGCTGGCGCTGCGCACCGTTCCAGCCGAGGAATGGGCCGTGGTCGAAGAAGCGGCGAAGGAGTTCTGGACCGAAATCGCGGGCGAAGGCGAAGTGCACGCCAAGATCGTACAGATCTTCCGCGACTACAACGAAATCATCAACCAGGCCGGCCCGCCCTACACCAACGGCTGACCCTGCTTCCGGTCCCGGCGCGTGCCGGGGCCGGGCCCCTTCCCTTCCGACACAAGGTCCGTTCCATGCCCGCCGCGTTCAGTTTCGACGACCTCAAGACCGCCGTGGCCGACGGCACCATCGACACCGTTCTGGTGTGCTTCACCGACATGCAGGGCCGCCTGATGGGCAAGCGGTTCCATGCCGGGAACTTCGTGGAACACGGCCACCACGAGACGCACTGCTGCAACTACCTTCTGGCCACGGATCTGGAAATGGCGACGCCCGATGGCTACGCCGCGACAAGCTGGGCGCAGGGATACGGCGACTACACCATGATCCCGGATCTGACCACGCTTCGCCCCGTGCCATGGCTGGCCGGCACCGCGATGGTGCTGTGCGACGTGATCGACCACCACACCCACGCCCCCGTGCCCCACGATCCGCGCGCGATGCTGAAGGCCCAGGTCGCGCGGGCCGAAGCCATGGGCCTGACGCCCATGATGGCGACGGAACTGGAATTCTTCCTGTTCGAGAAGTCGCTGGATGACCTGCGCGCAACCGGCTACCGCGATCTGGCTCCCTTGGGGAAGTACAACGAGGATTACCACATCTTCGCCACCACCAAGGAAGAAGCGATCATGCGCCCCCTGCGCAATCATCTGGTGGCGGCGGGCATCCCCGTCGAAGGCACCAAGGGTGAGGCGGAGGCGGGACAGGAAGAACTGAACATCCGCTATGCCGCGGCACTCGACTGTGCGGACCATCACACCATCGCGAAGACGGCAGTGAAGGAGATCGCGTGGCAGCATGGCCGGTCGGCCAGCTTCCTGCCGAAGCTCGCCCCGAACAAGGTCGGCAGTTCCAGCCATGTCCACATGTCCCTGTGGCGCGACGGGGCAAACGCCTTTTTCGACGGGTCCGCGGCGCACGGCATGTCGGCGCTGATGCGGCAGGCGGTGGCGGGGCTGATCGCCTACGCGCCCGATTACACCTTCTTCCTTGCGCCCTACGTCAACAGCTACAAGCGTTTCGCCAAGGGCACCTTTGCCCCGACCCGCACCGCGTGGTCGGTGGACAACCGCACCGCAGCGTTCCGGCTTTGCGGCGAGGCGACGCGCGGCGTGCGCATCGAATGCCGGATCGGCGGGTCGGACCTGAACCCCTATCTGGCACAGGCGGCGATGCTCGCCGCGGCGTGCAAGGGGATCGAGGACGGGTTGGCCCTGCCCGACCCGGTGCGCGGCGACGTCTATGACAGCGACGCGGGCGAAATACCCCGTACCTTGCGCGCCGCCACCGAAACCCTGCGCAACTCGGCCATGCTGCGCGCGGCCTTCGGCGATGGGGTGATCGACCATTACACCCGCTGCGCCGCATGGGAGCAGGAGGAATTCGACCGCGCCGTGACCGACTGGGAAATCGCGCGCGGCTTCGAGAAAGCCTGACCCGCCGTCCGCGCCGGGGCGGATCATCCGCGCCAAACGCCACTTGCGGCGTGCGGCTCGCATCGATCGAACCGGCGGGGGCACCACCCAAGACCACTTCGCGCGTGATCCCGGCGCGACCCAACCCGGCGCGCATCCCTGCGCGACAGACATCAAAGGACACGACGTGCGCACGCTCGACTGCATCTCGCCCATCGACGGCTCGGTCTATGCCAGCCGCCCCGTTCTTGCCCCCGACGCCGCCCGCGCCGCCGCTGCCCGCGCCCGTGCGGCGCAACCGGCATGGGCCGCCCGGCCGCTGGCAGACCGCGTGGCGCTGGTCCTGCGGGCCGTGGACATCATCGGCACCCAGACCGACCGCATGGTGCTGGAACTGGCGCACCAGATGGGCCGCCCGGTCCGCTACGGCGGCGAATTCCGCGGATTTGCCGAACGCGCCCGCTATATGGCCGACATCGCCGAAGGGGCACTCGCTCCCATGGTGATCGAGGACAGCGACCGCTTCCTGCGCAAGATCGCGCGCGAACCGGCGGGCGTCGTGCTGATCGTGGCACCCTGGAACTATCCCTACATGACCGCGATCAACACGCTGGCCCCGGCGCTGATGGCGGGCAACACGGTCGTGCTGAAGCACGCGACGCAGACCCTGCTGGTGGGCGAACATCTGGCCGAGGCGTTCCACGCCGCGGGCATCCCCGACGACGTGTTCCAGAACGTCGTGCTCGACCACGACACCACCAGCGGGCTGATCGCGGGCGGAGCGTTCGACGTGGTGAACTTCACCGGGTCGGTCGGCGGCGGGCGCGCGATGGAACGGGCCGCGGCGGGCACCTTCACCGCTGTCGCGACGGAACTGGGCGGCAAGGACCCCGGCTATGTGCGCGCCGATGCAGATCTCGATGCGGCGGTGGATGGGCTGATGGACGGGGCGCTGTTCAATTCCGGCCAGTGCTGCTGCGGGATCGAACGGATCTACGTGCACGAAAGCCTGTATGACGCCTTCGTCGCCAAGGCCGTGGCGGTGGCGCGGGGCATGGTGCTGGGCAATCCGCTCGACCCCGAAACCACGCTGGGGCCGATGGCGCATGTGCGCTTTGCCCAGGTCGTGCGGGACCAGATCGCCGACGCGGTGGCGGCTGGGGCCACGGCCCATGTGGACCGGTTCGCCACGGATGACGGCGGGGCCTACCTCACGCCGCAGGTTCTGACCGGTGTCACCCACGACATGGCCGTGATGCGCGAGGAAAGCTTCGGTCCCGTGGTCGGGATCATGCCCGTGAAGGACGACGACGAAGCGATCGCCCTGATGAACGACTGCCAGTACGGGCTGACCGCCGCGATCTATACCCGTGACGCCGCAGCGGCGGATGCCATCGGCGCGCGGCTGCAGTCCGGGACCGTGTTCATGAACCGCTGCGATTACCTTGACCCCGCTCTGTGCTGGACCGGTTGCAAGGACACCGGGCGCGGCACGGGCCTGTCGGTGCTGGGCTTCCACGCGCTGACCCGACCCAAATCCTATCACCTCAAGAAAGCCTGAGCGATGACACTCGTTGCCAACTGGTCCTACCCCACCGCCGTGCGGTTCGGCGCGGGCCGCATTTCCGAACTGCCCGACGCCTGCCGTGCCGCAGGCATCGCGAAGCCCCTGCTCGTCACCGACAAGGGGTTGGCGGGCCTGCCGATCACCACGGCGGCGCTGGACCTGCTGGATGCCGCCGGGCTGGGCCGGGCGATGTTCAGCGATGTCGATGCCAACCCGACCGACCGCAACGTGACCGCAGGGCTGCGCGTGATCCGCGACGGCGGGTTCGACGGCGTGGTGGCCTTCGGCGGCGGGTCCGCGCTTGATCTTGGCAAGACGCTTGCGTTCATGGCGGGCCAGACGCGCCCCTTGTGGGATTTCGAGGATATCGGCGACTGGTGGACGCGCGCGGACCCGGCGGGCATCCTGCCCGTCGTGGCGGTGCCCACGACGGCGGGAACGGGATCAGAGGTCGGGCGCGCGGGTGTCATCACCAACGAACAGGCGGGCGAGAAGAAGATCATCTTCCACCCGAAGATGCTGCCCGCACAGGTGATCTGCGACCCCGAACTGACCGTGGGCATGCCGCCCGCGATCACGGCTGGCACGGGGCTTGACGCCTTCGCGCACTGCGTGGAGGCGTATTCCTCGCCCCATTACCACCCCATGAGCGCGGGGATCGCGCTTGAAGGGATGCGGCTGGTGAAGGACTATCTGCCCCGCGCCTACGCCGATGGCACGGACCTTGAGGCGCGCGCGCAGATGATGGCGGCGGCGGCGATGGGGGCCACGGCGTTCCAGAAGGGCCTCGGCGCGATCCATGCGCTCAGCCATCCCATCGGCGCGGTGCACCACACCCACCACGGCACGACCAACGCGGTCTGCATGCCGGCCGTGCTGCAGTTCAACCGCCCCGCCATCGCGGTGCGGTTCGACAGCGTGGCGGCCTATCTTGGCATCGCGGGAGGCTTCGACGGGTTCTGCCGCTTCGTCGATGACCTGAACGCGCAGCTTGGCATCCCGCGCACGCTGACGGACCTGGGGGTTCACAGCCCGGATATCGCGGCACTGACCGACGCCGCGCTGCGCGATCCGAGCGTCGGTGGCAACCCGGTGGAGATGACGGTGGCCAACACCACGGCGCTGTTCGAAGCCCTGATGTGATCGCATGTCCTGCCCCGCAGCGGGCAGGCATCGCGGGCGCGTCCCACCGAGCAGCGGGATGGACGCAGCACACGTGGCGCGGGGCGCGACACGGGCGCGGTGATGACATGTCCGACATGTCCATCAGCACGCCCCGCCACGCGGCATCTGCGACCCAACCCGCCGCCTGCGCCCTTGCGACCGGCAGCCACATCCCTTAGGTAGCCCCAAACCGAACCGAGGCGGCCTTCCATGGAAAATGTTCTGCTCATCGTGCATCTGATCCTTGCGCTGTGCCTGATCGGCGTGGTGCTGCTGCAACGCTCCGAAGGGGGCGGTCTGGGCATGGGCGGCGGTGGCGGGGCGATTTCGAGCCGCGGCGCCGCGACCGCGCTCGGCAAGCTGACATGGGCCTTCGCCGTGGCCTTCATCGGCACGTCGGTCGCGCTGACGATCGTGGCGGCGCGCAATTCGGCGGACAGTTCGGTTCTGGACCGGCTCACCGCGCCGGTGACCGAAGACAGCGGACCCGCGCCCGTGCCGGGTTTGCCCATGGACGACAATCTGCTGCCGCCGCGCAGCGGTGACGCGCCGTTGCTGCCACCCCGCGCCGAGTGACGCCTACAATCCGTTGAAAACCGGGCCGCACCATGCCCAGCATGTTGCGGCCAATCCCCGAATCCTGTAACGGGAAACCCCGTGATGCTGCGTGTCCGGACGGGATGATCGCGGCCGTTTCGCAGCACATCACGGGGGCACCCGCGCATGACACGATACATTTTCATCACCGGCGGCGTCGTGTCGTCGCTTGGCAAGGGCTTGGCATCGGCGGCGCTTGGCGCGCTGCTGCAGGCGCGCGGCTTCACGGTGCGGTTGCGCAAGCTGGACCCCTATCTGAACGTCGATCCCGGCACGATGTCGCCCTTCGAGCATGGCGAGGTCTTCGTCACCGATGACGGCGCCGAGACCGATCTCGACCTTGGTCACTACGAGCGGTTCACCGGCGTGTCCGCGCGCGCCACCGACAGCGTGTCCTCCGGGCGCATCTATTCCAACGTGCTGGAGAAGGAACGCCGGGGCGATTATCTGGGCAAGACGATCCAGGTGATCCCCCACGTTACCAACGAGATCAAGGATTTCATCGCCATCGGGGATGGCGAGGTCGATTTCATGCTCTGCGAGATCGGCGGCACGGTGGGCGACATCGAAGGCCTGCCGTTCTTCGAGGCGATCCGCCAGTTCGGGCAGGAACGCCCGCGCGGCAGTTGCATCTACATGCATCTGACGCTGCTGCCATGGATCGCCGCGGCGGGCGAGTTGAAGACCAAGCCGACCCAGCATTCGGTCAAGGAACTGCGCGCCATCGGCATCGCGCCCGATATCCTCGTGTGCCGGGCCGAACACCCGATCCCGCAGAAGGAACGCGACAAGCTCGCGCTGTTTTGCAACGTGCGGCCCGCGTCGGTGATCGCCGCGCTGGACCTGCCGTCGATCTATGACGCGCCGCTCGCCTATCACCGCGAAGGACTGGACCAGGCGGTGCTGGACGCGTTTCAGATCTCGCCCGCGCCGCGCCCCAACCTCGACCGCTGGGATGACGTGCACGACCGCATCGTCCATGCCGAGGGAGAAGTGCGGATCGCGGTCGTGGGCAAGTATACCCAGCTTGGCGACGCCTACAAATCCATCGCCGAGGCGCTGACCCATGCGGGCATGGCCAACCGCGTGCGGGTCAGCGCCCAGTGGATCGACGCCGAGATTTTCGAGACCTCCGATCCCGCCCCGTATCTGGAAGGCTTCCACGCGATCCTCGTGCCCGGCGGGTTCGGGGAACGCGGCACCGAAGGCAAGATCCGCGCCGCGGAATACGCGCGCACCCGGCAGATTCCGTATTTCGGCATCTGTCTGGGCATGCAGATGGCCGTGATCGAAGCGGCGCGCAACCTGGCCGGGCTGCGCGATGCCGGGTCCGAGGAATTCGAGGCGGAGGGTCGCAGCCTGACGCCGGTGGTCTATCACCTCAAGGAATGGGTGCAGGGCAACCATGCCGTCACCCGCCGCAAGGGCGACAACAAGGGCGGCACGATGCGGCTGGGCAGCTACAGCGCGCATCTGCGGGACGGCTCACGGGTCGCGGCGATCTACGGCACGCCCGTGATCGAGGAACGCCACCGCCACCGGTACGAAGTCGACATGCGCTTTCGCGCGGCGCTGGAGGAAAAGGGGCTGGTCTTTTCCGGTCTGTCGCCGGATGGCAGGCTGCCCGAAATCGTCGAACTGCCGGATCACCCCTGGTACATCGGCGTGCAGTTCCACCCCGAACTGAAATCCAAACCCTTCGCACCGCACCCGCTGTTCGCGGATTTCGTGCGCGCGGCAAAGGATGTGAGCCGACTGGTCTGACCGCTCTGACTGCGCCCGCAAGCCCCACCGGGCACGCAGGGCTGCCGCGGCATGAATGATGGTTGCGGCAACAGGCGCAATCTGCCATATTGCAGTGGCTACGTTACTCCACTCGACCTGCTGTCTCCCTCACCGGCGCTCAGACTATCGAT
>DAIPIS010000355.1:0-1700 GCA_036770665.1 Meridianimarinicoccus sp.
CAGGGCCGGATCGAGGATCTGCTGCGCCGGCGGGGCGGCTGAACGCCCGTGGCGCGGCTTCTGGTCATCGCGGCGGGCGGCACCGGGGGGCACATGTTCCCCGCGCAGGCGCTGGCCGAGGTCATGCTGGCGCGCGGCTGGCGGGTGAAGCTGTCCACCGACGACCGGGGCGCGCGCTACGCGGGCGGGTTTCCCGATGCGGTGACCATCGACCGGGTCGCTTCCGCCACCTTCGCGCGCGGGGCCGCGCTGGCGAAGGCCGCCGTGCCTTTCCGGATCGGCGCCGGTGTGCTTGCGGCCATGGCCGCGATGCGCCGCGACCGGCCCGCCATGGTGGTGGGCTTCGGCGGCTACCCGTCCATTCCCGCGCTGTCAGCCGCCTGGGTGCTGCGCCTGCCGCGCATGATCCACGAACAGAACGGCGTGCTGGGCCGCGTCAACACGGCCTTCGCGCGGCGCGTCCACATGGTCGCCTGCGGCACCTGGCCCACACCGCTGCCCCCGGGCACGCCCCATGACGTGACCGGCAACCCCGTGCGCGCCGCCGTGCTGGCCCGCGCCGCGGCCCCCTACATCCCGCCGGGCGATACCGCGCTGAACCTCTTGGTGATCGGCGGCAGCCAGGGCGCGCGCATCCTCTCGGACACGGTGCCTGCCGCCGTGGCACGTCTGCCCGAGCCCTTGCGCGCCCGCCTGCGCCTGTCCCACCAGGCCCGCGGCGAGGACGAGGCGCGCGTCACCGCCTTCTACGCCGACCACGGCATCGCCGCCGATGTGCAGCCTTTCTTCACCGACCTGCCCGACCGGATGGCCGCGGCGCAACTGGTGATCTCCCGCGCGGGGGCGTCGTCGGTCGCGGACATCTCGGTCATCGGACGCCCGTCGATCCTGATCCCCTTCGCCGCCGCCACCGGCGATCACCAGACCGCCAACGCCCGCGGGCTGGCCGAGGCGGGTGCCGCCATCGTCATCCCCGAAAACCGGCTGACCTCTGCCGATCTGGCGCAGCACATCGCGACGGTTCTGCAACACCCCGACACCGCCGCGCGGATGGCGGCTGGCGCGCGCCGCGCCGGTCGTCCAGACGCGGCCGAACGGCTGGCAGCAGCGGTGGACCGGCTGGCACATCCATAACAACACGGCCCATAACAACAGCAGGCACGGACAGGCACATGAAACACTGGGAAGCACGGATGAACGCGGCAACGAAACTGCCCCTCGAACTGGGGGCCATCCATTTCGTCGGCATCGGCGGCATCGGCATGTCCGGCATCGCCGAGGTGCTGCTGAACCACGGCTACCAGGTGCAGGGGTCCGACCTGAAGGCCACCCCGATCACCGACCGGCTCGCCGCCCTTGGCGCGCGCATCTTCACGGGCCAGCAGGCCGAGAACCTGACCGAGGCCGAGGTCGTCGTGATCTCCTCCGCCATCAAGCCCGGCAACCCCGAACTCATGGAGGCCCGCCGCCGCGGCCTGCCCGTCGTGCGCCGCGCCGAAATGCTCGCCGAACTCATGCGCCTCAAGTCCAACGTCGCCATCGCGGGCACCCATGGCAAGACCACCACCACCACCATGGTCGCGACGCTTCTGGATGCGGGCGGCATCGACCCCACCGTCATCAACGGCGGCGTCATCCACGCCTACGGCTCCAACGCGCGCATGGGGCAGGGCGAATGGATGGTGGTCGAAGCCGACGAA
>DAIPIS010000356.1:0-1699 GCA_036770665.1 Meridianimarinicoccus sp.
GCCGATTTCATGCCGCCAAAACAACTGCGTAGCGTCCTCGATGCGGCCTGGGGCCCCGGCTTCCAGTCCCGCTTCGCCCGCTTCGATGTCCGCCCCATCGCCGCCGCCTCCATCGGTCAGGTCCACCGCGCGCGGCTCCCCGATGGCACCGATCTCGCGATCAAGGTCCAGTACCCCGGTATCCGCCGCAGCATCGACAGCGACGTGGACAACGTCGCCACCCTGATCCGCCTGACCGGGCTTCTGCCCCAAGGGCTTGATATCGCGCCATTCCTGGCCGAAGCGAAACGCCAGTTGCACGAAGAAGCCGACTACCGCCGCGAAGCCCGCTACCTGCAACGCTTCGGGGACCTGCTGGCTGACGACCCCGACGTGGCCCTGCCCGTGCTGCACGATCCCCTCACCACCGACAGCGTGCTGGCCATGACCTTTCTGCCCGGTCGCCCGGTGGAGGATCTGAAGGACGCCCCGCAGGCCGAACGCGACCGGGTGACCGCGCTGCTCATCCGGCTCGTGCTGCGCGAATTGTTCGACTTCGGCCTGATGCAGACCGACCCGAACTTCGCCAATTACCGCTATGACCCTGATACCGGACGGATAATCCTGCTGGATTTCGGCGCCGCGCGCGAGATCGACCCCGTCACCGCCGCCCGTTTGCGCGCCATCCTGCGGGCCGGGCTGTCCGGGGATGATGCCCGGATCGACACCGCCCTGCGCGATGCGGGGTTCATCGACGCCCGCACCGCCCCGCACCACGCGGCACTCCTGCGGAACATGGCGCATACGGCGCTGGAACCGCTGCGGCGCGGCGGCCTGTTCGACCTCGCCGATACCGCCTTCGTGAACCGGATGCGCGTTCTGGGTCAACAGCTTGGCGACGATCGCAGCTTCGCCACCATCCCGCCGATGGACGTGCTGTTCATCCAGCGCAAGGTGGCGGGCATGTATCTTCTGGGCGCCCGGCTGGGTGCCCGGGTGCAGGTTGCCGACCTGTTCGGCCCATATCTCTAGGCGTCGGGTGCCGCCCTGCGCGGGTTGCGGGCGCGTTCGGTATCGGACTTGAGCTGACCGCAGGCCGCCATGATATCCTCGCCCCGCGGCGTGCGGATGGGGCTGGCATACCCGGCCTTGTAGATGATGTCGGCGAAGGCCCGGATGCGGTTGCCCGAGGACCGCGTGTAGGGCGCGCCGGGCCATTCGTTGAACGGGATCAGGTTGATCTTTGCGGGTATCCCCTCGATCAGCTTGACCAGCCGCCGCGCGTCGTCGTCGCTGTCGTTCACGCCGTGCAGCATCACGTACTCAAAGGTGATGCGTTCGGAATTGCTGAGCCGGGGATAATTGCGCAGGGCGTCCAGCAGCGTTGCGATGTTCCAGCGCTTGTTGATCGGCACGAGCTGGTCGCGCACCGCATCCGTGGTGGCATGGAAGGACACCGCCAGCAGGCAGCCGATCTCTGTGGCCGCCCGCGCGATTTCCGGCACCACGCCACTGGTGGACAGGGTGATGCGGCGGCGCGACAGGCTGATGCCTTCGGGGTCCATGGCGATCTTCATGGCGTCGCGCACCGCGTCGAAATTGTACAGCGGCTCGCCCATGCCCATCAGCACGATGTTGGACAGAAGGCGCGTTTCGTCCTTGGGGTTGCGCCCCGGCAGCGGCCATTCGCCCAGATCGTCGCGCGCCAGCATGATCTGGC
>DAIPIS010000357.1:0-1695 GCA_036770665.1 Meridianimarinicoccus sp.
GTCCAACGTTCATGGAAGCGTGATGCGCCGCATCACGCCGTCCTTCAGCACGAGCCAGTGGCGCAGCGCCGCGGCAACGTGGAGCAGAACGAACGCGGCGATGGCGAGCCCCAGCAGAGCATGGACCCGGAAGAGGATCGCCGACAGCGCCTCGTTCTTGCCGATCAGGGGCGGCAGCGTCGCGCTGAAGAATTCGACCGGGAAGCCACCCGCGGCGGTCGCCGCCCATCCGACCACCGGCATCAGGATCAGCAGCCCGTAAAACGCGAGATGCGTCGCGTGTGCCGCGGTGGCGACGCGGGGTGACAGCGTCGACGGCGCGGGCGGGGCCCCGTGGACGACACGCAGGGCGAGCCTGAGCACCATCAGGCCAAGGATCAGGACCCCCGTGGTCTTGTGAGACGTGTAGACGGCATTGGTGGCTGCCAGCCCGAACCTTTCCCGCAGGCCTTCGAACCCGTAGGCCCAGAGCAAGGCCCCCGCGATCAGCGCGCCGATCACGAGGACCGCGATCAGCCAGTGCAGCAACCGCTGGATCAACCGATAGCGCGCGCCGTCCTGCGCCGAGGCCGACATGGTCATCGCGGGAGCCGATGCGCGGCGGAGGCGACATGGCGGCTGCGGTTTTCATCTGTCGTCATGCCCGGCCCCTTCGCGTGACTTCTAACCCCGATGGTGCCAGTCGCGGCCCGGCCGATCAAGTGTGTCGGGCCGATGCGCCGCGGTCCGACTGGCGACCCCGCGCGACGGAAACGCACGAGACCCCGCATGGGATGATGCGCGACCGGCCTCAGTCGCGGTCCAGGACGATGCGGTAGCGCGCGTCGCCCGCGCGCAGGCGGTCCATCGCTTCGTTTACCGTGCTCATCGGGAAATGCTCGACCACCGGCGCGATGTCGTGCCGTGCCGCGAAGTCGAGCATGCGCGCGATGGTGCCGGGTGCGCCGACCGGCGAGGACGATACCGACCGTTCCCCCATGAGCAGCGGAAAGACGCTCAGGTCCAGCGGTTCCAGCACGGCCCCCACGAAATGCAGTCGCCCGCGCGGGCCGAGGGTCGCCACATAGGCGTTCCAGTCGAGCGCCACGTTGACGGTGGAAATGATCAGGTCGAACCGGCCCGCCGCCGCCTCGATCGCGGCGGGATCGCGGGAATTGATGACGTGGTGGGCGCCGAGCGCGCGCGCCTCCTGCGCCTTGCCGTCAGACGACGTGAACGCCGTCACCTCGCAGCCCCAGGCGCGCAGGAACTGGATCGCCATGTGCCCCAGCCCGCCGATCCCGATGACCGCCGCGCGATCCGTGGGCTTCAGGCCGTGCAGGTCCATCGGGTTGAACACCGTGATGCCGCCGCAGAAGAGCGGACCGGCTGCCGATGCGTCGAGCCCTTCCGGCAGGGGAATGACGCTGGCCGAATGGGCGCGGACCTTGTCGGCAAACCCGCCGTGGCGACCGACGATGGTGTTCGCGGCTTGCCCGCAGGTGTTGTGGTGGCCGGTCATGCATTGCACGCAGTGCATGCAATAGCCCGATTGCCAGCCGAGACCCACAAGATCGCCGACCGCCAGATGCGTGACGCCCGCACCGATGGCGGCGACCCGGCCGACCACCTCGTGGCCCGGCACGAGCGGATACTGGGAAATGCCCCATTCGTTGTCGATCATGCTGACGTCGCTGTGGCAGATGCCGCAATGCT
>DAIPIS010000111.1:0-7717 GCA_036770665.1 Meridianimarinicoccus sp.
GCCGCCAGCGCAGCGGGGCGGGCCGGACCGCGCCGGGCAGGTCGAACGGCATATGGGGCACCGCCATCGCACGCATGGACTGGCGCAGGCCATCCACAGGCATGCCGCGCGCCACGCGGCGCGGGCGGTACGCCGCCACCGGCGCAGCGCCGGACGCGCCGCCACGGGATCCCGCTCCACGGCGCAGATCAGGGCCCGCGCCGCGACCAGACCCGGGACCCAGATCATGACGCGGTTTCCCCGCGCAGTGCCGGAAGTTCTGTCACTGCCGCAGCCGCCGCTTCAGGGACCGATGCCGCAGCTTGTGGACCGGCGCCAGGCGCCGCACCGCTGCCCACGATCGACACCAGCCGGACCGCCCAGACCCCGCGCGACTGGCCCAGCCGCGCCACGGCGGCCACGCGCCCGTCGCATCCCTCCAGCGCGACTTCCGTCACCGCATGGCGCGGGATCGGCAGCACCATGTCGGGGGCCAGCCCGGCCACCGCGTCCAGCGGCAGGGTGATCCGGCAGAGCACCGCATCGAGTTCGGCAGGGGCATCGGCCAGCACCCGCGACAGCGCCGCCGTGAAGGCCGCCCGTTGCATCGCGCGCGGATTGTCCGCCTGCGCGACCGGTGTCGGCTCCGGAAGCGCCAGCACCAGAAGCCCGGTGCCGAGCCCCTCCGCCAGGTCCACGTCGCAACGCAGCACCCGATAGGGCATGTGCGGCAACAGATGCGGCAGCCGCGCCGCATCCGCCACGCGGTCCCGCGGCAGGTACCCCGCCGCCCAGTCCGCCGCCGGCTGGCCATCGAGCCGCCGAGCCAGCGTATCGACCAGAACCGTCAGGAAACGCCGGAGCAGCACCGCATCCGTCTGTGTCGACACCCGCGGGGGCGGTGCCGCACCGCCGAAACGCCCGGTCGTCAAGACCTCGATCAGACCCGCCAGAAGGGTGTCGTCGATCCCGATCACCCCGTGCAACCGCTGCGACCCCTGCAGCGCGACCCACAGCCCGCCCCGCGGCAGCAGCGCCCCAAGCCCGGATACCGGCGCCGCGTCGCTGCGGATCGTCCCCACCGCCAGCGCCATGCGGGCCGCTTCCTGCCCCGCCCGCGACACGGCCAGCCGCAGCGCGTCCTCGACCCGCACCGACCCGTGCGTCGGCGCCTGCCGTGCCATCCCGATCATGCGCCGCAGCGCCGTGGCAGAACTATCGGACATCGGCACAGGCCCCCGGTTTTCCGTACCGCCAGACCCTGCACCGCCGACCCTTACCAAGTGCTGAAAATCCCGCCGACACCCGGCCGCGCGGCGGTCTGTCAGGCCGCCTGCGCCGCCGCCGCATCGGGCAGCATCACCCGGAACCCGGCACCACCCTGCCCCGGCAGATAGGTCACCGAACCGCCCAGTTTCGCCATGATTTCCCGGCAGATCGCCAGTCCCAGCCCCGCGCCGCCTGCCGCCGACTGGTCCGACAGCCGCGAAAACTTCTCGAAGATCAACGCCTGGCTTTCCACCGGGATGCCCGACCCGTTGTCGATGAAATCGACCACAAGCATCCCGTCCCGCCGTGACACCCGGATGCGCAGCCGCGGCCGCGGCGAATCGCAATACTTCCGCGCATTGGCGATCAGGTTGATGAACACCTGCGCCAGCCGGTCCAGATCCGTGTGCACCACCACCGCCTCGGCCGATTCCACCCGGTCGAGGGTGAACAGGCCCGCCGCACTGACAGCACTCGTGGCCAGAACCGCCCGGTCGATCACGTCGCGCAACACCGCGCGCTCGGGCGCGATGGTGACCTTGCCGTGCTCCAGCACGTTGAGATCGAGCAGCGCATCCAGAAGCCGGGTCAGGCGCATCGCCTCGTCCTGGATGATCCCGGCATAGCGGTTCTTGTCGGCAAGGCTCAGGTCTTCCGCCGACATCAGGATTTCGCTGAACGCCCGGATGGAGGTCATGGGCGTGCGCAATTCGTGGCTGATCTGGCTCAGAAAGGCGTCCTTCTGCACCGACAGCGCGGTCAGCTTTTCGTTGGCGTCGCGCAACTGGCGCGCGGTGCGGGCCAGTTCGCGCGACTTCTGTTCCAGCTGACTGGAATATTCCATCATCTGCGCCGTCTCGTCGGCCAGGGCCATCAGGTCGGCCACCGAAACCGTGGTGCCCGACGTCATCTGACCGATCATCGCATGCGCCGTCGCGGCCCCGACCGACCCCGACAGCCGTCGTTCGAAGGTGTCGATGAAATCCGGCGTGATGTCCGGCAGATAGCCGTCCTTGCCCTGCGCGCGCGCCTCGGCGCGGAACAGGGTCTGCGCTTCGGGTTCGCCCAGGATGCGCTGCGCGGTGATCAGCAGGTCCTCCGCCTCGACGCTGCCCTGGCTCCAGCCCCGGCGGCTGCCGGTGTAGTCGAAGACATGCACGATCTGCGCCCCCTGCAGCCGCTCCAGCGGTGTCGGAAAACTCAGTAGCGAGCCCGCCACGAACACGGCCGTGTTCAGGACCATGCTCCACAGCACCGCATGCACCACCGGATCCAGCGCGTCGAGCCCGAACAACCCCTGCGGGCGCAGCCAGCCGATGCCCCACGGCCCTTCGGCCAGCGTGCGCGCCGTGAACACCACATCGGGGCCGAAACTGGGCAGGAACAGCGTATAGAGCCATAACCCGAAGCCAAGGCTGACACCGCAGGCCGCGCCCACCCGCGTCGCCCCGCGCCAGAACAACCCGCCCAGCATCGCGGGCAACACCTGCACCACCCCCACGAAACTGATGAGCCCGATGGCCGCCAACGCGGACCCGCCCCCCGAAAAGCGATAATAGAGATACCCGAGCCCGATCAGCGCCGCGATGGACAGCCGCCGCGACATCAGCACGATGGCGCGCACGTCGCCCGACACGGTCGCGCCCTCGGGCCGCAACCCCAGCCACAGCGGCAACACCACATGGTTCGACAGCATCGTCGACAGCGCGATGGTGGCCACGATCACCATGGACGTGGCGGACGAGAACCCGCCAAGGAACGCCAGCACCGCCAGCCAGTCCTGCCCCAGCGCCATGGGCAGCGTCACGACGAACAGGTCCGGGTTCGCCGATGCGGGCAAAAGGTCCAGTCCCATCACCGCGATGGGCACCACGAACAGGCTCATGAGCGCAAGATACAGCGGAAACGCCCAGGACGCGGTGATCAGGTGCCGCTCGTCGCTGTTTTCCACCACCAGCACCTGGAACATGCGCGGCAGGCACAACAGCGCCGCTCCCGACAGAAAGGTCAGCGCCAGCCACCGGCTGCCATCGGTCGGCACCTGCGCGATGGGCGACGCGTTGATCTGTGCGGCCATCGGGCCAAGCCCGCCCGCCACCCCCCAGACCACAAAGGCACCCACCGCCACCAGCGCCGTCAGCTTGACCAGCGCCTCCAGCGCGATGGCCGTGACGACGCCGTGATGGCGTTCGTTGGCGTCCAGATTGCGCGTCCCGAACAGGATCGTGAAGGCCGTCAGCCCCACCGCCAGCCAGATCGCCGTGGCGTGCTGGTTGACCGCTGGCCAGCCATCGGACCCGCTGGCCGCGAACACCCCGAAACTCAGGGTCACCGACTGCAGCTGCAGCGCGATGTAGGGCGTGGTCCCCACCACCGCCAGCAGCGTGACCAGCCCGCCCAGAAACGCCGACTTCCCGTAGCGGGACGAGATCAGGTCCGCCACCGACGTGATCCGCTGGGTGCGCGCCACACGGACCAGCTTGCGCAACACGACCCACCAGCCGACCATGACGATCGTCGGGCCCAGATAGATGCACAGGTATTCCAGCCCCGACCGCGCCGCATACCCGACCGCGCCGTAAAAGGTCCAGCCGGTGCAATAGACCGACAGCGACAGCGTGTAGACCAGCGGCGAGCGCAGCCAGCCGACACGCCCCGCCAGTGCCCGCCGTTCCGCCCAGAAGGCCACGCCGAACAGGACCACAACATAGGCGAGGCAGACCTCCAGCAGCAGGTTGAAGCCCGGCGAACTCATGGCCGATCCGATGCGCCGGCGTCGTCGGGGCCTGCGTCCCCGGACCACACCCCGTCCCGCCCGAAGGCGTCGGTCGCCCGTGGCGGCACTGCGGCACGGCGCAGGCGCCGACCCAGAACGGCGGCGGCAAGGATCAGAAGCCCCCAGACCGAAAAGATGTAGACGGCGCGCTCCGCCAGCCGCGGTGTCGCGGCGTCCCCGGGCGCGGCACTGCCGCCCAGGTCCCACAACACCGGCACCAGCAACAGGAAGGCGCCGCACACCGGCAGCAGGCGCGCGGCGTCGATCACCCGCCGCTGGCGATAGCCCCGCTGCGCCAGAAACAGCGGCCTGTCACGGTGTTCCGGCATCGCCCCGTACCCCGCCCCGGTTCAGTCGACCCGGCCCACCAGCCGACGCAGATGATCGCACATCTCGGCATTGGAAAAGGGCTTGGTCATGAAATCGCTCGCACCCAGATCGTCCGCGCGGGTCCGGTCCTTGGCCTGCCCCTTGGCCGTCAGCATCAGCACCGGCACCGCCCCGTGGTCCGGATCGGCCCGAAGGTCGCGCAGCACGTCGAACCCGCTGCGGTTCGGCAGCATCACGTCCAGCACGACCACATCGGGCCGCACCCGCGCAATCGCGGCCAGTGCCGTCGCCCCGTCGGCATGGCACGACACCGTCCAGCCGTCGCGTGCGAGAAAGAACCGGATCGCTTCGACGATGTTCGGCTCATCCTCGATCAGCAGCACATGATGACCCATCTCGCAGCGCACCTCCCCTTGCGCAGACACGCCCCATGAGAAACCCGGACTCATCCCCCTGCGAAACCGGACCGTGTCGCGCCGACTATGCCGTCATCCCGCGCGGGCTGTCAAAGCGGCGGGCGCGCCCACCGCGCCGGCCGCGGCTTCGCCCAGGATCGACGGTTCGCGCCGCGCCGGGCACCCGTCCCGCGGACAGACCCGGCATGACGTTCCGATCCGCGCGGGCAGCGCATCATCGGGCGCGATCAGGTCCGGCGGCACGATCAGCATGGCACTTTCATGCACCACGGGGCCGCCGAAGCCATCGGGATAGCCGGGCTGCGCAAGCGCGAAACACACGAACCGGTCGCCCGGCCGCGCGGCGTGTTCCAGCACCGCGCGCACCGGGGCCATGGGCCGCGCCAGCGCCTGATAGAGCGGCCAGAGCGGACAGGCCGACCCGAACCGCGGCACCGGCAAAAGCTCGGTCGTCTTGCGCAGGGTCAGCGCCCCCGCCCCGTCGCAGGCCACCAGCCCGATCCGCAGCCCCGGCAGCGCCGCAAGCCGCCGGAACACCGCATGCATCGGCTGGCCGAACCGCGCCGCAAGCCGCGCGGGGTCATACCGGTCCGCGCGCGCCGCGACCGCAAAGGCATCCTGCGGCATCGCCAGCGCCTCGGCCCGGTAGCGGGCGAGATACGACCGTGCCAGCGTCCGGCCCGCGTCGGACTGCAACTCTCCCGCCCCGCGCACCAGCCGGTCGATCAGGTCGGGCACCGGCCCTTCCAGTGCGGCCACATGGAAGCCGGTCGCGTTCAGGAACGCCTCCAGTTCCTCCTGCGGGGTCAGGATGCCCAGTTCCAGATCGCCCTCGGTGTCCAGATAGGCCACCAGCGCCGCCGTGCCCGTCGCCATGCGCGCGCTGTCGTCGTGCAGGTTGCGCAGGAACCGCTTGCGCCAGGTGTCGTCCAGATCCTCGGTTTCCACGAGGATCGACGCGGTGGACCGGATCGCGGCCACCCGCGACAAGAGGTCATGCAGCGACGCCGACAGGAACGGATCATGCGCCAGCCGGTCCGCCAGCCCCATCACCCGCGCCTCCAGCCCCGCGATGCGCCGCTGCTGCACGGCGATGAGCGCAGCCCAGCCGGGATAGCGGCCCACCAACTCGTCGATCCGGTCCAGTTCCACCGCGACGGCGGGATGCGCCGCCGCCGCCGCTCCCATCTGGTCCAGTTGTTCCGTCTCCGCCCCCTGGGTCAGCACCGATACATCGACGCCCAGCGCCCGCGCGATCCGGGTCAGGAGCTTGCCCCCGATCCGCCGCCGATTGTGTTCGATCAGATTCAGGTAACTGGGCGAGATCTCCGCCTGCGCGGCCAGATCCGACTGACGCACCCCCAGCATGGTCCGCCGTTCGCGGATACGGCTCCCCGTGAGCGCGCTGCGCGTCATCCGCCTCCCCCCCTGTTCGGTCCCGACGCGGATTACAGGACGGCGCGCACCCGCGGGATGGCACCGTCCGCCCCCGTTCGATGCAGGGGTCATCACCCGTCTCGCGACGCGTCCTTTACAGGAGCATACAGCGTGCGCAAAATCTTGACAGGAAAAAAGGTCCCCATTGCCGGGGCTTGGGCGGGGCGATTTACTGACCCGCCCGATCACGCCGCATCACGCCGCGCGGCCGCCGCTGCGTCTATTGCCCCGACCGGGCTTGCGCCGCGCGCAAGCGCCGGACATAGCCCACGAACAGCGCTCCCCACAGGGGCACCACGATGTCGATGACCCGCACGCCGCCGGTCTGCACCAGGTGGATCACCGCGGACAGCAGAAAGAACAGCCCCGCCGCCCCCAGCAACCACACGCTGCGCTTCAGACGCGCGATGTCCCGCGCGCTGCTGCCATCTGTCCCGGTCATCTCATGCCTCCTTCCCGGCGATCCCTTTGCGCCGACGGGGCCGGGGATACGCGCCCCGGCCCGGCGTGTCGAGACCTGCGCCCGCGCTCAAACCCCCGACGGGATGTTCATCGGGTCGCGGTCGATCCGGCGCGGCGTGTTCAGCGCCTTCCAGCGGCTCAGCGCCTTGGCCGCCGACGAAAACGCCGGACGCGGCACATACCGCCCGCGCCCCGGCTGCGGCCCGACATTGCCGCCCCAGGACCAGACCACCTCGCCCCGGCTCAGGGTATGCCGCGCCTGTGCCGTCACCTCCATCCCCTCGAACACGTTGTAGTCGATGGCCGATTTCTGCGTCGCCGCGCGGATCGTCTTGGATATCTTGGGATCCCACACCACGATATCCGCATCCGCCCCCACCACCAGTGCCCCCTTGCGGGGATAGATGTTGAGGATCTTCGCGATGTTCGTCGATGTCACCGCCACGAATTCCTCGGGCGTGATCCGCCCGGTTTCCACCCCCTTGGTCCAGAGCACCGCCAACCGGTCCTCCAGCCCCCCGGTGCCGTTGGGGATCTTCGTGAAATCCCCCAGTCCCATGCGTTTCTTCGCGGTGCCGAAGGCGCAATGATCCGTCGCCACCACCTGCAGCGACCCCGCCGCAAGCCCCGCCCACAGACCGTCCTGATGATCCTTGCTGCGGAAGGGCGGCGACATGACCCGGCGCGCGGCATGGTCCCAGTCGGCGTTGAAATACTCCGACTCGTCCAGCGTCAGGAACTGGATCAGCGGCTCGCCATAGACCCGGTGCCCCTTCTGGCGCGCGCGCCGGATCGCCTCGTGCGCCTGCTCGCAGGAGACGTGCACGATGTACAGCGGCGTGCCCACCGCGTCGGCGATCATGATGGCACGGTTCGCGGCCTCCCCCTCCACCTCGGGCGGTCGGGAATAGGCGTGGCCCTCCGGCCCCGTCACCCCCTCGGCCAGATACCGCTGCTGCAATTCCTGGATGATGTCGCCGTTCTCCGCATGGACCATGGGCAGCGCGCCCAGTTCCTTGCAGCGGGTGAAGGACGCGAACATCTCGTC
>DAIPIS010000358.1:0-1678 GCA_036770665.1 Meridianimarinicoccus sp.
CAGAAAGCCGCGCCGCCTGATCGCGCCCCGTCACCCAAAATCAGGCATAGCTCCCATCGGCGGGGTGTTCCGCCCTTTGCACGGACGCGTGCCTTGCGCAGGAAAATGCCTGTGACGATTGTGGTCCGGGGCTTTGGAGTTGTCCCTGTCACAAAACACGCACATCTTTCAACGACTTTACCATCTACGCATTGCGGTGCGCCCCTCAGCGGACCGAGCCCGGGATAGACCAAGTTCAGGCAAAGGAAGACCGACATGACCGACACCACCATGCGTGCCGCGCGCTGGCACAAGGCGCATGACATCCGCATCGACACCGTGCCGGTGCCCGAGATCACCGATCCCCACGGCGTCAAAGTGCGCATCGAGGTGTGCGGCATCTGCGGCAGCGACCTGCATGAATATGCGGCCGGGCCGATCTTCATCCCCGTCGGCACGCCGCATCCGATGAGCGGCGACATCGCCCCCATCGTGATGGGGCACGAATTCGCGGGCGAAGTCGTGGCGGTGGGGGACAAGGTTACCCGCGTGGCCCCCGGCGACCGCGTGGTGATCGAGCCGATCCTGTCGCCCAACCGCGACGGTGCCTATCTGATGGACCGCTACAACCTGTCGCCGCTGCTGGGGTTTCACGGCCTGTCAGGCGGCGGCGGCGGATTTTCGGAATATACCGTGCTGGGTGAACACATGCTGCACAAGATGCCCGACGACCTGTCGTGGGAACAGGGCGCGCTGGTTGAACCGGCGGCGGTGGCGCTGCATGCGGTACGGCAAAGCACGCTCAAGGCCGGGGACAGCGCCGTGGTGTTCGGCGCAGGGCCCATTGGGCTGATGCTGATCGAGGCGTTGAAGGCTGCCGGGGCCGCCCGCATCCATGCGGTCGAACCGTCCGCCACCCGCCGCGCCATGGCCGAACGGCTGGGCGCCGTCGGGCATGACCCGGCGGCGGGCGATGTGATAGAGGCGCTGCAAGCCGCGTCGGGCGGCGGGGTGGATTTTGCCTTCGAGGTGACGGGGGTTCCCGTCGTGTTGTCGCAGGCTATCGAGGCAACGCATCCGGGTGGCGAAATCGTCGTCGTCAGCATCTGGGAGGGCGGCGCCTCGTTTCAGCCGAACGCGCTGGTGATCAAGGAGCGCACGATGCGCGGCACCATCGCCTATCGCCATGTCTATCCGGCGGTGATGGCGCTGATGCAGCGCGGCTTCTTCCGGGCCGAGGACTTGGTGACCGATCGGATCGGCCTGAACGATGTGGTGGCGCAGGGCTTTGACCGGCTGCTGGCTGACAAGTCGCAGATCAAGATCATGGTCCGTCCGTAACGGCTAGAAGGCCCGATTGGCACCGCGCCGGATCGGGCCTTTGCGGCCTCAGGTTAGCCAGCCCGCCATGCGGGTGTCGCTTCTGCCAGCGCGCGCTCAAGACTGGCGCATTCGCGGGCGTAGAAATCGGCATCGCTTTCGCCGGGGCGCGGTCCGCGCGCCAAGGCTGTGGCCAGATCGAAGAAGCCTTGTCCTGGAAGACCCTCCCGCGCGCGGCTGATGGTGCGGGCGGCGATGAAGGGGCGGCAGGCTGCGGCATCCTCGCGCATTGTCATCTCCAGCGCGCGGGTGATCCGGCCGACCGAGCCGGGCACCCACAGACCCAAGGTGCGGGCGAGCGTGCCATAAGTGACTGGTA
>DAIPIS010000112.1:0-7703 GCA_036770665.1 Meridianimarinicoccus sp.
TGGCGCGCAGCGCCGGCAGGCCGAGGGCGGGCAGCGAAACCCATTCCTCCCAGCCAATGCGGAACTCTCCGGCGCCGCCCGTGGTGTCGGTGGTGTCCATGTGGATGTCCCTGAACAGGCGGGGCCGCGTGCCCCGTTGCATTTCGTGGACCTGTAGCCCGCTTTGGTGACGGTGATGCGTCAGGGCGCGCGTCGACACAACCCCCGATGCAAACTCTGACACACGCCCAGCGGCAAGCTCCGGTGCAGGATCGGGGCCGGGACGCGACCCGCGACCGGGGGCAACCGGGGTGCCGGGACGTGCCGGCCCGGCTGAGTGTCGGGGCTTGCGGGGGGCGCGGGTTTGGGCCAATCGACAGGCATGACGCAGCGCTTCGCCTTTCAGGTCCATGCCACATCCGGGCGCGCCCGGACCGGGACCATCACCACGCCGCGTGGCGACATCCGTACGCCCGCCTTCATGCCCGTGGGCACCGCCGCCACGGTCAAGGCGATGCTGCCGGGATCGGTGCGGGCGACCGGGGCGGATATCCTGCTCGGCAACACCTATCACCTGATGCTGCGGCCCACCGCCGAACGGGTGGCGCGGCTCGGCGGTCTGCACGGCTTCATGAACTGGGACGGGCCGATCCTGACCGACAGCGGCGGGTTTCAGGTCATGAGCCTTGCCGAATTGCGCAAGCTGACCGAGGAGGGCGTCAGCTTTCGGTCCCATATCGACGGGGCGCGCCACATGCTGACGCCGGAACGGTCGATGGAGATCCAGCGGTTGCTGGGGTCCGACATCGTGATGTGTTTCGACGAATGCCCCGCGCTGCCCGCCGACCGCGCGCGGCTGGAGTCGTCCATGCAGTTGTCGATGCGGTGGGCGCAGCGGTCGCGCGACGCGTTCGGCGACCGGCCCGGCCATGCGCTCTTCGGCATCCAGCAGGGCGGCGACGATCAGGACCTCCGCGGGCAGAGTGCTGCGGCCCTGCGTGCCATCGGCTTCGACGGCTACGCGGTGGGCGGGCTTGCCGTGGGCGAGGGGCAGGAGGTGATGTTCCGCGTGCTGGACTACGCGCCCGGCATGCTGCCGGTGGACAAGCCGCGTTACCTGATGGGGGTGGGCAAGCCCGACGACATCCTGGGCGCGGTGGAGCGCGGGATCGACATGTTCGATTGCGTGCTGCCGTCGCGGTCGGGGCGCACCGGGCAGGCGTTTAGCCGGCGCGGCGTCGTGAACATCAAGAACGCGCGCCATCAGGACGATCCCCGCCCGCTCGATCCCGACTGCACCTGTCCGGCCTGCACGGGCTATCCGCGCGCCTATCTGCACCATGTGTTCCGGGCGAAGGAGATCATCTCGTCCATGCTGCTCACATGGCACAACCTGCATTACTATCAGGAACTGATGGCGGGCATCCGTGCGGCCATCGCGGCGGATGACCTGGATGCGTTCGCCGTGCGCACGCGGGCGGGCTGGGCCGCGGGCGATATCGACCCGCTATAGGGCGCGGACCGGTTCGGCCAGCGCCAGCAATGCCTCCACGTCCATGTGCCGTTCCAGATGGTCGGCCAGCGCATCGAGCGTGTCTTCGACCCCGGCGTCATAGCCATAGCCGGGCGCATCGTGGCCCATCCCCCGCAGGAAGGCCGCGCGGAACCCGTCCGCCGCGAAGAGCCCGTGCAGGTAGCAGCCGCGCACAAGGCCCGACGCGCTGACCGCCCCTTCGTCGCGCCCGTCGAGCCGCAGCCACGGCCTTGCGCAATCGGGGCCGGTGGTGCGCCCGACGTGGATTTCATAGCCTGCAAGCGGCTCACCCGACGCGATGTGTTCCGCGTGCCCGAGCGACAGCCGCTTTTCCGGGGTCATGACCGTGGCGACGTCCAGAAGACCCAGTCCCGGCATGGTCCGCGCGGGGCCTTCGATCCCGTCCGGGTCGGCGATGGTCCGGCCCAGCATCTGGAAGCCGCCGCAGATGCCCAGCACATGGCCGCCGCGCCGCAGATGGGCGGCAAGGTCGATGTCCCAGCCCTGTGCGCGGAAATCCTCCAGATCCGCCATGGTGGATTTCGATCCGGGGATCAGCACCAGATCGGCATCGCCGGGCAGGGGCTGGCCGCGCTCCACGATCCGCACATCGACCGAGGGATCGGCGCTGAGCGGGTCGAGATCGTCGAAATTGGCGATCCGGCGCAGGCGCGGCACGGCGACGGTGAAGCCGGTCCCCGCGTGGCTGCGGATATCCATGATATCCTCGGCCGGAAGCCGCCACGCGCCGTCGAACCACGGGATAACGCCCAGCGACGGCCAGCCGGTGCGCGCCGCGATTTCTGTCAGACCGTCGTCGAACAGGCTGGGGTCGCCCCGGAACTTGTTGATGGCGAAGGCGCGGATGCGGTCGCGGTCGGGGACTGGCAGCACGGCATGGGTGCCCACCACCTGCGCGATCACGCCGCCCCGGTCGATGTCGCCCACCAGCACGACCGGCACGCCGGCCGCCTCGGCGAAACCCATATTGGCGATGTCGCCACGGCGGAGATTGATTTCGGCGGGGCTGCCCGCGCCTTCGACCAGCATCAGATCGGCGGTCGCTGCCAGCCGGTGGAAGCTGTCGAGCACCGCGGCCATCAGGCGGGGCTTCTCGACGGCGTAGTCCCGTGCCTTGAGCGTGCCGATGCGGTGGCCCTGCACGATGACCTGAGCGCCCCGGTCGCTTTCGGGTTTGAGCAGGACCGGATTCATGTCCACGATGGGACCGCGCCCAGCGGCCCGCGCCTGCAGGGCCTGCGCCCGCCCGATCTCGCCGCCGTCCACGGTGACGGCAGCGTTGTTGGACATGTTCTGCGGCTTGAACGGTGCGACCGACAGGCCCCGGCGCAGGCAGGCCCGGGCAAGCCCCGCGACCAGCATGGACTTGCCCACGTTGGACCCGGCCCCTTGGATCATGATCGCGCGTGTCATCGGCGGTGGCGACCGTTCATCAGGGCGGGAGGGGCAAAAAAACGCGCCACTCCGGGCGCGCTTCCAACGGCGGACGGCGCGTCGATCAGGCGGCTTCGGCCTGCTGGTTGCGGCGTTCGCTTTCCTCGCGCGACAGCGCGACGGAGGTGCGCACGCCCTTGCCCACGAAATCCATCAGGCCCGTCACCACCCGTTCGTTGGGGTCGATCCCGGCGCAGCTCAGCACTTCGCGCCCGTCGCGCGACCGGGCCCAGCGGGCGATCTGCTCGGGGCCGTTGCCGTATTTCTTGTCATCCGCGATGGCATCGTCCAGTGCGGCCAGCACGACGGCAGCGAACAATTTCCGGGCACGGTTGCCCTGTTCGTGGCTGTACGCGGTGCTGTCAACAAATTCGCCCATGTGGGTTCCCTTATTCTTGCTCTTGCATCTTGTGGAGTGGGGCGCACTATGCCCTTTTACGACTGATTCTCCATTGCGAATTAGTCATACCACATATGCGCCGTGTGCATAGTTACTCGGCCTATTGATGGCTGGTGCCGCTGCTTGCGCGGCTTCATGCCACTGGATATAGGGACCGGTAACATTCTTTCAATCTCCGTACGAGGCGCGCGATGGCCAAGATCAACGGCAACGAAATCCGGCCCGGCAATGTGCTGGAACATAATGGTGGCCTGTGGGCAGCGGTGAAGGTCGATCATGTGAAGCCCGGCAAGGGCGGTGCCTTTGCCCAGGTGGAACTGCGCAACCTGCGCAACGGCACGAAGCTGAACGAACGGTTCCGGTCGGCGGACAAGGTCGAACGGGTCCGGCTGGAACAGAAGGACCAGCAATTCCTGTATGAAACCGACGGGATGCTGGTGTTCATGGACGCCGAGACCTATGAACAGATCGAACTGCCTGCCGAACTGCTGGGTGAACGCCGCCCGTTCCTGCAGGACGGCATGACCATCCTCGTGGAATTCCACGAGAGCGAGGCGCTCAACGCCACGCTGCCACAAAAGGTCACCTGCCGGATCGTCGAAACCGAACCGGTGGTGAAGGGGCAGACGGCCGCCAACAGCTTCAAGCCCGCGATCCTCGACAACGGGGTGAAGGTCATGGTGCCGCCCTTCGTGGGACAGGACGAGGAGATCATCGTGAACACGGAAACCATGGAATATTCCGAACGGGCCTGACCCGTTCCGCGACCGCCCGAAAAAAAAACGCCGCCCCGGTGAAACTGCCGGGGCGGCGTTTGCGTGTCCTTGTGTGATCGGTTCCCGAAGCGGGGGCCGACCCGCAGAAAGGGACACGACATGACACGTATCGTACACGCCGCACTGGTCGCTGCCAGCTTCGTGCCGGCCATGGCTCTGGCGATGGAACCGGGCGTCACCGCCAGCGACCAGAGCGTCGCTGGCGGCGTGGTCAGCGCCGCCGAAATCCGCGCCGACCGCAACGGATGGCTCGTGGTGCACCGCACCGGACCGGACATGAAGCCCGGACCCGTGGTCGGGCACGCACCGATCCGCGAAGGCACCACCACCGATGTCGCGGCGATCCTGACCGAACCCGTGGCCCCCGGCGACATGCTGATGCTGATGGTGCACGGCGAAGACGGCGGCATGCAGACGGGCATTTTCGAGTACACGCTGGGTGCTGCCGAAGACGGGCCCGTGCGCGTGGAGGGTGGGCTGGTCACGACGGTCATCACCACGCAGTAACGGCGTGGCGTCATCCGGCCCCGGACCTGTTCCCCAACATCCCCAGCCGGTGCCGGGTCCGGCACCTGCGCGCTGCTCTCGGGCCGTGCGCGGGTGCCAGCAGGTTTCACGCGTGTTTCAGAGGTAGCGGTTCACGAGGTTTTCCAGTCGCTCCTGCCGTCCCGACCGGGGTGCCGGGTTGATCCCCTCGGCCTGCACCCGGTCGGCGATGGCGGCGAGGTCGCTGCCCAGCATGGCCTGTGCGGCGGGCGTGTCCCAGCCCGCATAGCGGTCGGCCCGCGCGACATCGATCCGCCCGTCCGACAGCATCGCATGGGCCGCTTTCAGCCCCGCCGCGCAGACATCCATCGCACCCACATGCGCCGCAACGAGATCAACGGGATCAAGGCTCTGACGGCGCAACTTCGAGTCGAAATTGGTGCCGCCGGTGGTGAAGCCGCCCGCTTTCAGCACCTCGTAATAGGCCAGCGCCACTTCAGGCACGTTGTTCGGGAATTGATCGGTATCCCAGCCGGACTGGTAATCGTTACGGTTCATGTCGATGGACCCGAACAGGCCCAACGCGCGCGCCATCGCCAGTTCGTGTTCGAAACTGTGCCCGGCCAGGATCGCATGGCCTTGCTCGATGTTGACCTTGACCTCAGCTTCGAGCCCGAAGTCCTTGAGAAAGCCGTAAACCGTTGCGACGTCATAGTCGTACTGGTGCTTGGTCGGTTCCTGCGGCTTCGGTTCGATCAGGATCGTGCCCGGAAAACCGATCTTGTGCTTGTAGTCCACCGCCATCTGCAGGAAGCGCCCCGCCTGCTGGCGTTCGCGCACGAGATCCGTGTTGAGGAGCGTCTCGTAACCCTCGCGCCCGCCCCACAGAACGTAGTTTTCGCCGCCGAGCCGGTGGGTCGCGTCCATGCATGTCTTCACGGTCGCTGCGGCAAAGGCGAACACATCCGGGTCCGGGTTCGTGGCGGCACCCGACATGTAGCGCCTGTGCGAGAACAGGTTGGCGGTGCCCCACAGCAATTTCGGCCCGCCTTTGGCCATCTTGTCGCCGATGTGGTCGACGATGGTTTCCAGATTGCGGGTATTTTCTGCGAAATCCGCGCCTTCGGGGCGAATGTCGGCGTCGTGAAAGCAGAAATACGGCTGGCCCAGGATCGCGAACAGATCGAACGCGGCATCAGCTTTCATCCGGGCGAGGTCCAGCGTGTCGCCGAACCACGGCCTTTCGAACGTCTGACCGCCAAACGGGTCGCCGCCGGGCCAGGCGAAGCTGTGCCACCACGCGACGGCGAAGCGCAGGTGGTCCGCCATCCGCTTGCCGCCGAGGATCTCGTCGGGGTTGTAGTGGCGAAAGGCGAGATCCCCGTCGGCATCGGGGCCCTTGTAGGTGACGGGGTCGATCCCCGCAAAATAGTCGGTCATGACAGATCCTTGAGTGCATCATAGGTGGCCCGGTAGCGGCCAAGGGCATCGGCGAAGGCCGCCCGCAGATCGGGGTCCGGATGGAGGGTGCGCGCGATGCGCGGCGGTGTGGCGGCTTCGACGCCCGCGCCGGTCGCGGCCATCAGGCCAAGCCGGGCCGCGCCAAGCGCCGCGCCGAAATCGCCCGCTTCGGGCAGGTGGATCGGCTGGTCGAGCGCCGTGGCGAGGGTCGCCAGCCAATAGATCGACCGGCTGCCGCCCCCGACCGCGATCAGGCTGTCGATGCGCGTGCCGGTCGCGGCCAGCGCATCGAGACTGTCGCGGAAGGCGAACGCCACCCCTTCGAGCACCGCACGGGTGCCCGCCTGCGCGGTCGTGTCGTGCGACAGCCCGATCAATGCGCCGCGCACGGTGGCGTCGTTGTGCGGTGTCCGCTCGCCGCCGAGATAGGGCAGGAACAGCGCGCGCCCCGGTGCCTGCAACGGACCAAGCCCATCGGTCAGGTCGGCTGCGTCGCGGCCGGTCAGACGCGCGAACCAGTTCAGACTGTCGGTCGCCGACAGGATCACCCCCATCTGGTGCCATGTGGCGGGCAGCGCGTGGCAGAAGGTATGGACCGACGTTTCGGGCGCGGGGCTGTAGGCATCGGAGGCCGCGAACAGCACCCCCGACGTGCCCAGCGACACGAAGCCTTGCCCCGCGCGCACGGCCCCCACGCCCACGGCGGACGCAGCATTGTCGCCCGCACCGCCCGCGACCACGACCTGCGGACCAAGCCCCCACATGGCCGCCAGTTCGCGCCGGATGGTGCCGGATGGCGCGGACCCTTCGACCAGCGCGGGCATGTGCGACCGGTCCATGTCGCAGGCCGCGAGCAGGTCCTCGGACCAGTCCCGCGCGCCGGTATCGAGCCACGCGGTGCCTGCGGCGTCGGACGGTTCCGACACCGCGTCGCCGGTCAGCCACAGGCGCAGGTAGTCCTTGGGCAGGAGTACCCGCGCCGTGCGCCGGAAGATGTCGGGTTCATGGTCGCGCACCCACATGAGCTTTGGCGCGGTAAACCCCGGAAAGACGATATTTCCCGTGATGCGTCGAAATCTCGGGTCGGCGTCCAGCGCGGCGGCTTGCACCGCGCTGCGGGTGTCGTTCCACAGGATGCAGGGGCGCAGCACGTTGTCCGCGCCGTCCAGCAGCGTGGCCCCGTGCATGTGCCCGCTCAAACCGATGCCGCGCACGCCCGCCAGCGACTGCCGCCGTGCCAGCGCATCCATCACGGCGGTCGCTGCCGTGATCCAGTCCGCTGGCCGCTGTTCGGACCACGCAGGGTGCGGACGCTGCACCTCCAGCGGCGCGCTGGCGGTGTCGATCACCGTCTGGTCGTCGGAGATCAGAAGCGCCTTGATGCCGGAGGTGCCAAGATCGAGCCCGATGAACATCAGGCGGCCTTTTCCGGCTTCTTGCCCATGATGATCATCGACAGGATGTCGTCTTCGGTCACGTCCTGCACGCGTTCGGTGGCGATCAACTCGCCGTTCTTCATCACCGACACCCGGTCGCACAGGTCCATCATTTCCCGCGTGTCGTGGGAAATCAGGAAGATGCCCAGCCCCTGCGCCTTCAGTTCCTGGATCAG
>DAIPIS010000008.1:0-23101 GCA_036770665.1 Meridianimarinicoccus sp.
GGCTGAAGAACCCGAAGAACCGGCTTCGGTGCGGGCCCTTTTCCAGGTAGCCCACGGCATAGACCGTGGTCAGCAACCACAGGATCGCCGACAGCGCCATGAACAGCACCGCCAGCGGATCGGTGCGCAGCACGATATCCAGCCCCGGCAGCATTTCGAACCGCAGCCCGTATTCCGTGCCCTGCGCCACCTGCCAGCTCACCCATGCCACAAGACCCACCTTGATCGCCGCCGCCGACAGGTTCAGCGCCGTGCGGGCCCGTGCATGGGCGTCGTCGAGCAGGAATATGACCGGGGCGATGCCCAGCGAGGTCGCGAGGATCAGCAACGGCAGGTAAGTCGGGCCGATCGGGCCGATGGGGAAGTCGGTCATCGGGGCGCTCCGGGGAAGGGGCCGAACGGGTCGCCCGTGGCCAGAAGTGCGGCGATCCGCGTGGCGAAAAGGCCCGCACCGAAGGCTCCGAACGCCAGCAGAAGCGGTGGCGCGTCGGCCAGCGCCCATGCCTGGTGTTCGCCCACCTCCCCGCGCACGCGGTCGAAGCGCAGGAAACCCACCAGCACGCGCGACAGGTAGCCGACGCTCAAGAGCGTGCCCGCCATTGCCGCGACCACCCAGACCCAGGCATCGGCGCGCACGGCCCCTTCCATGAGCATCCACTTGCCCGCGAAACCGAGCGTGGGGGGCAGCCCGATCAGGCTGATCGCCGCCAGAGCGAAGCTGAACTGCGCCAGCGTGGGACGCCGCCCCGCGCGGTCGAGATCGGCGATGCGGTCATGGCCGACTTCCTCCGCGATCCGCCCGGCGGCGAGGAACATCGCCGCCTTCGCCAGCCCGTGCGCCAGCATCAGCACGACGGCGCCGGTCCAGGCGATGGCGGCGGGATCGGTGGCGCTGAGGCCAAAGGCGAGCGCGATCAGACCGACCTGCGCGACGGTGGAGTAGGCCACCAGCAGCTTCAGCCGGTCTGCCCGCATGGCCTGCACCGACCCCCACAGGATTGCGCCGGCCCCCATCGCGCCGAGCACCGCGCCAAGCGCCGCGGACGGGTCGAACACGCCCACCCACAGCCGCAGCGCCACATACAGGGGGGCTTTCAGCACCAGCGCCGACAAGAGCGCGCTCACCGGCGCCTGCGCATTGGAATGGGCCGCCGGCAACCACGCATGCAGCGGAAAGAGCGCGATCTTCAGCGCAAGCCCGCCGAGGATCGCCGCCATCGCGATGGTGTCCGTCGGCGCGGACCCCACGACCGCACCGAGCCCGACCAGATCGAGCCGCCCGTGCGCGAAATAGACCAACCCGATGCCGAACAGCATCAGGATGCCCCCCAGCAGACCGGCCAGCAGATAGTTCAGACCGGCGCGCAAGGCTGCGGGACTGCCGCCCAGGACGGCCAGCCCGACCGATGCGCCGGCGGCGACCTCGAGCGTGACATAGATGTTGAACAGGTCCGACGACAGGACCGCGCCGTTCAATCCCGCGACCAGCACCAGCATGAGCGGCCAGAAGATCGCGGCCCCGCGCGCGGGCGGCTGCCCCAGCGCACGCACCGCCGCAATGGCAAGGCCGAGCGTCGCCGTCAGCACGAGAAACGCCGCCGTCAGCCCGTCCGCCGACAGCGCGATGCCCAGAGGCGGCTCCCAGCCCCCCATGGCGCGGCTGTACGGGCCGTCCGCCAGCACGGTCCGCGTGATCGCCGCCGCGCCCAGTGCCGACACCGCCAGCGCCGCCAGTCCTGCCGCCTGCGCCCCGCGCGGAACGGCGAAGCCGACCATGGCACCCACCAGCGGGGCAATGACCGGCAGGGTCAGCCCGTCGATGTCCGTCAGTGCCGGGATCATGTCCTGTCGCCCGTGTCGCCCGTGTCTGTCGTTTCGCTGTCGTGCAATGCGCGCACGATGGCCAGCGCGACGGCCGTCGCCGCCACCAGCACCACGATGCCGGTAATGATCAGCGCGTGCGGCACGGGATCGGCGGGGCTGCCGGGTCGCCACGCGGCCACCACGAGCACGAAGCCCGCGCCGACGGCGGCGACGTTCAACGCGAGGATGCGGCGCAGCGGAGATGGCAGAACCAGCGCATGGTGCAGCCCCATGGCGAACAGCGCGATCCCGGTCGCGCCATAGATCAGGTCGGGTGTCACGGATGTCGTCCTTGCGGTGTGTCGGCGCCCGTCGTCGCGTGCGCCGTGGTGGTGGCAGGCCGGGGTGGCAGGATCGCGGCCGTTGCCGCAGGCCGCGGCATGTGGCCGAGAAACAGCGCGGTCAGGGTCGCGGCGATGGACAGGGTCACAGTGGTCTCGATCAGCAGGATCAGGGTCTTGGCCTGATCCGGCGGATATTGCAGCACGCCGCCGCCCGCGAACGCCGCCCACAGGCCGACGCCGGTGAACACCGCAAGGCCCAGCACGAGCGTGCCGCGCAGCATCGGCCGCATTGCCGCCCCACCGGGCCAGCGACCGCCGCGGGCCAGTGCCGCCAGAACGCCTGCCGCTGCCAGAACCGCGCCACCCTGAAACGCGCCGCCGGGGGCATAGGCCCCGACCCACACGAGATACGCCGCCAGCAGCACCAGCGCGGGGAGCGCGATCCGCAGATAGGCATCGGCGATGGGCCCGCCAAGCACCACCCCGGGGAGCGCCTGCCGCGGGGCGACGGCCCGGTCGACGGCCCAGACGGTCAGCACCGCGCCGAAAAGCACGACCACCTCGAGCAGCGTGTCATAGGCGCGGAAGTTCAGCAGAACGGCGGTCACCGGATGCTCCACGCCGCTGTCGACCATGCGTGCGGCGACGGCATCGCGCAGCCCGGTGCCGTGCGGCGGCGTCGCCCACAGTGCAAGTGCGCCCAGCCCCGCGAAACCCGCCACCGCCAGACCCAGCCCGGCCCCGATCCAGCGCGGCACCGGTGCGGGGTCGCGCCGTTCGTCGCCCACGTGGCGCAGGGTGCGCAGCAGCAACGCGCCGGTCACGCCCGCACCGATCGCGGCCTCCGCCAGTGCCACGTCGGGCGCACCAAGCCGCACCCAGGCCAGCGCCACGATCAGCCCGAACAGGGTGAAGGCGGCGACCATGGTGAAGCTGCAGCGCAGCCGCAGCGTGGCCCAGGCCAGCCCGAGCACCGTCGCCGCCAGCGCCATGTCGATCCACACCATCGGGTCGGACGGCATCACGGCGTGTCCTCCCGCTGCCCCGCGCGGCGCGCGAGGCGCGCGATCATGTGCCCGGCCGTGGCCGCCGACAGCGCCACCAGCACCCAGATCAGCGCCAGTTTCAGCACGGCGGCAGGCGTGGCCCACAGGCCCGCCGCGCCGAACGCCACCAGGGCAAGACCCAGATTGTCGGCCTTGGTCATGGCGTGCAGCCGGCAGAACAGGTCCGGAAACCGCAGCAAGCCCAGCGTTCCGGCACAAAAGAAGATCAGCCCGGCAGCGATCAGCCCGAGCCACAACAGGTCAGCGATCACCGGTATCGTCCTTTCCGAACAGTGCCGCGAAGCTCAGGGTCGCGACCGCGGCCAACGCGGCCAGCACCAGCGCCGCGTCCAGAACGGCGCTGTCACGCAGCATCACCGACAGCACGATCAGCACGGCCACGGCATTGCTGCCCATCAGCTGCACGGCGGCGAGCCGGTCGGGACGGGTCGGTCCGCGCCAGAGCCGGGGCAGGGCCGCCAGCCCCGCCGCCAGCAAACCCAGCGCGAGCCAGCCCAGAATGACGGTCACGTTCATCTTCGGTCCTTGTGTTGGTCGGTCGGCAGGTGCCAGATCGCGGCGACCCGGTGTTCAAGTCGGTGCAGCTCGTGGGCCAGGTCCTGGGTCCGGTCGAGCATGTGGATCGTCAGCCGCGCGCCATCGACATCGGCGGTCAGCGTGCCCGGCAGCAGCGTGATGCAATTGGCGAACAGCGTGCGCGCCGGACCGGCAGGCAACGTGGTGGTGTAGCCGCGAAAGCCGGGCGCGATCGCCGGGCGCGGCTGGCAGGCACGCCACGCCACGTCCACGGCCCCCATGATGCTTTCGCGCGCGAACCACGCCAGGAACACGACCGCGCCGCGCGGCGACAGGCGCAACCGCGGTTCCGTGGCCGTCGGCGGTGCGCCGGGCACGGTGGCCGACAGCACCACGCCGCCGACGATCGCAGGCACGCCCAGCAGCCACGATCCGGGCTGGTCGCCCAGCAGGATTGCCCAGATGGCAGCAAGCACCGCCCCTGTGAGCACGGATCCCCGCCAGTGGTTCGACCGCCGGGGCCGTGTGGGCAGGGGCGGATCGCTCGGGTCGATGGCGGTCGGCACGCGCAACGGCGTGACGGTCTGCGGCAGGTCGCCGGAACGGGGCGTCCGTGCCGATATCGCGGTATGGCCGTTGCGCGTCGACGCGGCGGTCATGGCTGTCCTTTCCGTGGCAGCGGGGCTGGCGGGTCCGGCTGCCGGGCTGCCGGTCCGGCCGATGCCTGTGGCGTCTGGTCTGGCCCGGTCCCGGACCGCGCGGGCTGCGGCAGCGTTTTACCGCGCCGAGCACGTGCAGTCACCCCTGCGATTGTCCTGACCAACGAACGCGGCAGTGAAAAGGTTCATCCGCACCGCACGTCGATCCGGCGAAATTTTTCTGCGATGCGGCACAGGCGGTGGCGCGCCGACGGGTCGTGGCCTGCGACGCAGGGGCGCAGGGGCGCGGGCGGCGCGCGCCCGGGTTCAACCGGTTCCCGAACCGGCTTGCGCCGGGGCGGACGGGACATCGAACGCCTCGCGCGTCTGGCCGGTGCGGTATTGCACCCGCGCGACCGTGCCATAGCGGCATTCCAGCCGGATCTCGTCAGGAAGCTCCCGCGCCGATGTGGGAACCGGCACCACCACAAGATCGTGGCCGTCGCCATCGCGGTGGCGCACCGGACCTTCGGCATCGAGCGCGAAACGCACCGTCACGGCGCGGTCCAGCCCGTCGTGCCGGAACGGGCCAAGGCTCAGTCCGTGACCACCGGCCTTGCGCAGCAGATCGTTCAGCGGCAGCGCCACGGGCGCGGGCGCCGCGCCCAGGCCGCACGGCGCGATCGTCAGTTCGGTGACCCGCCCTGTGGCCTGATGCTGTCCGACAAGGTAGCCGGCCATTCCGAACCCAACTGCCGCCACTGCGGCACGCATGATCCCGCGGGGCACCGGGCCGCGGCGGACATCAGCGCGCGGTGTGGACATTGCGAGACACCTCGGCCGCGACGGTTTCGATCTGCATGCCGCTCGTTTGCGCGATCACCGCATAATCGAGCGCGGCATCGCTCCAGTAGCCCACGTTGTTCAGGCCGTGCCGCGCGACCCGAAATCCGGCTTCGGGCGTGCCTTCGGGATGGGGCATCACCACCAGCGACAGCCGGTTGCCCGACTTGTCCTCGTAGATGAACTGCGCAAGCGGTCCTTCGCGGGTGCCCGACAGACGCGTGCCGACCAGCGTCAGACCCAGCGCATCGAGCGCCGGGTTGTCGATCTTGCGCTTCAGCTTTTCCGACATCCATGCCAGCGCGTCGGTGGTCCCGTCCGGCGTGAATTCCACGGGCCGCACCTTGTCGTCGGCGAACACCGAGTGCGCGCCCAGCCCTTCGGCCACATATAGCGGATAGCCGCGCTCCGCCGGTCCCACGGCCATGTGCGCCCCCCAGCCCATCGCGAAAAGTGCAAGGCCCGCCGCGATCTGCCGTGCGGCGGGTCCGGTCAGCCGCGCCTCCCAGTGCCGCCGCACCAACCTCCGACCCAGCTTGCGTTCCAGAGCCGCGCTCTGCAGGTTCACGGGCCCGGCGGCTGCGGCGGTGTCGAGCGCGGCAGCCGCGGCGCGGATGCCGTCGCGATCCGCGATCACGGCGTCGACGGTGCGGCGCAAGTCGGGATCGGCCGCCAGCCGCGCCTCGATCTCGGCCGCAAGGTCCGGCCCCGCCTGCCCGTCCACATAGGCGTGCAGGTCGACATCCAGATCCGGCGGGGTGTGTGTGGCGGGTGTCATGGCGGGTCCTTTCAGGCGATCAGATGCAACTTGCCGCGCTTGATGTCACCAAGCAGGCTGCGCAGCGCGGCCCGGCCCCGTCCCAGCCGGGACATGAAGGTGCCCAGCGGCACGTCGAGGCTGCGCGCGGCATCGGCGTAGGACATGTCTTCCAGCGCCACGAGCACGATGGGCTTGCGCTGCGCCTCCGGGATCTTTTCCAGCGCCGCGAGCACCTGCTTCAGTTCCAGCGACACGGTCTGGGTTTCCGGCATGACCGGATCGGGAAGGTCCGGCGCCGCTGCGCTGCGCACCTTCTGCTTGCGCAGACCGCTGACATGGGTGTTGTGCAGGATGCGAAACAGCCAGGGGCGCAGGTCCGTGCCCGGCTGCCACGTGTGCGCCTTGGCCAGCGCCTTGGTCAGGGTGTCCTGCACCAGATCCTCGGCATCGTCACGGTTGCGCGTCAGAACCAGCGCATAGCGGCGCAATCCCGCGATCTGTTCGTGCAACTGGTCCTGCAAACCCATCCGGTCCTCCTGTGAACTTGACCAACATACGCGGCCAGTCGGCGTTTCATCCCCCGGGTCCGGGAATTTTCTGCGCCCCGCGCAATCCGGGGCAGATTTTTCGAAAATGCCGGGATGAAGACGGCGGCTGCGGCGTAATCTGGCCAATCGACGTCGCGGTGCCGGACCACCGTGCGCCAGAGGAGCCGCTCATGCAAAACGACATCATCGTTCGACCCGCCCTTCCCGTTCCGCGCCCCCGGTATCGCGTGGTGCGGGTCATTCTGGGCGCGCGCCCGAAAACCATCGCCCTGCGTGGATCGGCGATCCTCGCCGCGCTGTGCGTGGCGTATTTCGGGGTCGTCGGGAACCTGATGCACCGTGTCGACGCGGATCCCGACTTCGTGCCCGACAGCGTTGTCGATGGCGGCAGCCATTCGGTTGCGATGGCGGCGGCGCTGGTGCGGCGCGAAACGGTTGACAACCGCTGGACAGTCAACGATCCCGCGTTCTTCCCGACCGCCTTTCACGACAACATGCCCAACTTCCAGCGCGGGATCCTGCGCGGGGTCAGCCGCTTTGCCATGGCGCTCGAAAGCCAGATCGGGCGGACCCGGGGCACGTCCGCGATCGACCAGAACCTTGGGCGTGCGACGGGGCTGTTGCAGTACCCGCCGGATGTCTGGCTGCTCGACTTCCGCCAATCTCTGTTTCCGGTGGCCCCGTCCGACGCCCAGTATCGGTCCGCGCTGGACGCGCTGGAGGCCTACAACGCGCGCGTCGCGCAAGGTGGTGCCGTATTCGAACGGCGCACGGACACCTTCGCGCTGACGCTTCAGGCGATGGCGGCGGAACTGGGTGCCAGTACCGCGCAGATCGATGCGCATCTGCGTCGGCCGAGCTTCATCCTCGACGGGCGCAGCGACGACATCTTCTATTTCAACAAGGGGCAGGTCTATGCGAGCTACCTGTTGTTGCGGGAACTGGGGCGCGACTTCGAAGCGGTCATCGCACAGCAGGGCCTGACGTCGGTGTACGATCAGGCGCTGGACAGTCTGCGCACGGCAGCGATCCAGCGTCCGCTGATCGTGCTCAACGCACCGGGTGACGGCAGCTTCTTCGCGAACCATTTGTATCTGCAAGGATTTTACATCAAGCGCGCGATCCTGCAGCTCGACGAGGTGAGCCGCGTTCTCGCGGTCAGTCGCTGATGACGCGACCCACAACCGGACAGGGGGCGACCATGACCCATTCGGATGACACGGCGGCGTCGCGCGTGCGCGCCCTGATGACCCGCCTGCGGCAACCCGTGACCCTCGCGCTGCCCGCCTGGGGCGTCGTGGCGGGGGCGCTGGCGGTGCTGGCGCTGGTCGTCGTGGCGCTCGACTGATCGCAGCGATCGCGCAGGCGAAAGGATTCGGGGCGAAACCGCCCCACCGTCATCCCGGCCGGTATGGCCCGTCGGCCGGGAGAGACGCCGCCGCCCCCCGCGGCGGCGTCTTCATGTTTCGATCGGGGGTCCGCCACCGGGTGCGCGTGCAGAAGCTGACGCAAGCCGTGCCGCCGTGGCGAACACGCGAAAAGGCCCCGGTGCATATACACCGGGGCCTCAGGCGCGCTGACGACGGATCGAAAGACCCCGGACGGGGGCAAGCACCGTCATGCTTCGTAGTATCCGAACATCTGTTCCAGGGCCGGGATGGGGCCGCTGTCGCGCTGCAGCGATGCGGTGCTCGGCCGGTTCAGACGCGCATTGAAGTACAAGGTCGTGGCTTCGGTTGGCGCGGGCGACGGGGTAGCGCGGGCAAACAGTGGCTCGGGGGCGTGAGGGATCATGGCAAACTCCTGTGACATGATCCTCATTTAGGCACTCCGAAGCGCTTGCAAACCCACACGTGCCGCAGTCCTGCCAGTCGCATGCTGCATAGCAGCATTATGCTGCGGTGCGGCGATCCACGATCCGCAGCAGATCGTCGTGGATGGTGCGCGCGCGGTCGGCATGCTCCGCCAGGTGATCGACATCGAGCGCAAGCGTCGCCCGGTTCAGACCGATCAGGCCAAGCTGGCGGTCGTTCAGGCGCGCCAAGGCGCAGGTGATGCGCACCATGTCGCGCTCTTCCCGGGCGGCCGCGTGGCGTTCGCGCAGACGGTCCATGAAACCGAGCCCCGCATGGCTGCCGGGGCGCGTGTCGGCGCGGGCTTTCTTCGTGGTGTTCCAGAACATCGTTTCACCTCCGTTATGTTCTGAATGGCAAACGCCGCAGCCGAGGTTTTCATCCGGGATCATCTGCGTCTCTCGGTCACGCGGCCGTGATAAGTGCCGCGATTGCAGTTCCATGCCATCACCGCGCGGATACAAGGGAGCAACACGGCAGGCGAAGGGCAGGGACATGGCGCTCACACGCAGGACAATGGGGCTTTCACTTCTGGCGACGGCACTGGCGGGGTGCGCGGGCGGTGGGGCGTCCGTGTCGCGCGCGCCGGTCGATCCGGCCATGCAGCCGGTGCCGAATGCGGGCTTCGATGCGTGGCTGGCGGGGTTCCGGGGGCGTGCACCGGCACAAGGCGTATCGCCCAATGTGGTGGACCGCGCGCTGGCGGATGCGGGTTTCCTGCCCGGCGTGATCGACCGCGACCGCAACCAGACCGAATTCAAGCGCAGCCTTGACGATTACCTCGCCATTGCCGCGTCGGACACACGGGTCAGCGACGGGCGCGCGGCGCTGGCGCGGCATCGCGGCACGCTCGACGCCATCGCGGCCCGGCACGGGGTGGAACCGAAGATCGTCACCGCCGTGTGGGGGCTGGAAAGCAATTACGGCACGCGGCGCGGCGACATCCCGGTGGTGTCGTCGGTGGCCACGCTGGCCTATGACGGGCGGCGCGGCGCGTTCTTCGAACAGCAGCTTGTGGCGGCCTTGAAGATCCTGCAGGCGGGCGACACGACGCCCGACCGCATGGTCGGAAGCTGGGCGGGCGCGATGGGGCACACCCAGTTCATCCCGACCTCGTACCTTGCTTACGCGGTGGATTTCACCGGCGACGGGCGGCGCGACATCTGGTCCGACGATCCAAGCGATGCGCTGGCGTCCGCGGCCGCCTATCTGCAGCGGTCCGGCTGGACCCGGGGCCAGCCCTGGGGTGTGGAGGTGCAACTGCCTGCGGGCTTCTCCGGACCGACCGGGCGCGGCACCACGCGCAGCCCTGCGCAATGGGCGGCGGCGGGCGTGCGGGACATGGATGGCGGGACGGTGCCCGACCATGGCGCGGCGTCGATCCTGCTGCCCGCGGGCGCGACCGGGCCCGCCTTCATGGTGTTCCGCAACTTCACCGTCATCACCCGCTACAACAACTCGGAAAGCTACGTGATCGGGGTGGGCCATCTGGGTGACCGGATCGCGGGCGGGGCGCCCATCCGCGCGCCGTTCCCGCCCGATGCGCAGGGCTTCGACCGCGCGGCGCGCAAACGCTTGCAGGAACGGCTGACGGCCGCGGGATACGACACCGGCGGTGCCGACGGCGTTCTGGGCGCGCGCAGCACGACCGCGATATCCGACTACCAGCGCGCCAATGGCCTGCCGGTGACAGGCGTGCACAGCCTCGAGTTGCTTGCGCGCCTCGGCGGCTGACACCCCGCGCAGGGGTGCCCCGGTCCGTCCGGAACCGGGGCCTGCCCGCCCGCCGTGGCGTACCGGGTCGGCATCGGCGGCAGGGGCGCGTCCGATGGCGTGCTTGGCCCGCCGCGACGGTTCCCGGATGTCGGGCCGCGGGGTCGCGCCGGATGACCGTGGCGCGCAGCCCCGTGACCGGTATATGGCTGTCGTCATGGATCATGCTGCGCCCCCCATCCTTGTGGCCGCCGATGGCGGCGGCTCTGCCTGCCGGGTGGCGATGGTGGTCCACGGGCGGCGCCATGACCTGCGCGTCGGTGCGGCGAATGTCCATTCCGACCCCGAGGGCGCGGTGGAGACCCTTCGCGCGGCGCTGGCGGAACTGGCCGCGCAGGCCGAGATCGATGCCGCGGCCTTGGCGGGGGCCGTGGGGTATTTCGGGCTTGCCGGGGCCAATGCCCCCGCGGCTGCCGCGCGGATCGCAGCACATCTGCCGCTGCGCCGCGTGCGGGTGGAAGACGACCGCCGCGCGGCGGTGGCCGGTGCGTTCGGCGACCGGGACGGCACGCTCGCGGGGATCGGCACCGGGTCGTTTCTCGCCCGGCAGAAGGCGGGGGCCATCGACCTTCGCGGCGGCTGGGGCTTCGTTCTGGGGGACGAGGCGTCGGGCGGCTGGCTGGGTCGCCTGGCGCTGGCGCGGGTGCTGCACGTGGTGGACGGGATCGCCCCGGACAGCGACCTGACCCGCGCGCTGGCCAAGCGGTTCGGCGGGCCGCAAGGCATCCTCGATTTCGTCGCCGCCGCGCGCCCCGGCGACATGGCGGCGCTCGCCCCGGACGTGGTCGCGGCGGCGGCGGCGGGCGATGCGGCGGGGCGTGCGCTGATGCAGGCGGGTGCCGACTACATCGCCCGTGCCGCCGCGGCCATCGGCTGGTGCGCGCCGGAGCCGTTCTGCCTGACCGGTGGGCTGGGGTCGGCCTATGGCCCCTGCCTGCCCGCCGAACTGGCGGCGGCACTGTGCCCGCCCGCGGCCAGCGCGATCGACGGGGCGCTGGCACTGGCGGCCCGCTTCGCGGCGGAGCCCGCGCCGTGACCGGGCTGATCGGCTTCACCGCGCCGCTGATCGTGCAGGACGGGGTCGCGCTGGCGGGTCATTCCGTGCTGGTGCGGGGCGACCGGATCGCGGGGCTGGTGCCGCTGGCCGACCTGCCAGCGGGGATGTCGCTGCGGGACATGGGCACCGGCGCGCTGGTGCCCGGCTATGTCGATCTGCAGGTGAACGGCGGCGGCGGCGTGATGCTGAACGACGCGCCCACGCCCGAGGGATTGGCCCGCATCGCCGCGGCCCACGCGCGGCTGGGGGCGACCACGATCCTGCCGACGCTGATCACCGACCGGCCCGATGTGACGGCGGCGGCCATCGATGCGGTGGTTGCAGCGTGTCGGGCTGGTATGCCGGGGATCGCGGGCCTGCACCTGGAAGGTCCGCATCTGGATCCGGCGCGCGCGGGCGCACATGACCCGGCGCTGATCCGGCCCATGACGGACACCGATCTGCGGTTGCTCTGCGCTGCCGCGGCATGCCTGCCGGTGCTGATGGTCACACTCGCGCCCGCGTCGGTCACGCCTGAGCAGATCGCCACGCTGGCCCGCGCCGGGGTGCTGGTGTCGCTCGGACACACGGAGGCCGATTTCGCCACCTGCGTCGCGGCCGCCCGCGCGGGTGCCCGGTGCGTGACGCATCTGTTCAACGCCATGCGCCAGATGGGCAGCCGGGAGCCGGGGGTCGTGGGGGCCGCGCTGCACCTCGGCACCCTGAGTGCGGGGCTGATCGCCGATGGCATCCACGTGCATCCCGCCACGATCGGGGCGGCGATCCGGGCCAAGGCAGGGCCGGGGCGGCTCTTTCTGGTCAGCGACGCCATGGCGGTGGCGGGCACAGCGCTGGACGGCTTCACCCTGAACGGGCAGCGGGTCACCCGCGCGAAGGGGCGATTGACGCTGGCCGATGGCACGCTGGCCGGGGCCGATCTGGACCTGACCACCGCGCTGGGGGTGCTGACCCGCGACGTGGGCGTGCCGCTGGCGCAGGCTGTGGCCATGGCGACGTCGGTTCCCGCCGATCTGATCGGGCAGGGGGCCACCCTGGGCCGCTTCGTGCCGGGTGCGCGGGCGGATATCCTGCACCTCGACGATGGGCCGATGCTGGCCGGTGTCTGGCAGGGCGGTGTGCGGGTCGATCCCGAAGCGCCGCCCGCGCCATAGTCCGCGCGCCCCCGCCCGCCGCGATCAGGCCGCCATCAGATCCTTGAGCGTCCGCGCCGGGTCCAGCACCGTGTCGGGCGCGGGGGATTGCCCGGCCTCGATCATCCGCTTGGCGACCATGTAGGCGCGCGGATTGTTCATCGCGTCCACCGACACCAGCCGGTCCCCGGCGTAATACCAATGCGACCGCGCGCCCGCGTCGTCGCGCACCACGACCCGGTCATACCCCGCGTTCAGCCCGGCGATCTGCAGCTTGACGTCATACTGGTCCGACCAGAACCAAGGTCGGGCCAGATAGGGATCGGTCCCGCCCAGCAGCGCGGCGGCCACGGCTTCGGCGTGGTCGATGGCGTTGGGCACGCTTTCCAGCCGGATGCGCCCGCCCTGCCACGGGAACGATGCACAATCGCCCGCGGCCCAGATGCCGGGGGCCGAGGTCCGCCCCAGCCCGTCCACCGCGATGCCGTTGTCGAGCGCGAGCCCTGCCGCATGTGCCAGGTCGGTGGCGGGACGGATGCCGATGCCGACCACCACGAAATCCGCGGCGACCGTGCGCCCGTCGGACAGGACGGCACCACCGACACGGCCATCCCGCTCCACCAGCCGCGCGACGCCCGTGCCTTCGATGATGTCCACCCCATGGTTGGTGTGCAGGTCGCGGAACCAGTCGGCGGTTTCCGGGGCGGCGACCCGCGCGAGGATGCGCGGCGCCTGTTCGACCAGCGTGACCTTCAGCCCCCGGCTGGCGGCGACCGCCGCCGCCTCCAGCCCGATGTAGCCACCACCGATCACCAGCATGTACCGCCCGGGCTGACATTCCGCCGCCAGCGCATCCGCATCGGCCAGCGTGCGCATGGTGTGAACGCCCGGCAGGGCACCGCCCACCGCCGCCGGAAGCCGCAGGGGCGGCGCGCCCGTGGTCAGCGCCAGCGCGTCGTAATCCAGCGTGCCGCCATCGGACAAGGCGACCCGCCGCGCGCCGATGTCGATGCGCTCGGCCCGCACCCCAAGCCGCAGGGCGATGTCGCGGTCGGCATAGAAGGCTTCGGGCCGCAGGAACATCCGGTCCAGCGCCATCTCGCCCAGCATGTATTTCTTGGACAGGGGCGGGCGTTGATAGGGTGGCACGGGTTCTTCGCCCACCAGCGTCAGCCCGCCGTCGAAGCCTAGCTCGCGCAGCTTCGCACACAGCGCCGATCCGGCCTGTCCCGCCCCGATGACCACGATATCCGTCATGCCCGTCCCATCCGTTCCGGCCCCGCTGCGTATCGGGGCCTATATACCCCGATCCGATCGGGGGCAAAGCGCGACGGGGCAACGACCCCCGCCGCGCCATCCGTCACGCGCCGTAGGGCAGGCCTTCCTCGATCGGGAGGGACGGGTCGCGGGACCATTCGTTCCAGGACCCGAAATACATGCGCACGTCCTTCACGCCCGCTTCCTTCAGCGCAAGAAAGGTGTTCGACGCCCGCGCGCCCTTGAAGCAGTAAAGCCGCACCGGCGTGTCGGGGGTGATCCCCACCGTGGCGCACTCGGCGAGGATCTCGGCGGGCGATTTCATCACCGGGCCATCGGCAGAGGGTTTCATCATGCGGTACCATTCGATCCAGACCGCACCGGGGATGCGGCCCTTGCGCGGGCAGAAATCCTTGCCGTAGGGCGACGAGCTTTCGCCGACCCATTCGTCCACGTCCCGCACGTCGAGGATCTTGGCGTCGGTTTCCAGCGCGGCCTTCATGGCCTCCATGTCCATCATGATCTCGGCCGCCGCGGGGTCGATCTCGAAACCAGCCGGTTCCGGCGTGACCGGGTCGGTGGACAGGGGCATGCCCGCCGCTTCCCACGCGGCGAGGCCGCCATGCAGCACCTTGATGCTGGGATAGCCGAGGTAGGACAGCAGGAAATAGCCCCGGCAGGACTGCCCGAAGCCGCTGTTCATGGACTGCTCGTAGATCACCGCGGTCTTGGTACCGTCGAGCCCCGCCGCACCGAAATCGGCGGCGAATTTCGCGGCCAGTTCCGCCATGCCCGCGCTGTCGGACGTGGCAAGGAACGTGAAGATGTCGTGCAGGTTCACCGCGCCCGCGATGTGCCCGGCGGCATAGCTGTCGGGGTTGCGGGTGTCGATGATGACGCGACTGTCTTCGGGCATCGCCGCCAGTTCGGCGGGGCTGATCAGCGTGTTGGACATGGCACTCTCCTGTTGGGATTTTTTTGGGATCTCAGGCGGGCAGGTCCGCCAGCATCTTGCGCAACTGCTTGGTGGCCGGGGTGACGATGGCCACGAAATACGCCTCGCGCAGGCGGCGTTGTGCGGCACCCGCGCTGACATAGCCCCGCGCGCCGCAATGCAGCATCGCGTAATGGGCCGCCTCCACCGCCATCTCCCCGCCCTTCAGCCTTGCCGTCAGCACCCGGCGGAACCAGGCGTTGGACGGGTCATAGGGCGTGCGCGCCAGATCGGTGATTTCCGCCATCAGGTCCGCCAGTTCGGCGGCGAAATCGGCGGGCTGCTTTTCGAGATACCGGTTCACATGCCCCAGCGGGCCGCGCACCTGTTCCATCAGGTCGATGCAGCTTTGCACCATGCCGCTCGCCATGCCGCATTGCATCAGCACGAAGCCGCCGCGGATGCGCTTGATGAAATCCTCCGCCGGGTCGGCGAGGATGTAGTCGTCGGGGATGAAGGCGTCCTTGAACATCACCTGGCAGGTCGCGGTACCGCCCATGGCGACGAAATCGTGGTCGAGCTTCAGCTTGACCCCGTCCCAGTCGGCGAAGGCGACGGCCATGACCTTCTTCACCGCGTCGCTGCCGGGGATCGGTGCGTCGAAGATGATGCCGAAATAGCCGCCTTCGCTGAGGTTCGACACCCAGGGGAGCACGCCCTTGACAGTGTAGCCGCCGTCCACCCGTTCGGCCTTCAGCCGCATGGCTTCGATGCCGTTGATGGCCTTCATGGGGTTCGAGAGGCCCGTCCCGCCGAGGATCTCGCCGCTGGCGACGCGCGGGCCGATGGTGGATTTCAGGAAATCGTTGTCCGAGGAATAGATGTACCACGCCAGCGCGTCCTGGCACCACATGCAGAACGCCGTGGAGGTGCAGACCTCGCCCGCGCGGGACATGGCAAGAATCGCGTCGAGAACGGCCGTGTCCGTGCCGTAACCCCCCACATGGCTGCCATAGGCCCCGGCGGCACCATAGGCGCGCATGATGGCTTCGGGGTATTCGCCCGCATCGATGGCGCGCACCATGGGTGCCAGCGTCCGGGCGGTGATGTCTTCGATCCGGGTCGTATCCACGTTTCCGATGGGCAAGGCGATATTCATGGCGTGGTCCTCACGAGATTGCGGAATGGGGCCGGGACGGACGCCCCGGCCCGAGGCTGTCAGAGGGCAGAGGCGACCATGTTCACCGGGCGCGAGAAGGTGTTGAACACCGGCGACCACTGGATGACATGGGCGATCAGATCGTCGATTTCCGATTTCGGGCAGTCGGCTTCCATGTCGACCTTGATGCGGACATCGGTGAAGCCCACGGGTTTTTCGCTGGTGTCACCCGTGCCCCAGACGGCGGTGATGTTCAGATCGCCTTCGAGCTGCACTTCGAGCTTCTGGATCGTGATGCCGCGCGCGATGGCGTTGGCGTGCAGCCCGACCGCCACGCAGGATCCCAGCGCCGCGAGCGATGCCTCCGACGGGTTGGGGGCCGTGTCGTCGCCCAGAAGGCCCGGCGGTTCGTCCACGATGTAGGGTTCGAGGTTGCGGATGTAGTTGGCGTGCCGGAACCGGCCTTCGGCCACGGTGCGGCAGGACAGGGTCTTGACCGCCTTCGGGTCGGCTTTGCCCTTTTCGATCAGGCCTTCCAATCCGGCCTTGTCGATGGGCGCAAGGCAACCGGTCAGCGCTGTTGCGGGTTGAGACATGATATCCTCCTTCTTCTGCGGGATAGCTTGGGTGTCAGCTGTCGCTGCGCACCCAGTTGACGTGCTTGATGGCGGCCATCAGCGCCGCGTCGAGCGCGAAGCCGATGGCCCCGATGATGACGACGGTCGCGCCGAGGCTGGCATAATCCAGCGTGTCGCGCGCATCGTTGATGGCGTAGCCGAGCCCCGAGGTGACGCCGAGATATTCGGCGGGCACCAGCACCACCCACGCGACCCCAAGTGCAAGCCGGATGCCGGTCAGGATATCGACCGAGATCGCGGGCAGGATCACCACGACCAGCATGTGGACCGGGTTTGCGCCCAGATTGCGGGCGACCTTCAGCCAGGCGGGGTCGATCCGGCGCAGCCCGGCGGCGGTGGCGAACAGGATCGGCCAGACGGCGGCGACGAAGATCAGGAAGATGATGGCACCGTCCCACGTGTCATAGGCCATGACCGCGATGGGCATCCACGACAGCGGCGAAATCATGCGCAGGAACTGGAACGGGACGTTCGTGATCTCGCGCAGGATCGGGATGCGCCCGATCAGGATGCCCACGGGCACGCCGATGGCGATGGCCAGCGCAAGCCCCATGCCGACCCGGTAAAGCGACGGCGCCGACATGCCCAGCACTTCGCCCGCCGCGATCATCTCCCACAGCCGCGACAGGGTCGGGGCCGGGGCGAAGCTGGCAAAGGCGGACATGTCCGGGTCGCGCGCGATCAGCCAGCCGCCCAGCCACCAGAAGGCCAGAAGCACCGCGATGCCGAAGACCGCGTTCACGACGCCGCGGAACCGGCCCAGCCTCAGGGCAGGGCGGGGGGCGATGTCTGCGGCGGCGGTCACAGCTTCAGCACTTCTTCGCGGGCATAGGGATCGGCGGCGTTGACCGACGGGTCGCTCTTCCACGCGGGGAATTTTTCCAGCGCGTTGCGCACGAAAGTGTAATCCACAAGGTCGTCGGCCACGAACTGGGGGTCCAGCCCGTCAAGGAACGTGGTGTCGCCCGACACGACCGTGGTGTTCATCGATTCCACGATCAGCCTGGTGGCCGACGGATAGGGCCACGGCTGGAAATCGATCCGCCCGTTCTGGAACTCGGCATGGTTGGCGATGGCACCGCTGGCGATGTAATCCGCGTTGTCTTCGTAGACCGTCATGGCGCGGGTTACCACCGGGGCAGGTGCGGGCAGGTAGCCCATCCCGTCCTTTGACAGCATCTGGGCTACCTCGGCCTTGTTCTGGCTGGCATAGATCGCGCCGCGCACCACGGCGTTCATCACCGCCTGCGTCCATTCGGGCTTTTCCGTCGTGACCTGTTCGTTCATGCACACGACGCAGCAAGGGTGGTTCTTCCAGATGTCACCGGTGAAGCGCAGCATCCGCGCGCCCGCCATCAGCTCGCCCAATGCATTGAACGGCTCCGCCACGATGAAGGCGTCGATCTTTCGCGCGGCAAGGGCAGGGGGCATTTCCGGCGGCGGAAGCACCTGAAGGTTGCATTCGTTCGGGGCCAGCGGTTCGCCCTGCGCCTTGATCACGGGCGTGACACCGGATGCCCGCAGCGCGTATTGCAGCACGATGTTGTGCATCGAATACCAGAACGGCACCGCGACCTGCTTGCCGCCCAAGCCCGCGAAATCGGTGATGTCGGTGTGCTGGCCGACCACCAAGGCCGAGCCGTTGGTATGCGCCCAGGCCATGATCTTGATCGGGAAGTTGTTGTTGTAGCGCATCCAGACCGGGATAGGCTTGAGGAAATGGACAAGGTTGAACTTGTTCGCGGCGAAGGCTTCGATCAGCGGCGGCCAGCCCCGCAGCAGGGTCGGCTGCTCGACCTCCAGCCCTTCGTCGGTGTAAAATCCCTTGGCATGGGCCACCAGAAGCGGTGTCGCGTCGGTGATCGGCAGGTAGCCGATGCGCACCACGTCATCGGTCTGGGCGCGCGCCATCTGTGGCAGCCCGCCCATCAGCGTGGCCAGCGCCGCCGCCAGCCCGCCCTGTGCCAGCATGTCGAGCGTCTGGCGCTTGGCGTGATCCACGCCATCGGTTCCGCAACAGGCGGCATGCAGGTCGTGCGCGTGGTGGAGGTGCTGGGTCATGGCGGTCTCGCGGTTCATCGTGACAGGGAAGGGCTCAGGCCGGATCGGTGATCTGCGCCACGGCGGAATAGGTCTGCATCAGGCGGGTGTGTTCCCGCTGGAACGCCTCGGTGCCGCCGTTGCGGTCGGCATCGCTCAGGGTCATCGTCATGTCATGGGCGATCCGGCCGGGGTTCGCGTCGAGCACGAGCACCCGGTCGGCCATGCGCACCGCTTCGCCCACGTCATGGGTCACGATCATCATCGTCAGGCCGAGATTGCGGGCGATCTTGCGCACGTCCTGTTGCAGGTTGCGCCGGGTGAAGGCGTCCAGCGCCGAAAACGGCTCGTCCAGCAACAGCACCTCGGGCTTGGGGGCGAGCGACCGCGCGAGCGCCACACGCTGCTGCTGGCCGCCCGACAATTCCTGCGCGTTGCGGTCCGCCAGCCCGCCCAGATCCACAAGATCGAGCACCTCGGGCACGCGGACCTTCGCTTCGTGCATCCGGCGGGCGAAACGCAGGCCAAGTGCCGCGTTCTGCGCCACGGTCATCCAGGGGTAGAGCGAGGGGGCCTGGAACATCATGACCCAGCGCGGTGACGGGCCGCGCACGGCGTTGCCGTTGATCACGACCTCTCCCGCCGATGGCATGGACAGGCCGGACACCATGTGCAGCAGCGTTGACTTGCCGCAACCCGACCGCCCCAGAAGCGCCACGATCTCGCCCGGTTCCACCGTGAAGCCGATGTCGCGCAGGACCGGGCCGTCCGACTTGCGATAGGCATGGGTCAATCCCCGCACGGCGACATGCGCGCCACTGGGCCGGATGGTCGCCCGGTGCGCGGGTGCGGCAACGGTTCGGGATCGATCGATCTGGTCCGGCATCATCCTGTCACCCTGCGGTCCGCGCTTGCGTTTCCCCATCAGGGTGCGGAGCGTTCCAGATGGTCAAGTGAACAGACCTGTCTTTACACCAAAAACATGCATTGCGGAAAATAGATGCGAAAATTGCGTGCTAACGGCGGATTTCGCGCCGAAATATGGCCAAAACGCACCGATATGCCACGGAATCGGGCTGTGCGTCCGAAGGGAAAAGGACAGATCGGTTCACACCCATTGCCGTGTCATCCGCAATGTGTCACAGGTGAGATGACGCAACGACGCCGACTGCTTTGCCAGGTTTGCCATGACAGCGCTTGACGCCCCGACGACCGCCTTCGACCTTCCGCGCGATCCCGGTGGTGATGGTGGCGGTGCTGTACCCTGCGACTGGAATTTCGCGCGCCATACGCCCGGTTCCGCGCGAGACCGGATTCTTGCGGCGGCGTCCTACCTGTTCTGTCACAACGGGTTCTCCGCGACGGGCATCGACACGATCCTTGCGCGGGCGGGCACGGCCAAGGCGACGCTGTATAATCATTTCCCGTCCAAGGACGCGCTGATCGAGGCCGTTCTGGACGTGGAGGGTGCAGCGTGGCGACGGTGGTTCTTCGGGCGGCTGGGCGCGGTGCGCGGTGCGCCGCAGGATCGCGTGCTCGCGGTGTTCGACGTGCTGCATGACTGGTTCGCGGACGACAACTACTATGGCTGTCCCTTCATCAATGCCGTGGCCGAATTCGACACCGGCAATCCGGCGATCAAGGCGGCGGCGGACCGGCACAAGACCCATCTGTTCACGTGGCTCAAGGCCGCGGCGATCGAAATGCAGGCGCCCGATCCGGATGCCGTCGCGCGCGCCATGGTCGTGCTGGTGGACGGGGCCATCGTCGCCGCCCAGCATGCCGGCAATCCGGGGTTCGCGCGCGACGCCCAGCGGGTGGCCCGCGCCTATCTCGCCTCCCTGCCGCGCTGACGGGCACCCGGACCGGGTCGGCCCGAGGGGATTTTCGCCCGGGCAAGTGGCGTCACTGGCCGCGCCGCAGGTTTTTCAGCCGATCCGCGGATATCTGCTGCGGCGCAGCGCCACGGTTCCGCCGGTTGTTGCACATCCGTCATTGCGGCTCTGTATGGTCGCCTTGGTCGGTTGCCGCCGCACACGACGCGATCGACCGTCTGGTATGGAGCCCACAGCATGACCGTCTTTCACAACATCCCGTTCGATACCCTGACCGTCGGCATGGAGGCACATGCCGAACGGCTTTGCCTGGCGGACGATCTGTATGTGTTCGCCCACGCATCGGGCAACCTGAACCCGCTTCACATCCCCGACGCCGACGGCGACGGCGACGGCGTGGCCGAAGCCATGGCACCCTCGGCCTGGGTCGGGGCGCTGATTTCGGCGGTTCTGGGCAACCAGTTGCCGGGGCCGGGCACGGTGTACGAAAGCCAGACACTGAACTTCGTGGGCCACGCCGCCGAAGGCGACATGCTGCACATCCATGTCCGCGTCACCGAAAAGATGGAGGGCCGCAAGGTTCGGCTCGACACGACCGTGACGCGCGCGGACGGCATGCCCATCATCACCGGCGAGGCCGTCGTGACCGCTCCGGCCCATGCCGCCATGTTCGACGCGAAGGACGTGCCCGGTCTTGGCGTTTACCGTCACCGGCATTTCGATGCGCTGCTGGAACGGGCCGCGCCGCTGGACGCGATCCGCACCGCCGTCGTGGCGCCGGAAGAAAAGAATTCGCTCGCCGGGGCGCTGGCCGCGTTCGACCACACGATCATCACGCCGATCCTTGTGGGGGACCCGGCGCGCATCGCGGCTGCCGCGCTCGAACTGGGCCGCGACCTGTCGGACTTCGAGATCGTCGCGGCCAAGAGCCATGCCGATGCCGCAGCACAGGCCGTGGCGCTGGTGCGGGGCGGGCAGGCGCAGGCCCTGATGAAGGGGCATCTGCACACCGATGTCCTTCTGTCCGCGGTCCTGAAGCGCGAAGGCGGGCTGCGCACCGACCGGCGGCTGAGCCATTGCTTCGTCTTCGACGTGCCGGGTCTGCCGCATCTGCTGACCGTGACCGATGCCGCGATCAACATCGCCCCGGACCTGGAAACCAAGGTCGACATCGTCCAGAACGCGATCAACCTGATCCGCGCGCTGGGGGTGGAGCAGCCCAAGGTCGGCATCCTGTCGGCCGTCGAAACCGTCAACCCGCGCATCCCGTCCACCATAGATGCCGCCGTGCTGTCCAAGATGTCCGAGCGGGGGCAGATCACCGGCGGGCTGGTGGACGGCCCGCTGGCGATGGACAACGCGATGGACATCGAAGCGGCGCGCACCAAGGGGATCACCTCGATGGTGGCGGGGCGGGCCGATATCCTCGTCGCGCCCAATCTCGAAGCCGGGAACATGCTCGCGAAGGAACTGACCTTCGCCGCCCATGCCGAAGGCGGCGGCGTGGTGCTCGGGGCGGCGTGCCCGATCATCCTGACCAGTCGGGCGGATGGCGAAAAGGCGCGGCTCGCGTCCTGCGCCATCGCGGCGCTGGCGGCCGGTGCGGAGCACCGGGCATGAGCGTGATCCTGACACTGAACGCCGGGTCGTCCTCGATCAAGTTCGGCGTGTACGAAACGGGCCCGGAGCCCGAACTGCTGGCCGTGGGGCAGGTGGACAGGCTGGGCAGTGCCGCGCCGGTGCTGATCCTGCGGCGCGGCCCCGAGCAAAACCGGATACCGATCGACGGGGCCGATCACGTCGCCGGCGTGGCGGCCATCCTCAAGGCCGTGGCACCGCTGCTGGCGGGCCGTGTCGTGGCGGGCGTCGGCCACCGCATCGTGCACGGCGGTCCGGATCTTGCGCGCCCCGTGGTGCTGTCTGCTGCCTTGCTGGATCAGCTTGCGGCCTATGAACCCTTCGCGCCGCTGCACCAGCCCCATAACCTGGCCGCCGTGCGCGCTTCGATCGCGGCCTTCCCGGATGCGGTGCAGGTGGGCTGTTTCGACACGGCGTTCCATCGCGGCCATCCCTTCGTGAACGACACCTTCGCGCTCCCCCGGCGCTTCTACGACAAGGGCGTGCGCCGCTACGGGTTCCATGGGCTGAGTTACGATTTCATCGCCGACACGCTGGACCGGATCGACCCCGAGGACCACCACCGCCGCACCATCGTGTGCCATCTGGGCAACGGCGCGTCGCTGTGCGCGATCAAGTCGGGGCAAAGTGTCGGGTCCACCATGGGGTTCTCGGCGCTGGACGGGTTGCCGATGGGCACGCGCTGCGGACAACTCGACCCCGGCGTGATCCTCTATCTGCTGGATCAGGAAGGCATGACCAGCGCCGAGATCTCGCGGATGCTCTACACCGAAAGCGGGTTGAAGGGCATGTCGGGCCTGTCCAACGACATGCGCGAACTGCTGGCGTCGGACAGCCCCCATGCCGCACAGGCGGTCGATTACTTCGTCTTCCGGATCCGCCGCGAGATTGGCGCGATGACGGCGGTGCTGGGCGGGCTCGACACGCTCGTGTTCACCGGCGGCATCGGCGAAAACGCGCCCGACATCCGCGCGCGGGTCTGCGACGACATGGGCTGGCTGGGCGTGACGCTGGACGCTGCCGCCAACGCGGCCCCGTTCGATGTGCCGGGGGGGCTTGTGTCCGACGGGCCCGTGCGCGTGCGCGTGCTGCGCACCGACGAGGAACGGGTGATCGCGCGGGCGGTGGCAGGGGCGCTGGTCGGGGCGCTTGCAGTCTGACCTCGACACGATCATGGCAACGGCGCTGCGCGCTGTGGCCGCAGGTCACGCACGGTGCTGGACGGGACGCCGAAAACTGACTAAATAGGTCGGGAAAGGGGTTTCGAT
>DAIPIS010000008.1:23201-31800 GCA_036770665.1 Meridianimarinicoccus sp.
GGTGCTGGACGGGACGCCGAAAACTGACTAAATAGGTCGGGAAAGGGGTTTCGATGACCATGCACGCCCGCGCCCGCTCCGCCGACCCTGATGTCGCAGCGCCGCCCGTGCCGGACCTGCTGCGCGGCATGCGCCGTGTCGCCGCCCGGTCACGTGCCAGTGCGCGGCTTGACCTGTTCGGGGCCTGCGCCCTGCTGTCCGGCGACCGCGATGTGGCTGGGCGCGCGTATCTGGACACGTTCCTGCGTACTGTCGAACAGGGGCTGGGCCGCGCACCGGTGATGTATTGCGAAGCCTGCCCGCAGATGTCGTTCGACGAACGGTGGGTGCTTGCGTTGCTCGATGCCCATCAGCGCGACGACCGGGACAGTTTTGCCTTTCTGCTCTGTTCGCGTCTCCCGCGGGAAGCACGCCGCCACATCGGTTTTCTGATCGCCGGGATCGCACGCGCTGCGGATGTGAACAGCCCGGTCCTGCGAAAGACCGCCTGAAACGTTCAACCTTGGAATCGTTCCAAACTGCCTTGCGGGATGCGCGGGCGTTGTTATATGGTCCAGGCGGGCCGCCAGCCATCGCCAGCCAGTCCCGCCCCCAATCCCTTGAAAGGAGTGCCGGATGACACAGACTGCAAAGACCATCGCCCCCGATGCGCAGACCGCGATCTGCGATGCCCTGAACCAGTGCGTCGCCGAAACCACGGTCGCCACGATGATGGCGCAGAATTTTCACTGGAACGTGACCGGCATGGCCTTCGGGGCGCTGCACGACCTGTTCCAGAAGATCTACGAAGACCATTTCACCGCGGCTGACGATCTGGCCGAGCGCATCAAGGCGCTGGACGGCTTCGTCGATGGTCGCCTGTCGGTGATGCTGGACCGCTCCAAGGTGCAGGACCACGCCGGCGACGTGTCGCCCGAGGTGATGGTCAAGGCGCTCTGCGCGGCGCAGGAAACGCTGGCAGCGACGCTGGCCGGGACCGCCGCCGTCGCCGAGGATCACGGCGACCTGCTGACCCAGGACCTCGCCATCGCCCGCGGACAGGCGCACGAAAAGTTTGCGTGGATGCTGCGCGCGCACCTGAAATAAGCTGCCCGCGCGACGGGCCGCCGATCGTCCGGTCGGCGAGATATCCGCTTCCGCCGACCCCCGGGGTCGGCGCGGGGCCCATTGCCGCCGGTGCTTCGCCCGGTGAGGTGCCCGTCTTCGCCGGTGCTTCGACCGGCGCGACGCCCGATTGGTTTTCGTCCGGTCAGATCGGGCAGTCGCCCCCCTTCTTGGCGCACCGCTTGCGGTAGGCCGGTTCCCAATGGCGGTACTTGCCCAGATCCGATTGCTGGTGCGTCAGCATCTCCACGAAGGCGGCCTGATGTTTCGGCTTCTTGAGCTTCTTGAACAGCGATTTCTGGTCGCGTGTCATGGAGCATCCGATGCAATGGCCTTCGCGCCGGAACTTGCACACACCGATGCAGGGGGACGGTATTTTCGTCATGTCGAAGCCTTGGCTGGGCCGGATCGGGTCGGCGCATGGACTGTCAGGCGGGCGCGACGCCCGTAGGCACACGTTGCCGCTGCCGGATTGGAGACCTAAGGATTTCTGCGGTGGCGTCAATCCGAGTCTTTCAGTCGGGCAATGTGCCGCGCCCGATGCCGCGCCCGATGCCGTCCCGGTCCGTGCCAGAGCCGCAACCGGCAGTAGCGTCAGAACCGGTCAAGCACCCGCAGATGGGCATGCCTGTGTTCGGGTCCGTCGCCGTGGTCATGGGTTTCGATCTCGGTCTGGACCGGGATCAACGACACTGTCCCATGCCGCACCCCGCGTTCGAGAAAGAGCGCGTTGGCATAGCGCTCCACGTCGCCGACCGGTCCGCGCATGATACTCACATCGAGCGCCGACGCGTGATCGACGGGCACCGACAGGGCCGCGACGGTGCGGTCGTGGTGCGCGTGGCGCGTGCGCGGAACCCGGCGGGCAAGGTCGCGCATCGTCGGGTCGATGGTGCAGGTCACTACCGCAAGGCATTCGGCCGCCGCCGGTGCCGTGGGCGCCAGCGCCCGGCGCAGCAGGTCGCGCAGGGCCTCCGACCGGTTCGTCGCGCCGGACCGCGCCATGAACGCATCCAGTTCCGTGAGAAGCGCCTCCTCGATGCTGATCGTGATCCGCTGCATGGTGTCCTCCGTCCTGTCAGCCTGCCGTCTGTCCAGCGCCCTTCGACACGCCACGCGATGGGGCCGCTGACCCTGTGTCCGGCGCGCCGCCCGCCGATATCCCGCCGGGCCATGCCACGCGCCGATATCCTGTCGGCGTGCCGCCTGCCGCTCCCTTGTCGGGCGTTGCGCCGTCTGGCGCAAGGTCGCGCGACAATGCCGTCCACCTGTGCAGGCGCGCGCCATTTCGATGGCGACGCGCGGTCGAGAGGCGTGGACCAAAAACCGCGCTCGGGCACATCCGCAGGGCCGCGCCCTGACCCTCGGGTGAATATGTCCCGACCAAGGGCCGGGGTTGATCGCCCGACGTGCGCCATGGCAGTGCCGCAGGCGCGACCCTGGCGGATCATTCGCGGAGCAATGTCGCGCCGGAATTCGGGTACAGCGATGGCTGCACCGGCATCGGCACCCTGTGGCATGCGCGGACCCGTACAGCGATCCCCCGGATGGGCACCGCGCCGCTTTCGGGGGCCGGTCCTGATCGCTGATCGCGCCGATGGTCGGCGGGCGACGTGGGCTGCGCGTGCGACGCGCCCTGCGGGCTTGAACGTCGCGCATGAGGCACGCTATTCAACAGCCGTGAGCACCCCGCGCCTGCGGTCGTTTTCTCTGGCGCGTCGGGGCGGTTTCCAAAACGGCGGCGACGATACCCGCCATCACGCGCGCATGGCCGGAAGCGGAGACGATGGGGTTCGACAAGATCCTGGCGAAAGCGGCGTTTGGCCATGACGGGTCGCGGTTCAACCGCGAAACGATGCTGGACGTGTTGGTGCCGGCCGCGCGCGACAGGCTGATGCGCATCCCGGTCCCCGCGCCTGTCATGGCGCAGATGGCCCTTCCGGCCGTGTCCGGCGGCGGCGTGGCGCAGGCCCTGCGGGTGTTGCCATGACACGCTGGCGGCGCATCCGGCGCTGGCGTCCCGGCAAGGGCACGCTGCGCATCGCGGGCACGCTGGCCATCGTGGGGCTTGTGGCCTGGTCGGTGGATGTCGGAGAGGCGGCCCGGCTGCTGACCTCAGCCGAAAGCGATCTGCTGATGCTGGCCTTCTGGGCGCTCACAGTGCAGACCGTGGTGTCCGCTGCGCGCTGGAAGATCACGGCGGCGCGGCTCGAACACCGGTTCAGCCTGCTCGTCGCGGTGCGCGAATACTACCTCGCGCAGTTTCTCAACCAGACGCTGCCGGGGGGCATGGTCGGCGACGCCGGCCGTGCCTATCGCGCGCGCCATTCCGCCGGGTTGGTGCGCGCCGGGCAGGCGGTGCTGTTCGAACGGCTGTCGGGGCAGATCGCGCTGATCGGCGTCGCGGCCCCGGGTTTCGCATTGACGGTGCTGGTGCCGGGCGGGCCGGACTGGCCCACGACGATGGGCACCATCGCGCTGGCGATCGGCGCCGGGCTCGTGCTCGTGCCGATCCTGATCTTCGGCGGGTCCAAGGCGCCGGGGGCCGTGGGTCGCGCGTCGCGGGATTTCATCGCCGCGGCACAGCACGCGATCTTCGCGCCCGACGTGCTGGCGCGTCAGGTGGCGCTCAGTCTCGGGACTGTGGCGTGCAACCTTGTGGCCTTTGCCGCCTGTGCCGCTGCGACCGGCACCCCGCTGGAGCCGCTGGCAATCCTCACCATCGTGCCGATCGTGCTGCTGGCCATGGTCGTGCCGTTGTCGGTGGCGGGATGGGGCGTGCGCGAAGGTGCGGCGGCAATGCTGTTTCCCGTGCTCGGTGCCTCGCCGGAGGCAGGGGTCGCCGCATCCGTCGCCTTCGGTCTGGTGTTTCTGGCGGTCACGCTGCCCGGTGCGCTCGTCCTGATCTGGGAAGCCCGGCGGAACCGGTTGCGCGCCGGGGCCGCCGCAGCGGACTGACCCCGGCGCGCGGGCCGCATCATTCGGCGGCGACGGCCTTTGGGCCTGCGCCATCGGTGCTGACCCAGTCGCCCCGGTCATAGCGCCATGCCATGCGCCCCGTGTCGTCCATCGCGTGCAGCGACAACCATCCGTTGTCGAACAGCGCCGCAACGCCCGCATGACGGGCCAGCACGTCGGACAGCGCGGTGCGCGGCGCCTCGATCACCACGGCGAGGCGCAGGGGCGCATGCACCGGGCGGTCGCCGTCATGCACCGATTGCCAAGGCAGACCGGCGCGCAGAACGCCGCCGTTGCCCTCGACCACGCCGATGCCGCCGGTCACGTTGTGCAAAAGTTTGTTGCCCGCGCCAAAGAGCGATGGTGCCACGGTGGACCCGTAGTATTGCAGGCTGATCCAGCTTGCCACGACCACGGGGGCCGTCAGGATCAGTTCCAGCACGCCGAAGCCGTCGTCCCGCCGCCAGTCGTAACTGTGCAGGAATACCCCGCCGCCAAGATCCAGTGCCGCTGTCCGGTGCCGTGGGGCCGCGACGAAGGCACGGCACCCCGCCAGCCCCCATTCGGGGCGCAACTCGGCCCAGTCCTGCGCACGTGCGAGGATGTCCGCGCCTGTGTCTGCCCGCGGCAGACGTGCCGCCCGTTCGGTGCGTGCCAGCCTGCCCGCAGCCTTCAGCGCGTGCTTCAGGGCCTTCAGGTCATGGGCGTGGTCCTTCGACGGCTGATCGCGGTCATAGAGCGTCACCGCGTCGGTGGTCGTGTCGTGCAGCCCTGCCACGAACAGCGTGTCGTCGGGGATCGGGCGACCGGCTGCGCCCAGACCGGCGCGCACCGCAGGGTCGTTCAGCAGCCCAGCCAGAAGCCGCGCGTTCACGTCGCCCGCATAGCCGCCACATGCGCCGCATTGCAGCGCGCTCGCATGGGGGTTGTTGGTGACGCCGGCGCCGTGGCCTGCCAGCAGCACCACCCGCGCCATCGGCCCGGTCAGTCCCATGGCCCCCAGCACCGCGCGTGCCGCCGCGACCCGCTCTGCCAGCGGCGGCACGGGGTCGAGCACGGGGACCGGGCTGTCGGGCCCTGGCAAGGCGTGGTCCTGCCCCTGCCCGCGCGCGTCCCGCCAGAGCTTTGCGCCATAGATCGGCCCCGCCGCCTCGACGAAGGCGAAGGACGACACGGCGGCCTGCCGGAACCGCCCCCAGGCCCGGGCGGCGCGCGCCTTGATGCGCTGGTCCATGTCCGCCGTCGGGGGCTGGTCGGCGCGGCTGTGCAGCCCCGGCGTGAGCAGCACCGGCGCGCGCGGCTCACGCACGTCGGACGCCGCGCCACGATGGGCGCTGGCCAACCCGAAGAAGCCAGCGAAGCCGATGGTGTCGATGACCGCGCCGTTGCCTGTGCCGTTGCCTGTGCCTGCGCCGGTGGATTCGAGCGCGCGGCGAAACACCTCGGACCGCACGTCGATGCAGAATGCAGCCTGGATGGCGGGGCGGGTGTCCGCGTCCGCCGGCGCGCCCGCATGGGCGGCAAAGCCTTCGGCCAGCCTGCGCTGTGCGGCGCGGTCGGCGGCGTCCTGCAGGATTGCATCGGTCACCTGATCGGCGTCCGGTTCCAGCGGGTCGGCATAGGCGGCGCGCGCGGCCTCCCAGTCCCCGGCCAACGCGGGCTTGTGCAGGGACCAGAACGCGGCTTCCCAGACCAGTCGCGCGGTCAGAAGATCGGTCAGGGTCGGGTCGCTGCCGCCTGCCTGTTCCGCCTGCCAGCCGGGCCGCCGGGCCAATTGCGCCCACCCCCCGAGCTCGATCAGCAACCGGTGAAAATAATGCTCCGCCGCCGCAGCGGTCAGGCCGAGATCGCGCGCGCAAACCGCCAGCGCCACCCGCGCGGTCGGCGGCATGTCGGTGACAAGAGCACAGAACGCGGTCAGGCCGTGCAGTTCCGGCGTCACGTCGCGCTGCGCATGGGCCTTCCACGCGGCATAGGCCCCGGTCGCGGGCGCAGGCCAGAGCGCCTGACCGGCATCGAAATGTCCCGCCGCCCACAGCCCCATCCGTTCCGCCACGATCCCCGGCCAGTCCACCCCGGTCACGCGCGCGGCGAGATCGGCCAGTGTCGGCAGGGGGGCCGGGTCTTGGGCGGCACGCTCCGCCGCCGTGCGCAGCGCGCCCACCGAAAGCGCCCCGCCATGGGGCGATGCCTCCAGCGCCGCCTGCAGGTCCGCCGCGCTGATCGCCCCCGACGCCATCCCGGCCCGGATGATGTGGCGCGGTGTCGTGACGCGTACGCCCGCCACCCGTGCCATCCGCGCGGCGGTCATCACCAGCGGCTCTTCGGCCTGCCCGAGAAACGGGTTCACCGCCACGCTTTCGGTCAGCGGCCAGAGCGGGGGGATCTGTCGCGCGGCCCTGTCGGCCATGGCGAAGATCTCGAGGCTCGTGCCGTCGAAGCTTTCCATCGTCAGCTTGTCCATGGTCTGTCCTTTCTGGTTCGGGTCTGGTTCGGGTCTGGTTCGGGTCAGGTCCGGGTCGTCGTCCGCCAGCCGCCGATCAGCCGGTCGAACACCGCGTTGACGTAAAGTCCGTTCAGCAGGTGCACCCGCAGCCCCGCCGCCGCCGGGTGTCCGGCCCAAAGCGGGAACAGCGCCTGCGCCACCGCGACCGCGCCGAAGCTGAGGATTGCCAGCACCATCAGCGCCCATTCCAGCGGTCCGGGCGCAGGCGTGGCCGGCAGCGCATCGCCCGTCAGCCGGATCGCTGCGACCTGCAGGGCGAAGTAGCTGAAGGTCGCAGCGACCGAGGCCAGTGCCGTGCGCCGGGTCAGGTCACGGGGCGCCGTATCCGCCAGACCCTGCGCCACGAGATAAGCCACCCCGAACACCAGGATCGCCCCGAGTGCCACTGCCTGCGGCGGCTTGCCGGTGAACCCGAACAGCGCCCCGATCACGCCGTAGATCGCCAGCGCCAGTGCGAAGGCGCGCGCCACCGCCCAGCCGTCGGGCACCGCCACCGGGCCGGGCCGCCGGATGGACGCCACCGCCGTCACGGCGCTGCCCGACCCGAGGAAGGCATGCGCCTTGTAGAGCGAATGGGCGAGGATATGCAGCAACGCCAGCGGGAACAGCGCCAGACCGCATTGCAGGATCATGAACCCCATCTGCGCCAGCGTGGACCACGCCAGCGCCGTCTTGACCGCCGGTTGCGTCAGCATCACGAGCCCGCCGAACAGCGCGCTGAACCCGCCGACCATGACCAGAACGGCCAGCACGCCGGGTGCGGTCAGCATCACGTCGGCGAAGCGGATCAGCAGGAAGCCGCCCGCGTTGACGACACCCGCATGCAGCAGGGCGGACACGGGGGTGGGGGCCTCCATCACCTCGGTCAGCCAGCCGTGGGTCGGGAACTGCGCCGACTTCAGGATCGCCGCGACCGCCAGCAGACCCGCGGCCCAGAGCGCCGGGGTGCCGCCGATGCCGTCGCGCGCCATGGTCGCGATGGTGGCGATGTCGCCGGTGCCGTAAGCCGCGATCAGCAGACCCGCCGCGAGCAGCAGCGCGGTGCTGCCCGCCAGCCCGGTCAACGCCTTCTTCCGCGCCGCGCGCTGCGCCGCGATCCGGTCCGGGTAGAACAGCAAGAGCCGGTCGAGCGCGACACCCACCGCCACCCATGCGAGCAGCAACTGACCGAGGTTGCCCGCCGTCACGAGCCCCATCACCGCCGCGAGCGCCGCGGCCATCCATGCCATGAACATGGGCTGGCGCGCCTCGCCATCGGTATAGGTGCGGGCATAGCGCAGCACGACCCAGCCGATGAAGCACACCAGCGCGAACATCGCCACGCTGACGCTGTCCACGCGGGCGGACAGGCCGATCCCGGCCAGACCGAGCGTCGGGCCGGTGCCCGGACCGGCGACGATCAGGCCAAGCGTGACGACGGCGGCGATCCCGGCACTCGCGATCACTGCCCATTCGGGCAGGCGCAGCATCCAGTGCCCGCGCGGGACGGGCCAGCGCGCCAGTGCAAGGGCGGCGAACAGCATCAGCGCCGGGGCGAGCAGGGGCAGGACGTATTGCGGCATCTGGCATCTCCTGTGACAAAATGACGTTTCCGGAATATGCGGCTCTGCGGCATGTATAAAATACATTGTTTCACGCTAGTCGTTCTGTAAAATAGAACTATGAGCGACCTGAACTACCACCATCTTCAGTACTTCTGGGCCGTGGCCCATGACGGCAACCTGACCCGCACGGCCGAACGGCTGAACCTGTCGCAATCCGCACTGTCGAGCCAGATCAGGACGCTGGAGGCCCGATTGGGCCATGCGCTGTTCGACAGGCGCGGGCGGCAGCTGCACCTGACCGAAGCCGGGCGCATCGCGCTCGACCATGCCGACACGATCTTCGCCACCGGGGCGGAACTTCTGGGGACGCTCGCGCAGACAGGGCAGGTGCGCCGCCCGCTGCGGGTGGGCGCGCTCGCCACGCTATCGCGGAATTTCCAGACCGGGTTCCTGCGGCCGCTGTTCGGGCGGGCGGATGTGGAAATCG
>DAIPIS010000009.1:0-19235 GCA_036770665.1 Meridianimarinicoccus sp.
TCGAACCCGTCGCGGACCTCGTCTTCCTTCCAGGCGATGCGCATGCCCTTGCCGCCGCCACCCGCGCTGGCCTTGATCATCACGGGATAGCCGATCTCGCCCGAGATCTTCACGGCCTCGTCGCCATCCGCGATCAGGCCCATGTAGCCGGGCACGGTGCTGACACCGGCTTCCTTGGCCAGTTTCTTGGAGGTGATCTTGTCGCCCATCGCCTCGATCGCCTTGACCGGCGGGCCGATGAAGGCGACGCCAGCAGCTTCCAGCGCTTCGGCGAAGCGGCTGTTTTCCGACAGGAAACCGTAACCGGGATGCACCGCTTCGGCCCCGGTCGCCTTGATCGCCGCCATGACCTTGTCGATCACGATATACGACTGGTTTGCCGGCGCGGGCCCGATGTGCACCGCCTCGTCCGCCATCTGCACGTGCAGTGCGTTGCGGTCGGCATCGGAATAGATCGCGACAGTCGCGATGCCCATCTTGCGGGCGGTCTTGATCACCCGGCAGGCGATTTCGCCCCGGTTCGCGATCAGGATTTTCTTGAACACGGCCTGTCCCTTTCTTGGTCTTGGCGCGGGCACGGGGCATGAGCCCGTCCGCAAGCATGTGAAGCGGTCGAAAGACGGTCGCGCGCCGCGCGGGAACCGGCGTCGCTGCGAGAAGATCGAATGATGGATTTTGCGGAGATCCGAGCGCCGCGCCGGACAGGAAGGTCGGGCACTGAAGCACTCGTTACAACCGCTGGAATTGCTGTCCGGCGGGTTACTTTCGGCACTGTGCCCGAATCCATCCACGACACAAGCACGGCGGATCCGGCCGCCATGGGCCGGGCGATTTTCCGCCTATGCATTGCGCGTTTGCCCATCAGATGCGCTCCCATGCGGGGTCGTCGAAGGCGTCGGGAAAGGATCGCCGCGCAAGCGCCTCGTCGATACGCAGAAGCGCGGTATAGCTGGCCGGATCGAAGGGGTCCTCGGCCGGCAGAACTTCACGCCCGAACAGCCAGCTCAGTCGTCCGGCATCCAGATTGCCGCGTTCGAACGGTGCGTCCCCGAAATACAGCCAAAGCGCCGCCATGAACGCCTCGTCCGCGCGGCGGTCGGCATGCTTTCGGTCGGCATGGCGTTCGCGCCGCACGATCGGCGTCGCCCCGGCGCTGTTCTCACGCCGGATCGTGAACTGGAAATCGGTGCCGGGCAGACGCCCCGGAAACCCCCGATACTTGATCATGCCGCGGTCCTGCCCTGCGCGGGCCGAAGCCGTGCGTGACGGATCCAGCGCGCCCGCCGCATGGGACAATCCAGCACCGCCGCAAGACGCGCGCCGGCTACAGCAGGCACCGCGCCGTCGCAGGCCCCCCCGGCCCGCACCGTCAGACCATCCCCGGCCCGGGTCACGTGCACCACGGGCGTGAAGCCGCGCAGGTCGCGCAGCGCGCGCCACACGTCCTTGCGGATCTCGTGCGCCAGCGCATGCCGCCGCACCGGTGGAAACGGACGCTCCTCCGACAGATCAAACCGCGGCGGCAGGCGGCGCGCCAGCGTCAGCGCGGTGCCGTCGTCGATGACATGCCATCCGCCGTTCATGGCCGCCGCGCCAGCATGTCGATCTCCACGAGCGCATCCACCGCCAGCGCGGTCACGCCGATGGTGGTGCGCGCAGGCCGGACGCCTTCGGGGAAATAGCCCATGTAGACGGTGTTGAAGGCCGCGAAGTCGCGCTTGAACTCGGTCAGGTAGCACCGGCACTGGACCACGTCCGACAAGGTCAGCCCGACGCCCTCCAGCACCAGTTTCAGGTTGTCGAGCACGCGTTCCGTCTGTGCCGAGACACCGTCAGGAATGGGCCTGTCGGGTTCGCCCGGCCATGTCGGCATCTGTCCCGTCAGCATGACCCAGCCGTCCGCCTCGGTCGCGTGGCAGAACGGGCCGACCGGCGTGGGGGCGGTGGGGACGGTGTGGTAGACGGGCATGGCGCGGGCTTTCACGAAGGGTGCGCCAGCCGCAACGGCCGACGCACCCGTGCAGATGGCATTACAGCGGGATGTTGTCGTGCTTCTTCCAGGGCACCGACACCGACTTGTTGCGCAGGGACGCAAAGGCGCGGGCCACGCGGCGGCGGGTGGAATGGGGCATGATCACCTCGTCGATGAAGCCACGCTCGGCCGCGACGAAGGGATTGGCGAAGCGGTCCTCGTAATCCCGTGTGCGGGCCGCGATCCTGTCCGGATCGCCCAGTTCGGACCGGTAGAGGATCTCGGTCGCGCCCTTGGCACCCATCACCGCCACCTCGGACGTGGGCCAGGCATAGTTGAAATCGCCGCGCAGATGCTTGGACGACATCACCACGTAGGCCCCGCCATAGGCCTTGCGGGTGATGACCGTGACCTTGGGCACCGTGGCTTCGCCATAGGCATACAACAGCTTTGCGCCGTGCTTGATGACGCCGCCGTATTCCTGCGTCGTGCCGGGCAGGAAGCCGGGCACATCGACCAGCGTCAGGATCGGGATCTCGAAGCAGTCGCAGAACCGCACGAACCGCGCGCCCTTGCGCGAGCTTTCGATGTCCAGACACCCGGCCAGCACCATCGGCTGGTTCGCCACCACGCCCACGGTCCGCCCTTCGAGCCGGATGAAGCCGGTGATGATGTTCTTGGCGAAATCCGTCTGGATTTCATAGAAATCGCCTTCGTCCGCGACCTTCAGGATCAGTTCGCGCATGTCGTAGGGTGTGTTCGGATTGTCGGGCACCAGCGTGTCGAGGCTGGGTTCCAGCCGGTCGGGGCTGTCGAAGAACGGGCGCACCGGGGGTTTGGCGCGGTTGTTCTGGGGCAGGAAATCCATCAGACGGCGCACTTCGGCCAAGGCTTCCACATCGTTCTCGAACGCCCCATCCGCGACCGAGGACTTGCGGGTGTGGGTCGATGCCCCGCCGAGCTCCTCGGCTGTCACGACCTCGTTCGTGACGGTCTTCACCACGTCGGGGCCGGTCACGAACATGTAGGAACTGTCGCGCACCATGAAGATGAAATCGGTCATCGCGGGCGAATAGACGGCCCCCCCCGCGCAAGGCCCCATGATGAGCGAAATCTGCGGCACCACACCGGACGCCAGAACGTTGCGGTGAAACACCTCGCCATAGGCGGCAAGGCTGTCCACGCCTTCCTGGATGCGCGCGCCGCCCGAGTCGTTGATCCCGATCACGGGCGCGCCGTTCTGGATCGCCATGTCCATGATCTTGCAGATCTTCTGCCCGTGGGTTTCGCTGACCGACCCGCCCAGCACGGTGAAGTCCTGGCTGAACACGTAGACCTGCCGCCCGTTGATCGTGCCCCAGCCGGTCACGACCCCGTCGCCGTAAGGGCGGCTGTCGGCCATCCCGAAATCGGTGCACCGATGGGCCACGAACATGTCGAACTCTTCGAACGAGTCGTCGTCGAGCAGCAGTTCGATCCGTTCGCGCGCGGTCAGCTTGCCCTTGGCGTGCTGTGCGGCGACCCGCGCCGCGCCACCGCCCATGCGGGCATCGCCGCGCCGGGCATCGAGTTCGTTCAGGATGTCTTTCATCGGCAGGGTTCCCATGTTTTGGCAGACCCTAGCGGCGGCACGGCTGCGGGAAAAGCAGAAACCGGAATATTTGCAAACCTCTTTTCCACTCTTTACTGAATATTGAAAATCGGCAAAGTGCTCGCAAGCGTTGGCACAGGGGCAAGTGCACAGCGCCTGTGCATGGACTTTTCATGACGCCGGACCTAACGCAGACAGATGACACACGCTCGGCACATTCGCTTTCTTGACCGCACCACACCGCCACATCTTGTCACGCTCGTGATGCTGGCGGGGCTGTCGGCGGCGGCCATGAACATCTTCCTGCCGTCGCTGCCCAGCATGGCGGTGCATTTCGACGCGGATTACCGCGTGCTGCAACTGTCCGTCACGCTCTATCTTGCCGTCAACGCAGTGTTGCAGATCTTCATCGGCCCGCTGTCGGACAGGCTGGGGCGGCGACCGGTCCTGATCTGGGCCTTCGCCCTGTTCATCGTCTTTTCGCTTGCGATCCTCGTGGCCCCCACGGTGGAGATCTTCCTTGCGCTGCGCATGGGGCAGGCGGCGGTGGTGGCCGGCATGGTTCTGAGCCGCGCGATCGTGCGCGACACCGTGGCCGAAGCCGAGGCGGCGTCGCGGATCGGCTATGTGACCATGGGCATGGCACTCGTGCCCATGGTGTCGCCGGTGATCGGCGGACTGCTGGATCAGGCGTTCGGATGGCAGGCGAATTTCGTGGCGCTCGCGGTGCTGGGTGCCGCGGTTCTGGCGCTGGTCTGGGCCGATCTGGGCGAAACCGCGGGCAAGCCTGTCACCTCCCTGCGCGACCAGATGCGCGAGGCGCCCGAACTGCTCGCATCGCCGCGCTTCTGGGGCTACACCTTGACCGCCACTTTCGCGTCGGGGGCGTTTTTCGCCTATCTGGGCGGCGCACCCTATGTCGGGGCAGAGGTATTCGGCCTGTCGCCCGCGGCGCTCGGGCTATGGTTCGGCGCACCGGCGGTCGGCTACATGGCGGGGAACGCGATCTCGGGGATCTATTCGGTCCGCATCGGCGTGAACCGGATGGTCCTGACCGGGGCGATCCTGACCGCGGCGGGCATGGGACTGGCGATCGTGCTGTTCCATGCCGGGTTGGAAACGGTGCCCGTGTTCTTCGGCTTCATGGTTTTCGTCGGGCTGGGCAACGGAATGGTCATCCCCAACGCCACGGCCGGGATGCTGTCCGTGCGGCCGCGGCTGGCAGGCACGGCGTCGGGCGTCGGTGGTGCGTTGATGATCGGCGGCGGCGCGGCCCTGTCGGCGCTGGCCGCGGCGCTGCTGGTCCCGGAGGCCGGAGCCTATCCCTTGCTCTACATGATGTTCGGAACCTCGGCGATGGCCGTGGTGTCGGTTCTGGCCGTGCTGCGGCGAGAACGCCGGTTGCAGCGCGACAGGCGGTCCTGATGGCGATGCGGCGGCCGGTCCGACCCGCTGGCACGCCGGACAGGGCGGAGGAGGGCCGGATGGTCAAGCAGAAGCTGTATGCCGGGGCCAAGCTGCGCGAAACCCGCCGCAAGCTCGACCTGTCCCAGAAGGATTTCGCGGCGAAGCTGGGTGTGTCCCTGCCCTACCTGAACCAGATGGAAAACAACAACCGGCCCGTGTCGGCGGGCGTGGTGCTGGCGCTGGCGCAGGAATTCGGCTTCGACGTGACCGAACTGTCCACGGGCGATACCGAACGGCTGGTGTCGGACATGCGCGAGGCGCTTGCCGACCCGCTGTTCGGGGACACGGCCCCACCGCTGGCCGATCTGCGGCTGGCCGCCTCGAACGCCCCCGCGCTGGCCCATGCGTTTCTGGAACTGCATCGGGGCTACCGGCAGGCCCATGAACGGCTGGCCTCGCTGGACGAGGCGCTCGGGCGGGGCGGATCGGGCCCCGCGACGCCGTCACCGTGGGAGGAGGTTCGGGACTTCTTTCACTACTGCAACAACTATATCGATGCCGTGGATCGTGCCGCCGAACGCTTTGCAACGGCGGGCCATGGCAGCGATCTGCAGGCCCGCGCACTGGCCGCACTCGATCGCGCCGGAGCCCGGGTCGAGACGGCTGACGGGCCGGGGCTGCGCCACTATGACCCCGGAACAGGCGTGCTGCGCCTGTCGGACCGAGCCCCGCCCGCCACGCTGGCCTTCCAGATGTTGCACCAGGTGGCGCTGCTGTGCCACCGCGACCTGATCGAGGCGACGCTCGATCTGGCGCGTTTCCAGACCGCGCAGGCCCGCGACATCGCCCGGATCGGCATGGCAAACTACTTTGCGGGGGCGGCGTTGATGCCCTATGGCCGCGTGCTGGCGGCGGCGCAAGAGACGCGTCACGATCTGGAACGCATGGCGGACAGGTTCGGCGCGTCCATAGAACAGGTGGCGCACCGGCTGTCCACGCTCCAGCGCAGCGGGGCCAAAGGCGTGCCGTTCTTCTTCGTACGGGTCGATCAGGCGGGCACGATCACGAAACGCCATTCCGCGACGCTGCTGCAATTCGCGCGCTATGGCGGTGCCTGCCCCCTGTGGAACGTGCACCGCGCCTTCGAGACGCCGGGGCGGTTCCTGCGCCAGCTCGCGGAAACGCCGGATGGCGTGCGGTACCTGTGCCTTGCGCGGGATGTCTCGAAACCGGGCGGCAGCTTTCATGCGCCGGTGCGCCGCTACGCCATTGGCCTTGGATGCGAAATCCGCCACGCGGGCGCGCTGGTCTATGCCGACGATCTGGACCTTGGCAATGCGCGCGCGTTCGAGCCGATCGGGATTTCCTGCCGCATCTGCGAACGCCCCGATTGCCACCAGCGATCGGTGCCGCCGCTGGAACGGCGGCTGACCATCGACGCCAACCGCCGGGGCGTGCTGCCCTACGACATCGACCGCTAGACGGCGGTGTATTCGCGCAGGATCCGCGCGATTTCGTCCTTCAACGTCATGCGCTGCTTGTGCAGGCGCAGGGATTCGATGTCGCTCATCGGTTCGAGATTGTTGTCCACGCGATAGAGCGTGTCGTTGATGGCGGTATACTCGTCCATCAGGCGCGCGGCATGGGCGTTCGTGCGGCGCAGGTCGCGCATGGCATCGTGCTGGTCCGGAAATTCTTCGGCAAGATCGTGGGGCGTGTGGGACATGTCGGACTCCGATCGGTTTGTGACAGGGTCAGCCTGCGGACATGCAACCGGCCGCGCCTTGATCCGGGTCAAGTCGCCGGCGCGATCAGTGCTTGGTTTCAAGCGGGTTCGGCGTGACCGGGCGCCGCGCGCTGCGGGCTTCGCGCCAGGCGATGAAGCTGACGGCGGCCACGATGACCGCGCCGCCCGCGATCACGAACGGATCGAGGGGCTCGCCAAACAGCAGCAGACCCACGATCACCGACCACAGCAGTTGCAGGAACACCGCCGGTTGCGTGACCGATACCGGCGCTTCGCGGAACGCCAATGTCATGGTGTAATGCCCAGCCGTGGCAAAGGCCGCCGTCAGGGTCAGCAACCCCATCGCCGCCATCGACGGGGGCACCCAGACCGCAACGGCGACGGGCAAAAGCGCCACGGGCACCATGAACGACATCATCGCCACGATCACTTCGGCACCGAACCGGTCCGACAGATGTTTCGCCATCAGATAGGACGACCCCAACCCAAGCGCCGCCGCCAGCATGGCCAGATGTCCCGGATCAAGATCGCGCAAGCCCGGGCGCAGGATCACGAGCGCGCCGGCGAAAGCCACGACCACGGCCCCGATGCGCCGCGCCGCCAGCTTCTCGCCCAGAAACAGCGCGGCCCCCACAGTGACCACGACGGGCCCGAGATAGTTCATCGCCGTGACCTCTGCCAGCGGGATGCGGGTCATCGCGTAGAACCAGAAGATCACGCCCATCGCGTGCAGCGCGGCCCGGAGCGCGAAATCGCGCCAGTCGGTCCGCGACAGACGTACCGCGCGAAATTGCCCGAGTGCCGGCAAAACGAACGCGATCCCCAGCGCGAACCGCAGGAAGGCCGCCTGCGGCGCGGGCACCACATCGCCCACCGCCTTGACAGTGGCCTGCACGCCGACGAAACAAAGGCCGGTGACAACCATCCAGCCAAGTCCGACCAGCGGTCGCGGCACCACCGGCGGCATCACAGGGCGGCCATGACCTCGTCGCTCACCTCGAAGTTCGCCGTGACGTTCTGCACGTCATCGTCGTCTTCCAGCGCGTCGATCAACTTGAACAGTTTCTGCGCGGTTTCGAGATCCAGTTCGGTCGTCGTCTGGGGTTTCCAGATCAGTTTCGTGCTGTCGCTTTCGCCCAGCACCGCCTCCAGCGCGGCGGACACTTCGGCAAGGTCCGTGTCTGCCGTATATATGATGTGACCGTCGTCCGAGGTTTCCACATCCTCGGCCCCGGCCTCGATGGCGGCTTCCATCACCGTGTCGGCATCGCCCACGTTGGCCGGATAGACGATCTCGCCCTTGCGGTCGAACATGAACCCGACCGAGCCTGTTTCCCCGAGGTTGCCACCGTGCTTGGAAAAGGTCGAGCGGACGTTCGATGCTGTCCGGTTGCGGTTGTCGGTCATCGTCTCGACGATGATCGCGACACCGTTCGGCCCGTACCCTTCGTAGCGGATCTCGTCATAGCTGTCTGCATCACCGCCCGTCGCCTTCTTGATCGCGCGTTCGATGTTATCCTTGGGCATGGATTGCGACTTGGCTTCCTTGATCGCCAGCCGCAGGCGCGGGTTTTTGTCCGGGTCGGGGTCACCCATCTTGGCGGCGACCGTGATTTCCTTGGAGAACTTGGAAAACAGCTTGGACCTGGCCGCATCCTGGCGACCCTTGCGGTGCTGGATGTTGGCCCATTTGCTATGACCGGCCATTTCGTGATGCTCCTGTTGGTGTCCGAGACTCCAAAGCTGATAGGAAGCTTGAACTTGGGTAGCAAGAGGTCGATCGCGAATCGACGTGGCGGAGCAAGACGCGCGGGCGCGGAAAGGCTCTTTTCAAGTTTGCAGGATCGCAACTATCGTGATCTGGGCATGGCTTCGTCCTGGGCATGCCGCTCAAAAAATCAGCATTGCTTGGTGCGTGGCGAGGTTTCGCAGGCCAACCACCGGGGATAGATACGCGCAAAGGTTGTTTCATTTATTTTATGTTCGTGTTATCAAAGCGTTCGCGGGTGGGGCCTTTCTAGATCGTACGCAGCGAAGGATTCCTGCACTCCCTTGAATGGTTAATTCCTTGACAGAACCTTATCGGCGAGGGTAGGTGGAGGGAGTATTAAAGTTAACAAGGAGACTTCCACCATGAAAGGCTTAGCCAAGCTGTTGGGGATCGCAGTACTTGCGGTTGCACCCATGACCGCAAATGCCGCTGTGATCTATCAGTTGTCGAACACTGGCACGTCGTTGACGATGTTGCCCGCCGCGGCAGCACCCGTGAACACGACGATCGTGGCACCGGAGACCTATACCGAAAGCATTCTGGCCTTTGGCACAGACTCGTTCGAGTACAACTACACCGCGCTCACCGCGTTGACCGTTCTTGGCGTCAGCTTCACTGCAAACGGTCGGTCGGCCGATGTTGCCAAAGTGAGCCTGTCGTTCGATGGCGCGCCCTTTGCGAGCTTCGTTCCGGTTGGTAATGTGAATGCCTCGACGGGTGAGTTTTCCTTCGGCGGGTTCAGCCTGGGCGCTGGGGAAAAATTTTCCTTCACCCTCAACTATAACGGGGTTGTTGCGCCGGTTCTGGCCAACGCGTTCTTCCAGACAGCCGTGATCCCGGTCCCTGCGGCGCTTCCGCTGATGCTTGGCGGCATCGCGGCTCTCGGTGCAGTGGCTCGGAAAAAGAAGAACAACGCCTGACGGGCGTGTTCGCAGATTGGACAAGACGAAAGGCCTCGCTCCGGCGGGGCCTTTTGACGTTTGTCGCCGCGTGATCCGGAACGGCTGGATAACCGAAGGCTGCGCCACATCGGGGCGACGAAATCCCTTTCTTTCACATGCAACGCCCCGCAGTGACACGCGACAGTCGGTGCTTGGTCGCACGCGGGCAGGGCGCGAGATTGCAGGTTGCCGCCGAAACGACAACGCATCCACGACAGGCGCCGCGCCAGCGCCGCGTCAAAGCGACCAGATGCGCGGGATCAGGAATGCCGCCACCAACCCCATGCTCAGGTTCAGCGGGATGCCGACCTTCATGTAGTCGGTGAAGCGATAGCCGCCCGGACCGTAGACCATCATGTTGGTCTGATACCCGATGGGCGTCGAAAAACTGGCCGACGCCGCGATCATGACGGCAATCACCAGCGGGCGCGGATCGAACCCCAACGCAAGCGCAACGCCGATCGCGATCGGCGTCATGACGACGGCCACCGCGTTGTTCGTCACCAGTTCCGTCAGCAGCGACGTAACCAGAAAGATCGCCCAGATCAGCAGAAAGGGCGGCAGCGTCTGCAGGAACGGCGCGATGGCGTCCACCATCAGTCGCACGGCCCCGGAATGATCGAGCGCGCCACCGACCGCAAGCATCGCGAAGATCAACGACAGCAGCCGCCCGTCGATGAAGGAAAACGCCTCCTCCGCATCGATGCAGCGCGTCAGAAGAACCGCCGCGACAGCCAGCACGGCGAGCATGAGGATCGGCGCGATACCGAGCCCCGCAAGCACCACGATAGCCGCCAGCGCACCGATGGCGATGGGGGCCTTGTCCCGGCGATAGGCGCGCTGGGATGGGGTCGACACATCCACAAGGTCCATGTCCGCCGCAAGGCGCTGGATATCCGCCGGCGCGCCTTCCAGAAGCAGGGTATCGCCGACGCGCACGACGATGTCATCCATCTGCCGTCCGATGTTCTGATTCGACCGGTGGGCGGCGATGGGATAGACGCCATACCGCCGTCGCAGCCGCAAGGACCCCAGCGACCGCCCGATCATCTTGCACCCCGGCGTGATCAGTACCTCCACCGTGGAGGTGGCCACCGACGACAGCTTGTCCACCATCCGCAGGTCACGGTTCTTCTGCAGTCCCAGCACCTCGGTCATCTGGGTGCGCAGCACCACGCGGTCCCCCGCTGCGATCTCCACACTGGCGAGATCCCGGCGCAGCGACGCGTCGCCCCGCAGCACGTCGATCAGGCGGACGCCTTCGCGCTTGAACAGGTCCACGTCTGTCACCTTCTGGCCGATCAGGGCGCTGTCCTCGGGCACGGCGACTTCGGTGAAGAACTTCATGCCGGTCCGCCCGGTCAGGAGGCTCGCCATGTTTTCCCGGTCCGGCAACAGGTGCGGAGCGATGAACGCGAGGTAGATCATCCCCCATGCCACGATCGCCAGGCCGATGGGTGTCACCTCGAAGATGGTGAAGGCAGCAAGCCCGTTCTCGCGCGCGACACCATCCACCAACAGGTTCGTCGATGTGCCGATCAACGTCAGCGTGCCGCCCATGATCGCGGCATAGGACAGCGGGATCAACAGTTTGGATGGTGATTTGCCCAGCGTCTTGGAAATCTGCGTGAACACCGGGATCATCACCACCACCACGGGCGTATTCGACACGAACGCCGACGCGCAGACCACGAACCCGATCAGCACCGCCACGGCCTGCCGCGGCTTGCGCCGTGCCAGCGCCTCGGTCCGGCTGATGAACCAGTCCAGCGCCCCGGTGCGCACCAGCGCTCCCATCACCACGAACATCGCCGCGATGGTCCAGGGTGCGGGGTTGGCCAGCATGGACAGCCCCCGGTCATACGGCAGCACCCCCGCGATCAGCATCACGGACACACCGCCAAGCGCCACGACCTCGGCCGGGAAATCCTCGCGCATGAACGCCACAAACATGCCCAGCACCACCGCAAGAGCGACGATGGCATCGGCCTGTGCGATGCCGGTCAGGGCGGGAAGATCAATTTGGCTCATGCGGGTGTCCATTCATGGTGGCGATCTTCCGCGGGTCAGGAAGGTCAACGCCATCCCGGCTGTCAAGGGCACGATGCTTGCAACCGACCGCCGTCCCGGATCATGCTCACCGAACGTGCATGCCCGGTGCGGTCGTCGGTTTCCACGAACATCCCCGACAGGGTGGCCTCGCCCGCAGCCGGCACGAAGCGCCCCTTCCCCATGCCGGTCACGAACCGGCGCAGAGGCTCCGCCGGTTCCATGCCGATCACTGACAGGTAATCGCCGCACATCCCGGCGTCCGTCAGATACGCCGTGCCCCCCGGCAGGATCTGCGCGTCGCCGGTCGGGACATGGGTGTGCGTGCCAACAACCATGGACGCGCGCCCGTTGCAGAAGTGCCCCGTCGCCATCTTTTCCGATGTCGCTTCGGCATGGATGTCCACGACCACCGCCTGCGCCTGACCACCCAGCGGATGGGCCTTGAGCACCCTGTCGAGCGCCGAAAACGGATCATCGAACGGCCGCTTCATGAACACCTGGCCAAGAACCTGCAGCACGAGGATCCGGCGTCCGTCCGCCAGCGTGAACAGCCGGTGCCCATGCCCGGGCGCGCCCTTCGCGTAGTTCAGGGGCCGCAGAATGCGTGGTTCGCGCTCGATATGGGACAGCATGTCCCGCTGGTCAAAGGCGTGATCGCCCAGCGTGATGCAGTCCGCCCCCGCCTCGAACATCTGCTTGGCGTGTTCCGCGGACAGACCCGAACCCGACGTCGCGTTCTCGCCGTTCACGATCACGAAATCGGCCCGCAAACGGTCGCGCAACCCGGCCAGCCGGTCCGCTATGGCGGATCTGCCGGACCGACCCATGACATCGCCCAGAAACAGTATTCTCATGTCGCGGGCTTAGGTCGCACGACACGGTACGGCAAGCGGATTCACCCGGCATGCCCCATGAACCGGAAAAGCCCGGTTTCGGTCACCATGGCATCGAGCAGCTGGTCGGTCGGTTCGACCGGCAGCCGCTCCACCTGTTGCGCTGCATAGCCGAACCCGATGGCCCGCACGCGGCCACCGCCCGCGCGCAGGCGCGCCAGCGTGCGGTCATAGTATCCGCCCCCGTATCCCAGCCGATACCCCCGCGCATCGAAGGCCAGAAGCGGCACGATCAGCACCGTGGGGTCACACCACGCACCCACCGCGGGAACCGCGACACCGAACGGGCCGGACGCCATCTGCGCATCCGGCGTCCAGGTCCGGAACCGCAGCGGTTGCCCCGGTCCCACGATCACGGGCATCGCCAGCAGGAGACGCCCGACAGCCCCCGCCACGCCGGGCCGTGGATCGATCTCGGTCCGGATCGGATCATAAAGTGCGACCACACTCTGCGCGGGTTCCGCAGCAAGCAGCCCTGCCAGCACGGCCTGCGCCGGCACGGGATCGACGACCCCGTGCGTGGCCTTGCGTCGGGCGGCGGCGTCCGTGCGCGCAGCGGCCTTCGCGGCGGCGACGGTCACAGCAGCACCCAGCTTGCCAGCCCCAGAAACGCGAAGAAGCCCATCACATCCGTCACCGTCGTCACGAAGGTGCCGGAGGCCAGCGCCGGGTCGAGCTTCAGCCGGTCCAGCACCACCGGGATCAGGATGCCCGCCAGCCCCGCCACCAGCAGGTTGGCGATCATCGCCGCCGCCAGAACCACCGCGATCTGCACCGACCCGAACCAGACCCAGCCGATCAGCCCCATGACCACGGCGAAAGCCATACCGTTGAGAAGCCCCACGGCGATTTCGCGCCGCACCACGCGCCCGAGATTCGACGCGGTCAGATCCCGCGTCGCCAGCGCACGCACCGCCACCGTCAACGCCTGCGTCCCCGCGTTGCCGCCCATGGACGCCACGATGGGCATCAGCACCGCCAGCGCCACGACTTGCGCCAGCACATCCTCGAACAGCGAGATCACGACGGACGCCAGGATCGCCGTGCCCAGGTTCACGGCGAGCCACGGCAGCCGCACGCGCACCGTTTCCAGAACGTCGTCCGACATGCTGGCATCGCCCACGCCGGCAAGGCGCAGGATGTCTTCCTCGTGTTCGTCGCTCAGAACCGTCATCGCATCGTCGATGGTGATGACCCCCACCAGCCGGCCCGCATCGTCCACCACGGGGGTCGAGATCAGGTGATACTGGTGGAACGCATAGGCCACGTTGTCCACCGGCTCCGTGGCGCGGATCGGAAAGAACGTCTCCTCCGTCAGGTCGGCCAGCGGCACGGCCCGCCGCGCGCTCAGCATCCGGCCCAGCGTGACGTTGCCCACGGGGGACATCCGCGGATCGACCAGCGTGACATGGTAGAACTGGTCGGGCAGGTCTTCGTTGTCGCGCAGGAAATCGATCATGCGCCCGACGGTCCAGTCCCGCGGGGCCGTGACCACGTCGCGCTGCATCAGGCGGCCCGCGGTATCCTCGGGATATCCCAGCGCCTGTTCGACCGCGAACCGGTCGGCGGTATCCAGCGCATCGAGGATGGCGGTCTTCTGCGCACCCTCAAGGTCCTCGACCAGATCCACCACGTCATCGGTGTCGAGTTCGCGCACCGCCGCCCGCAGCTTGACGGGATCGAGCTGATCGATGACTTGCTCGCGCAGGCCTTCGTCCAGTTCGGACAGCACGTCGCCAACCGTGTCGCCCGCCCAGAGCCGCAGGAACCTTGCCCGGTCGTCGCTGTCGATCTGTTCCAGAAGGTCGGCGATATCGGCCGGGTGCAGCGGGTCCAACTGTTCGGCCAATCGCGCCGCATCACCGTTTTCCAGCGCCGCAAGGATGCGCCCCACGCGGCGCGGATCGAGCGTGGCATCGGCGCCGTCTTCGATGATGTCGCCTTCGTCCTGCATCGCGGTCTCCTGTCCTGCCTTGGTCGCCCGCGTGGCACGCCGCCCACGCCGAAGGAAATCTGTCGCGCATCCCGGCTTTTGCCTTGGGCGCGGGCCGTGGCTGGGCCAGTGTAATCGGGTGATCCAAACTGCGGGATATCGGGAAAGATGTCGGAAGTTAAGGTGCTGCTGGGACAGATCGTGCAATTCACGGACGATCCGTTCGGCGGTGCCGGGCCGCTGGCGGCCGCACGGCACGACCGGCGCGGGGCGGTGGCGGTGGCGGAGGGCATGATCATCGCAACCGGTTTCGCCGACGATGTTCTGGCCGCCCACCCCGGCGCCCATCGCGTGGATTACAGTGATGGGCTGATCCTGCCGGGCTTCGTGGATGCGCATGTGCATTACCCGCAGACCGGGATGATCGCAAGCTGGGGCAAGCGCCTGATCGACTGGTTGAACGACTACACCTTCCCGGAGGAGATCAGGTTCGCCGATCCCGCTTATGCCGCCGACATGGCAGGCCTCTATCTCGACACCGTACTGGCCCATGGCACCACGACCGTGTGCAGTTTCTGCACGATCCATCCGGGCAGCGTGGATGCGTTCTTCGGGGCGGCGGAGGCGCGGGGCATGCGGGTCGCGGGCGGCAAGACCTGCATGGACCGCAACGCGCCCGACGGGCTGCGCGATACGGCGCAATCGGCCTATGACGACAGCAAGGCCCTTCTGGCGCGGTGGCACGGACGCGGGCGCGCGGTCTATGCGGTGACGCCACGGTTCTCGCCCACCTCGACGCCGGAACAACTGGCCGCGATGGGCGCGCTCTGGGCCGAACACCCCGACTGCCTGATGCAGACGCACCTTTCCGAACAGGTGGACGAGATCGCGTGGGTCGCCAGCCTGTTTCCGGACGCCCGTGACTACCTCGATACCTACGAAGCTCACGGCCTGCTCGGCCCCGGTGCCGTGTTCGGCCACGCGATCCACCTGACCGACCGCGAACGCGCGCGGCTGATGGAAACCGGCGCAAGCCTTGTGCATTGCCCCACGTCCAACAGCTTCATCGGCTCGGGCATCATGGAACTGGCGGATCTCTGCGCCGCGGGCCAGCGGGTCGGGCTGGCGACCGATACCGGGGGCGGGTCGAATTTCGGGATGCTGCGGACAATGGCGGCCGCGTATGAGCTGGGCCAGTTGCGCGGCACGCCGCTGCACCCCGCGCAGCTCTTGTGGCTGGCGACGACCGGATCGGCGCGCGCCCTGCGCATGGAGGACCGCATCGGCACGCTGGCACCGGGGACGGAGGCCGATCTCGTGGTGCTGGATCTCGCGTCGACACCCCCTATCGCGCAGCGCAGCGCACGGGCCGGCGACATCTGGGAAGCGCTGTTCCCCACCATCATGATGGGCGACGACCGCGCGTTGCGCGCCGTGTGGATCGCCGGAACGGAGCGTGTCCGATGATGCGCGCTACCCTTGCCCCTTTCCTCGCCCTGACCCTCGCCGCATCGCTGGCCGCGACCCCGGCACCAGCCGAGACGCCGCTCGATGCCGACGGGTTCGAGGCCGCGGTGACCGGCCGGACGCTGATCTACGGCACCGCGGCCGGTCCCTACGGGATCGAGGAATACCTGCCGGGGCGGCGGGTGCGGTGGTCGTTTCTGGACGGCGACTGCGTGGACGGGCGCTGGTATCCGCAGGGCGACGCGATCTGCTTCGCCTATGAAGGCCGCGCCGATCCGGAATGCTGGTTCTTTCACCGCGATGACGGGCGGCTCGGCGCGCGCCCGACCAGCCAGCCCGAAGGCCCACCGCTCTACGTCATCGCGGAAACCCCGGAGCCGATGGTCTGCCGCGGACCGCATCTGGGCGTGTAAGCCCCGCGTATCGGGCCGGTCGCATCCCGGTTGCGTGTTGTACGCTGCGGGATCTGCCCTGGCATCACGCGGGGGCGCGTGGCCCCCCGCCGGCGCATCGCGGGCGGTGTCAGTCGTCGAACAGCGTCTTCTGCACCGGCGCCTTGCGCCGCCGCGCCGGCGTTGCGGGGGGCGGCATGTCGGCCCCCACCGTCAGGCGGCCATCGTGGAACTGCAATTCCAGCGGGGTCTTGCCCGCCGCCGACGCCGCGCTGGTCAGCACGTCCTTGCCGCTGCGCACCACGGCATAGCCGCGCTTGAGCGTGCCGAAGTAACTCAGTGATCCCAGCAGCCGGTCCACCGCCGCCAGCGCGCGCCGCCGCCGGTCCATCCCTGCCGCCTGCGCCGCCACCAACCGCGCGCCCAGCTTGCCCAGATCGTCCGGCCCCCGCGCGATGCGCTGCCGGACCGGCCGCAGGGACAGCCGCGCCGCTACTGCCGCAAGACGCAGCCGGTTGCGGCTGACAGCCCCCGTCAACCCGGCATCGAGCCGTCCGCCTGCCCGGTCCAGCCGCTGCCGGTCCCAGCGCAGTCGTGCCGTCAGCACGGCAGGCCGCAATGTCGCCCCTGCCCCGTCCAGCCGCAGCCGCGCCGTGGCCAGCCGGGTGCGCAGCGCGCGCGGCAGCCGGTCCGCCCACTGGTCCAGCCGTTGCGCGGCAGGGCGGGTCAGATCCTCGGGGCGCGGCAGGGCGCGCGACAGGTCCCGCAACCGCTGCCCGCGCAGGGTCAGGCCCCGCACCTGCGCCCCGCTCAGCCGCGCCGCCAGTGCATCCAGCGTCGCCACCAGTTCCGCCCGCACCGGCACCGCCAGTTCGGCGGCGGCGGTGGGCGTCGGTGCGCGCCGGTCGGCCACGAAATCGATCAGCGTGGTGTCGGTCTCATGCCCCACCGCGGAGATCACCGGGATGGTGGAGGCGGCCACCGCGCGCACCACCGCCTCCTCGTTGAAGCCCCACAGGTCTTCCACCGACCCGCCGCCGCGTGCCACGATCAGCAGGTCGGGCCGGGGCAGTGCGCCGCCCGGCTCCAGCGCGTTGAACCCGGCGATGGCGCGGGCGACCTCGGGCGCGCAGGCCGCACCCTGCACCGCCACCGGCCACACCAGCACCGTGCGCGGGAACCGGTCGCGCAGGCGGTGCAGGATGTCGCGGATCACGGCACCGGAGGGCGATGTCACGACCCCGATCACCTCGGGCAGATAGGGCAGCGGGCGCTTGCGGGCGGGCGCGAACAGGCCTTCCGCCTCGAACAGCTTCTTGCGCTTTTCCAGCATGGCCATCAGCGCGCCCGCACCGGCCGGCACGATGCTGTCGATCACCATCTGGTACTTGGATTGCCCCGGAAAGGTCGTCAGCCGCCCGGTCGCGATGACCTCCAGCCCTTCCTCGGGCTGGGTATCGAGTTGCGCCGCCTGTCCTTTCCAGATCACGGCGGACAGCACCGACCGGTCGTCCTTGAGGTCGAGGTACACATGCCCCGACCGGGGCCGCGAAATGCGCCCCAACTCGCCCCGCACGCGGATGCGGGAGAAGCCGCCCTCGATGGTGCGTTTGACCGCGCCCGAGATCTCGGAAACGGTGAATTCCGGCGCGTTGTCGCCGGGGATCGGGTCTTCGAACATGTCCATGCCGATGACCTATCGCGGCGCGCGAGGAGCGGCAACAGGCCCGCGCGCTTGCAGCGGCAGGGCCACGCCCCTAGAAGCGGGCGAACGGCAGGCGGACGGCGGGGCGCGCATGAACATCCTCATTCTCGGTGGCGGCGGGCGCGAACACGCGCTGGCATGGGCGGTGATGCAGAATCCCAAATGCGACCGGCTGATCGTTGCACCGGGCAATGCCGGGGTCGCGGCCATTGCCGAATGCGCGGATCTGCCGCCTGAGGACGGTGCGACCGTCGCGCAGTTCGCCGTCGAAAACGCCATCGACCTTGTGATCGTCGGCCCCGAAGCGCCGCTTGTGGCCGGTGTGTCGGACGAGTTGCGCGCGGCGGGCGTGCTGGTCTTCGGCCCATCCGCTGCGGCGGCGCGGCTGGAAGCATCGAAAGCCTTCACCAAGACGATTTGCGATGCGGCCGCGGTGCCCACGGCCGGGTGGGCGCGGTTCACGGATGCGCAGAGCGCGCGCGCCCATCTGCGGGCCATGGGTGCGCCCGTGGTCGTCAAGGCCGACGGGCTGGCCGCAGGCAAGGGCGTGGTCGTCGCCATGACGCTGCCCGAGGCGGAGGCCGCGGTCGACGACATGTTCGGTGGCGCATTCGGAAGCGCGGGCGCCGAGGTGGTGATCGAGGAATTCATGGCCGGCGAGGAAGCGTCGTTCTTCGTGCTGTGCGACGGGCTGGACGCCCTGCCGATCGGCACGGCCCAGGACCACAAGCGCGCGGGCGAGGGCGATACCGGCCCGAACACCGGCGGCATGGGCGCCTATTCGCCCGCACCGATCCTGTCGGACGCGCTGCAGCGCCAGGTGATGGATCGGATCATCCGCCCGACGCTGGCCGAAATGGTCCGGCGCGGCACGCCCTATCAGGGGGTGCTTTATGCCGGGCTGATGATCGAACACGGCGTGGCGCGGCTGGTGGAATACAACGTGCGGTTCGGCGATCCGGAATGCCAGGTGCTGATGATGCGGCTGGGGGCGCAGGCGCTCGACCTGATCCATGCCTGCGCCGAAGGACGACTTGCGGGGGCGCGGGTGGACTGGGCCGACGATCACGCCATGACCGTGGTGCTGGCGGCGGCGGGCTATCCCGGCGCGTACCGCAAGGGCGACGTCATCGGCGGGCTGGACGGGTTGCCGGACGACAGCTTCCGGATGATGTTTCACGCGGGCACACGGGCCGACGGCGGCGCGATCCTGTCCCACGGCGGACGTGTGTTGAACGCCACCGCACGGGGCGACACGCTGGCGCAGGCGCGCGACCGGGCCTATGCGCTTGCCGATGCCGTCGACTGGCCCGGCGGGCATTTCCGGCGTGACATCGGATGGCGCGCGTTGGTGTCGTGACCCC
>DAIPIS010000009.1:19335-31792 GCA_036770665.1 Meridianimarinicoccus sp.
CCCGGCGGGCATTTCCGGCGTGACATCGGATGGCGCGCGTTGGTGTCGTGACCCCGGGCGGCGCGCGTTGGTGTCGTGACGGTCGCGGCGTCCTTTGAGGTGGTGTCGCCGTCGTTGTGGAACCCATAGCGCCCCGCTGGGAACACGTATAGCGTCTTCGCCAAACGCCTGTTCCGGAGCCGCGTCATGTCCGCAGATCATCCCCCTGGCCTTCACCCGATGGCCCCAGACCACCTGCCGTTCTTCATCACGCCGCCGGGCGTCACGGACACCATGCTGGTGAACGTCGCCGTGTTCCTGATCGGCGGCGTGCTGCTGGCCGGTGTCGTCTACCTGACGCTGCATTCCCTGCCCGAACGCATGGCGCACCGGCGCAACGCGGCCCAGTTCCAGTTGATCGGGATCCTCGCCCTGCTGGGGCTTGTAACCCACAACAGCCTGTTCTGGCTCGCCGCACTGGTGCTTGCGGTGGTGGAAGTGCCCGACGTGCTGTCGCCGCTTCGGTCCATCGCGCGGTCGCTTGAAAAGGCCACGGGCCGCGAGGACGAGATCGCCGAACAAGCGCGCGCCCGCGCTGAGGCCGAAGCCGAGGCGCGCGACCATGCTTGAACTTCTGTTCTGCTCGCTGTTCACGCTGCTGCCCGATTTCCTCTACCGCCGGTTCGGCCAAGGCAAGCGGATCGGCAAGGAAATCACGCTGTTCTCCGTCTGGTACGAATTGCGCTGGGGCATCACCGGCTGTCTCATGCTGGCGCTGGGACTTATCACGGTGGTGTTCTTCTACCATCCGTCCACCAGCGCCGTGTCGTCCTATTTCCGCACCGTGACGATCCTGCCCGAAACGCCGGGCCGCGTGGCCGAAGTCTATGTCGGCGGCCAGCAGCGGGTTCAAGCGGGCGACGTTCTGTTCCGGCTGGACGACACCAGCCAGCAAGCCGCTGTCGAAACCGCACGCCGCCGCATTGTCGAGGTGGACGCGTCGCTGGCGGTGGCGCAGGATCAGCTTGCGGCGACGGTCGGGCAACTGGATCAGGCGATCGGCATGCTGGACGAGGCCGAGAACGAACTTGCGCGGCAACTGAACCTGCTCGCCCGCAACGCGAACGTGGTGTCGGACCGAGAAATCGACCGGCTGCAGTCGGTGGTTGCGACCAGGCAGGGCGCGGTGGAGGCCGCGCGTGCCAACCAGGCGGCACTGCAAACCCAGATCGACCTTCTGATCCCGGCGCAGCGCGCGTCGGCCGAGGCGGCACTGGCGCAGGCGCAGGCCGAACTGGACAAGACGGTCGTGCGCGCGGGTATCGCTGGCTCGGTCGAACAGTTTCAGTTGCAGGTGGGCGACTACATTTCGTCGGTGCTGCGGCCCGCCGGGATTCTCGTGCCCGCCGAACATGATCGGGGCATTTTCGTCGCGGGCTTCAACCAGCTTGCGGGCGGCGTGGTCAAACCGGGCATGCTGGCCGAAATTTCCTGCGCCTCGCACCCGTTCCGGATCGTGCCGATGGTGGTGACGAACGTGCAGGACGTGATCGCCTCGGGGCAGTTCCGGCCGTCGGACCAGTTGCTCGATCCGCTGCAGCAGCAAGGCAGAGCCGGCAGCCTGACCGTGACGCTGGAACCGCTGTTCGACGGGCAGGCCGATGCAATCCCGCCCGGCAGCGCTTGTGTCGCCAATGCCTATACCAGCTTCCACGACCAGCTGGACGACCCCGATCTCGGGTTCTGGAAAAAGCTTGGCATGCACGGCGTTGAAACGGTCGGGATCGTCCATGCCATCCTGCTGCGGTCGCAGACGCTCCTGCTGCCGATGCGCAGTCTCGTGCTGACCGGCGGGCACTGAAAGGCACTGACGGGCAAGGCGTCAGTCGGCGCTTTGCTCGATGGCGATGTTCTGGCGCAGCGCGCCGCTGGCCGCGTCAAAGATGAGGATGCGGTTGTCGTCTGTCACCACGGCATACCAGCCTGGCCCCGCCGTCACGGCCAACGCGACCGTACCTTGTGGCAGGGTGATGGCCGCAGGCAAGGGCGGCAGGCGCGCACCGTCGTCCCGCTGCAACCGCAGCGCCAGCAGCACCACGATGGCGATGATCCCGAAGATCATCACACCGGTCAATGCCGTCACCATCCTGCGCAGAAAGCGCAAGCCGCCGGGTTCGGGGGAAAGGTCCGGTTGATCGGGCATGCGCTTGCCTTTGCGGTATCGTCGGTGTCATCGGTGTCGTCCTATCGCGCCGGCGTGCGCGGCACCAGAGCGCCGGGGTGACAGCGGCGCGCACACGGGGTAAGGACTGTCGCCTGTCCCTTGCGAACGAAGCGCCCATGTCCCGCCGCCGTCTCGTGGAAGTCACCATCGCTGCCGACCCGCCGGCGCGGGCGGACAAGGCGCTTGCCCGCGATGTGCCGATGACCGCCGCACTGAGCCGCACACGCATCGCCCGGCTGCTGGACTCCGGGGCGGTGCGCTGCGGCGACCGCGTGATCGACGCGAAAACGCGCCTCGTCGCGGGCGATGTCGTGACGGTTGCGGTGACCGACATGGACGACGCGGGTCTGGAGGCGGAGGCGATCCCGCTCGACATCCTGTTCGAGGACGCGGACCTGATCGTCGTGAACAAGCCGGCGGGCATGGTCGTGCATCCCGGTCCCGGCAACGCGGGTGGCACGCTGGTCAACGCTCTGATGGCCCATTGCGGCGATACCCTGTCCGGGATCGGCGGCGAAGCGCGCCCCGGCATCGTCCACCGGATCGACAAGGACACGTCGGGCCTGCTTGTGGCGGCGAAGTCCGACCGTGCCCATCACGGGCTGGCCGCGCAATTCGCGGCCCATACCGTGGCGCGCCATTACCGCGCGCTGGTGCACGGGGTCCCGGATGCCGCCAATGCACGGTTGAACGGATTGGCGGGCGTGACGTTCGAGCCGGGCGGCGCGCTGTGCGTGACCACGCAGATCGGCCGCCACAGGCAGGACCGGCAGAAACAGGCGGTGCTGGCGTCGGGCGGGCGGCATGCGATCACCCGCGCCCGTGTGCTGGAACGCTTCGGAACCCCGCCCGCCGTGGCCTTGCTGGACTGCTGGCTGGAAACCGGGCGAACCCACCAGATCCGGGTGCATCTGGCGCATCTGGGCCATCCGCTGCTGGGAGATCAAAGCTACGGCGCGCGCCGTCGCCTGCCGGCGCGTGCCTTTTGCGCGGCTGCCTGCACTGCGGGCGATACGTTCGCGCGGCAAGCACTGCATGCTGCCACGTTAGGATTTGAGCACCCGGTCACGCAGACGTGGCTGGCGTTCTCGGCACCTCTCCCCGATGATATGGACGCTTTGGTCAGAATGTTGTGTTCAACGCTGGCGCAGGGCGACTGTGCGCCGGACCAGATGCCGGACCCTTGATCGGTGGGCAGTCCATGACCAAGTGTTAATGTGAAATGAATGTACTTCCGGTGTGACGAAGGGAAAAGACCGTGGCCACATATCAGAACCTGCCCACACCGTCCCCCGAGCAGGGGTTGAACCGCTATCTGCAGGAGATCCGCAAGTTCCCGATGCTGGAACCCGAAGAAGAATACATGCTCGCCAAGCGTTGGGTCGAGGATCAGGATACCGAAGCCGCCCACAAGATGGTGACATCGCACCTGCGGCTCGCGGCCAAGATCGCCATGGGCTATCGCGGATACGGGTTGCCACAGGCGGAGGTCATCTCCGAAGCCAACGTCGGCCTGATGCAGGCGGTCAAGCGGTTCGATCCGGAAAAGGGGTTCCGGCTTGCGACCTATGCCATGTGGTGGATTCGCGCGTCCATTCAGGAATACATCCTGCGCTCCTGGAGCCTCGTGAAACTGGGCACCACCAGCGCGCAGAAGAAGCTGTTCTTCAACCTGCGCAAGGCCAAGTCCCGGATCGGCGCGCTGGAAGACGGCGACCTTCGGCCCGAACACGTCGCCCGGATCGCCCATGACCTGAGCGTGACCGAGGACGAGGTCATTTCCATGAACCGCCGCCTGTCGGGGGGCGACGCATCGCTGAACGCGACGGTGGGGGCCGACGACGACGGATCCACCCAGTGGCAGGACTGGCTGGAAGACGAAGGGGCCGACCAGGCGGGCAACTATGCCGAAGCGGACGAGTTGTCCTACCGCCGCGAACTGCTGGCCGAGGCGATGGATGTGCTCAACGACCGCGAGAAGGACATCCTCGTGCAGCGCCGGTTGCAGGACGATACCGTCACGCTCGAAGACCTGTCGGCGCAATACGGGGTCAGCCGCGAACGCATCCGGCAGATCGAGGTGCGCGCCTTCGACAAGCTGCAAAAGCGGATGCGCGATCTGGCCATGGAACGCGGCCTGATGCCCGCGGCCTGACCGCCGGTCCGCCCCTTGTGCCTGTGACGCGCGCCGCTATGGTGGCGCAAACATGGGATCAGGGGGCGGAACATGGTGCATCTGCGATGGGGTATTCTGGGTGCTGCGAACTTCGCGGCCCAGCACATGGGGCCCGCGTTGCATGCTGCTGCCGGGGGATCGCTGGTCGCCCTGGCGACGCGCAGCCCGGCGAAGGCTGCTCCGTTCCACGATATCGCGCCCGATCTGCGCGTGCACCCTGACTACGATGCACTGCTGTCCGATCCGGGTATCGACGCCGTCTATATCCCGCTCCCCAACACGCTGCATGTGGACTGGACGCTCAAGGCACTGGCCGCCGGAAAGCACGTTCTGACCGAAAAGCCGGTCGCCATGGCCGCACCCGAGATCGACCGGTTGATCGCGGCCCGCGACGCGGCGGACAAGTTGGCCGCCGAAGCCTACATGATCGTGTTCCACCCCCAATGGCGGCATGTGCGCGACCTGCTGGCCGGTGGGGCGATCGGTGCGCTGCGCCATGTGGACGGCATGTTCTGCTTCAACAACGCCGCCGACCGCGCCAACATCCGCAACCAGCCCGACCTTGGCGGCGGCGCGCTGCGGGACATCGGGGTCTATGTGATCGGGGCCACGCGCTTCGTCACGGGGGCCGAACCCGACACCGTCGCGGCGCGTATCCGCTGGGACGGCGGCGTCGATGCCTTCAGCCATATCGACGCGACCTTCCCCGGTTTCACCTATGCCGCGACCGTGTCGATCCGCCTGCACCCGTGGCAGTCCATGACGTTCCACGGCGAAACCGGGTCGATCCATCTGACCGCGCCCTTCAACGGGCCGGTGTTCGGCGATACGGCGGTGATCCTGCGGCAGGCGGGCCAACCCGGTCAGGTGACGCGGTTCAATGGCGCGCGGCAGTATGATCTGCAGGTCGCGGCCTTCAACAACAGCGCCCTGACCGGCGCGCCCTACCCCTGCCCGCTCGAATTCTCGCGCGGCACGCAGGCGATGATGGACCGGGTCTTCGCCGCCGCGACCGCGCTGCCCTGACCGCTCAGGCCATGGCCATCAGCGCATAGGCGACCTGTGCTGCGGTAAAGTCCGACACGGCACCACCGGAACGGGGGGCAAGCTCGACCACGTCGCAGCCCACCAGCCGCCGCCCTTTCAGCGCATGCTCCACAAGGTGCAGCGCCTGCCAGAAGCCAAGGCCACCCGGCACCGGCGTCCCGGTATCCGGCATCACCGACGGGTCCAGCCCGTCCACGTCGAAGCTGACATAGACCCGCTCCGGGAAATCGGCGGGCAGGTCCACGGCGTGCAGATTGCCGCTGACCAGCATTTCGGCATCCCATTGCAGCACGCCCAGCCGGTCGCGAAGTGCAACTTCGTCCGCTGATTGGGCGCGGATACCGAATTGCGCGATGGCAATGCCGTCCTCTTCGGCCAGCAATTGCATGACCGACGCATGGGAATGGCGATGCCCCTGATAGGCGGTGCGCAGGTCCGAATGTGCGTCGATCTGCACGATCCCGATGGGGCCATCGCTCGCCGCCGCGACACCGCGCACCGCACCATAGCTCAGCGAATGTTCGCCCCCGAGCACGACCGGCACGCGCCCCGCGGCAACCGCCGCTTGCGTCCGCGCGGCGATGCGCGCCATGACGTCCGCCATGTCCCCGGCACAATCCACGGCCGGTTCTGTCACGATCCCCTGCGCGCAGGGCTCGCCCCCACGCCAGAGCCGCTCCAGTTCCACGCTCGCCGCCAGCAACGCCGCAGGACCGCCCGCCGTGCCCCCGCCATAACTGACCGTACGTTCCAGCGGGACCGGGATCACCCGAAACCGCGCCGTTGCCGTGTCCTGCTCCGCCGTCGAAAGCTCACCATCCAGAAACGGGGTCATGGGCACCTCAAAGCCGGTTCAGGAAATCGTCATAGCCGAACTGCCGCACGATCCGCAGATCATCCGTGCGACTGTCCCACACCGCGATGGCGGGCAACGGCACGCCGTTGAACGTGTTGGTCTTGACCATGGAATAATGCGCCTGGTCGAGAAAGGCGAACCGGTCGCCCACGGCCCAGCCGCCAGCCGGGCGAAAATCGCCAATGACGTCGCCCGCCAGACAGGACGGCCCGCCGACCCGGATTTCGGTGCCCTCGCCCTCAGGCAACTCGCCCAGCAGGTCGGGGCGGTAGGGCGCTTCGATCACGTCGGGCATGTGGCAGGTGGCCGAGATGTCGGAAATCGCAAGCGGCATTCCGTTGTCGGACAGATCGAGGATCTCGCCCACGAGGATACCGGCCTGCAGCGCCACTGCCTCCCCCGGCTCCAGATAGACCTCAACACCGTAGGTCGCGCGGATGTGCCGGATCAGGTCCACAAGCCCCGCGCGGTCGTAATCCCCGCGCGTGATGTGGTGCCCGCCGCCAAGGTTGAGCCACTTGAGGTCATGCAACCACGGACCGATCACCGGCTCCACCGCTTCCCATGTGCGCGCCAGGGGCTCGAACCCCTGTTCGCACAGCGTGTGCATGTGCAGCCCGGACAGCCCGGCCAGATCGGCGCGTGCGACTTGCGACACCGGTTGGCCCAGCCGGGAACAGGGACCGGCAGGGTCGTATTTCGGATTCCAGCCTTCGGAATGTTCGGGGTTGATCCGCAGACCGGCTTCCACGGCCACGCCCTCGGCCAGCGCCGCGTCGACCTGCGGGCGGAACCGCGCGGCTTGCGCCGTGGAGTTGAAGATGACGTGGTCCGAGATGCGCAGAACCTGCGCCAGTTCCTCCGCCTTGAAGCCCGCGTTGAAGGTGGCGACATGGCCGCCGAAGACCTCCCGCCCCAGTCGCGCCTCATGCAGACCCGACGCGGCGGTGCCCGACAGGTGGCGCATCACCACGGGCGCCATGGCGGGCATGGAAAACGCCTTGAGCGCGAGAAACACGTGCGCGCCCGACTGCGCCGCCACATCGCCAAGGATCGCGCAGTTGCGGTCGATCTGCGCCGCGTCCACCACGAAACATGGGGATGGCACGCGCGTCAGGTCGAACCGCGCGTACCGTTCCGCGCTGTCCGCGGCGATGTCGATCTGGGTCATGTCACAATCCTTGCCACGGGGCCGGAGCGCAGCGACCGGGCGTGCGGGGGTTCGATGCCCCCGCGCGCCCGGCCCCCGCGCGGAAATCGCGTCTCAGAAATCGACCGGACCGGCCAGTTCGACCACTTGCCACGGCAGACCTTGGGTCATGAGCATGTCCATGAACGGATCGGGATCACGCTGTTCCATGTTCCACACGCCCGGGTCGCGCCAATGCCCCTGCAGCACCATCGCCGCCCCGATCATCGCGGGCACGCCGGTCGTGTAGGCCACGGCCTGCGACCCGACCTCCGCATAGCATTCCTCGTGATCGCAGATGTTGTAGATGTAGAACGTCTTCTCGCCCGACCCGTCCTGCGCCGGACCCGTGGCGATATCGCCGATGTTGGTCTTGCCCTTCGTCAGCGCGCCCAGATCGCCCGGATCGGGCAGTACGGTCTTGAGGAATTGCAGCGGGATGATTTCCACCCCGTTGTGCATCACCGGCGTGATCGACGTCATTCCCACGTTCTGCAGCACGCGCACGTGATTGATGTAGGCGTCGCCGAAGGTCATCCAGAATCGCGCACGTTCGATTTCCGGGAAATGCGTGCTCAGGCTTTCCAGTTCCTCGTGATACATGAGGTACATGTTCTTCGGCCCCACGCCGGGGAAGTCGAAGCTGACCTTGTGGCTCATGGCGGGGCTGATCACCCACTGGCCGTTTTCCCAGTGCTTCGCGTCCGCCGTCACCTCGCGGATGTTGATTTCGGGGTTGAAGTTGGTGGCGAAAGGCTTGCCGTTGTCGCCGCCGTTGCAATCCAGAACGTCAAGCTGCCGGATGCCCGCGAGCTTGTGCTTGCGCAGCCACGTGGCGAAGACGGAGGTAACGCCCGGATCGAAGCCGCTGCCCAGGATGGCGGTCAGCCCCGCGGCCTTGAAGCGGTCCTGATACGCCCACTGCCAGTGGTATTCGAACTTCGCCTCGTCCTCGGGTTCGTAATTGGCGGTGTCGAGGTAATTCACCCCAGCCTCAAGGCAGGCGTCCATCAGTGCCAGGTCCTGATAGGGCAGCGCCACGTTGACCACCAGTTCCACTCCGGTCGCCTGGATCAGCGCCACGGTCGCGGCCACGTCCATCGCATCCAGCCCGTGGGTGGTCACATCAACGCCAGTGCGCCCCTTCACCGCCGCCGCGATGTCGTCGCATTTCGATTTCGTGCGGCTCGCCAGATGGATGGTCCCGAAGATGTCGGGGTTCATCGCCATCTTGTGCACGGCCACGGAACTGACCCCGCCCGCGCCGACCACCAGAACCTTTCCAGCCATGTTCGTCTCCCCTTCAGGGTGTCATTCGAAATAGGTGTAGCCCGCAAGGCTGTCCTTGTAGGCCGAGATCAGCACCCGGCGTTCGTCCGCGCTGACCGCGCGGGTGGCCACGGCGTCGTCCACGCGCTTGCGGAATGCCGCAAGGCAGTCCTGCGGATCGTATTCCACGTAGGACAGCACTTCGGCGATGGTGTCGCCTTCGACCTCGTGCTCGATGCTGAACCCGCCCTGCCCGTCCAGCTTGATCGTGACCACGTTGGCGTCGCCGAACAGGTTGTGCAGGTCGCCCAGCGTTTCCTGATAGGCGCCCACGAAGAACACGCCGATCAGGTAATCCTCATCCTCGGACAGGTCGTGCACCGGCAGCGCCCGGTGCAGCCCGTCCGCCAGCACGAAATGGTCGATCTTGCCGTCGCTGTCGCAGGTGATGTCGGTCAGCACCGCGCGCCGGGTCGGCATTTCGTTGTGGCGCTGCAGCGGGATCACGGGATGGATCTGGTCGATCGCCCAGACATCGGGCAGCGACTGGAACAGCGAGAAATTGCAGTGGTAGTAATCCACGTAGCTTTCCAGCTGTTCCGACAGATCGCCCGCGCCGTTGTTGTCCCGGTCCACCTGTGCGATTCGCGACAGGGTATAAAGGAACGCGCGTTCCGCACGGCCCATCTGGCGCAGGTCGATCATGCCGCGCCGGAACAGCGCGCGGATTTCATCCCGGTAATAGACCGCGTCGTTGTAGCATTCCTGCACCCGGCGCGGTTCGAGATAGGTTTCCACCGCCAGCAGATCGGTGACGAAATGATGGTCGCCGTCCTGTGCATTGGGCGCTTCGGGCACGTCGTAATAGGTGGCATCCAGCACGTCGAAGATCAGCATCGACGACAGGGCCACCACGAACCGACCCGACTCCGTGACGATCGTCGGATGCGGTTCACCCGCCTCGTCCATCGCGTAGGCCACGGTTTCCATGATGGCACTGCAATATTCATCCACAGTATAGTTGATGGAATTCTCGGTCGACCGCTTCTCACCCGTGTAGTCGATCCCGAGGCCACCCCCGAGATCAAGATAGGTCAGCGGCACGCCCATCTTGCGCAGTTCCACGAAGAAGCGGCAGGCTTCGGTCACGGTGCGGCGCACATCCAGCACGTTGGGCACCTGGCTGCCCAGATGATTGTGCTGCAACACGAGACAGTCGAGGAACCCGGTTTCGATCATCCGGTCGATCAGCTGCACGACCTCGTAGGTGCCAAGACCGAACCGCGACCGGTCGCCCGACGAGGCTTCCCACTTGCCGGTGACGGTCTGGGTCAGCTTCACGCGTACGCCCAGCATCGGTTTCACGCCGATTTCCTCCGACACGCGGCGGACGATTTCGAATTCCTTCAGGCTTTCCAGAACGATGACCGTGTTGAACCCGAGCTTGCGCGACAGGATCGCAAGTCGGATGAATTCGTCGTCCTTCACCCCGTTGCAGATGATCAGGCTGTCCTTCGCGAGTGGCTGCGCCAGGGCGACGATGAGTTCGGGCTTGCTGCCCGCCTCCAGCCCGAAGCCGTACTGCTGCCCGACCTCGACGATGCGGGACACCACTTCGGACTGCTGGTTCACCTTGATCGGGAACACACCGCGATAGGACCCCTTGTAGCCGACCTGCGCGATGCTGTCGGCAAAGGCCGCGCACAGGCGGTGCACGCCGTAATCGAGATACGATTGCACCCGCAACTGGATCGGCGTGCAGATGCCGCGTTCCTTGAGATCGCGCACGATCGCGGGAAGCGCCACGGGCGGGCTGCCCGGATGTCGCGGGTCGGTCAGCGCGATGTTTCCATCGGGCAGGACCGACACAAGCCCATGCCCCCAAGCGTCGAGTCCGTAAAGTGACTTGGTCAAGATCCGGTATCCGTTCCCAGTGTGAAGGCCGCGGGGCATACCACCCCCCGCCCCGACTACACAAGCCCCGCCGCAGTGTCACGCGGGGATGGGTTTCGCGTGCCGGACAGCGCGGGATTTCATCGGATCGTTACATGCTGCGGCAGCGCTGGATCACCGGCCAGAGGCCTGTTAGGGTCGCTGCATCGACGGGGGAACATGATGGCACGTACTGCTTGTCTGGCGCTGGCGCTTATGCTGCTGCAGGGGTGCGAACCCGTGGGCGAAGGTATTCAGGACGTCGGGAGCGCGATTTCCCGAGAAGCGGAGAACCCGCGCAACGAACGCCCGAACTAGCCGGGCTGGCTGACTGTCAGGATCCGCGGTGCCCGCGCCCGGCGGGTCAGGTGGATGACGAGAAACAGGTCGAACAGGCAGACCGAAAGGTTCCAGCCGTAAAGCCAGATCACGGGATCCAGCGTGCCGGTCGCCGACCCTTCCAGCCATTTCGCGCCGATCCCCGCCGCGTAGCCAAGGCAGACCAGCGCCACGAAGGATGTGCTTTTTCCGGACGCGACCTTCGTGGTCAGCATCTTGGCCACGGAAAGGTACCACCCGACAGAAAAGGCGATGAGCATGCTGGCTTCCAGAACTGTCTGCACGGCGATTCCTCCTGTGGCTGGAGGAGTTCTAGCCTTGCCGCGACAACCGTTCCGTGCGCGATCACACCAAACACGCCCGGCAAACAGGGGCGGGAAACACGGGGCGGGCGCGACACTGCGCGCCCGGCCGACGGTCAGCTATCCATCTTCAGCGCGGAAATGAACGCTTCCTGCGGGATGTCCACCTTGCCGAACTGGCGCATCTTCTTCTTGCCCGCCTTCTGCTTGTCCAGCAGCTTGCGTTTCCGCGTCGCATCGCCGCCATAACATTTTGCGGTCACGTCCTTGCGCATCGCCGACAGGGTTTCGCGCGCGATCACGCGACCGCCGATGGCGGCCTGGATCGGGATCTTGAACATGTGCCGGGGGATCAGTTCCTTGAGCTTTTCGCACATGGCCCGGCCGCGCATTTCGGCCCGATCGCGGTGCACCATCATCGACAGGGCATCCACCGGTTCGTCGTTCACGAGCACCTGCATCTTCACCAGGTGGTCCTCGCGGTAACCGTCCATCTGGTAATCGAAGGACGCATAGCCCTTGGTCACGGATTTCAGGCGGTCGTAGAAATCGAACACAACTTCGTTTAGCGGCAAATCATAGACCGCCATGGCGCGGCTGCCCGCGTAGGTCAGGTCCAGCTGGATGCCCCGGCGTTCCTGGCAGAGCTTCAGCACATCGCCAAGGTATTCATCCGGCACGAGGATCGTCGCCTTGATGCGCGGTTCCTCGATCCGGTCCACATAGGTCAGGTCCGGCATGTCGGCGGGGTTGTGCAGTTCGCGCATCTCCCCGTCCTTCATGTGCAGGCGATAGACCACCGAGGGCGCGGTGGTGATCAGTTCGATGTCATATTCCCGTTCGATCCGGTCGCGGATCACCTCGAGGTGGAGCAGACCGAGGAAACCGCAGCGGAACCCGAAGCCGAGTGCGGCGGAGGTTTCCATCTCGAAACTGAAGGACGCGTCGTTCAGCGCAAGCTTCTCGATGGCGTTGCGCATGTCCTCAAACTCGGAGGTGTCGACCGGGAAAAGGCCGCAGAACACCACCGGCACGGACGGCTTGAAACCCGGTAACGCCTTGTCGCAGGGTCTTTTTTCATGGGTGATCGTGTCGCCGACGCGGGTGTCGCGGACCTGCTTGATCGACGCGTTCAGATAGCCGA
>DAIPIS010000113.1:0-2819 GCA_036770665.1 Meridianimarinicoccus sp.
CGGGCTGGCCCGACAACCTGCAACCGCGCGAGGATTACATCGACTACGACGTGACCATCACGCGCCCCGCCGACCCCATCGTCGCGGGCATCCGCAGCTTCAGGCTCACGACCGAGCAGTATTTCATGCTGACCGATGCCAGCAACGAGGTGCTCGCGACCACGACCTTCAGCGGCGACCACCTGTGGTGGATCGAGGGCACGGTGATCCCGGTGGTGTGGAAACGGCGCTGGGACAAGGGCCGCGTCTTCTATTGCTCCATCGGGCACGAACTGGCGGACCTGAAGGTGCCGCAGGTCACGGAAATCCTGCGCCGGGGCATGCGGTGGGCCGCCGAGGGACGCGCGGCGGCCTGACCCCGTTTCGCTTGCTGCGCTTGACTGCCGAGAGAAAGCGGCACAACGCTTGACGGTGCAGGAGGACACCCGGTGCCCGCGACCATGATCGATCTTGTCGGCTTTGCGGCCGGCGGTCTGGTGTTCCTGACCTTCTGCATGACATCCATGGCCGCATTGCGCATCGTGGCGATCCTGTCGAACCTTGCCTTCATCGCCTATGGGTTCGGGGCCGGGCTTGACCCGATCCTGATCCTGCACGGGCTGCTGTTGCCGATGAACCTGATCCGGTCATGGCAGTACTGGCGCGGTATGCGGCGGCTGCGGGCGGCGGCGGTCGGCCCGCCCGATGTGCGGGTCCTGCTGCCCCACATGACCGGGCAGGCAACGACCGACGGCCAGGTGCTGTTTCGCAAGGGGGATCACGCGGACAGGCTGTATCTGGTCATCGCGGGGGCGGTCCAGATCGAGGAGTTGGGCAAGGAGCTTGGCCCCGGCACGCTGTTCGGCGAGATCGGCCTGTTTTCGGAAGATCAGCGCCGGACGGGCACGGCCCGGTGCATCGGTGCGGGACAGGTCTGCTGGATCGACCGTGCCACGATCACCCGGCTGCACCGCGAACATCCCGAATTCGGCCTGACGCTGACACGCCTGATCGCCACGCGCTTTGCCGAAGGGGCCGCGCGCGTGGTGGTCTGAGAACGGGTGGCCGTGGGTCGGGCCGTGCTGGCCGACCCGCCGCCGGGGGGCCGCGCGGTGGATCGGGGCCCGCCATCGGCCCGCCACAAGCCCGTCGCCGGACCTGCCGCACCGGGTAGCCCAACAGCGCCGGGTCGGCAGGGGGACGTGCCGTGTTGCGACGACCGGCCGACGCCGCGCGCGTGATCTGGATCAAGTCGCGCCGTCCATGCGGCAGCTAAAGCTGCGGCGCAGATACAGCTTGCCCGGCGCAGCCAGAAAGATACCCATGCCCCGCGACACCACGCCCGATGCCGTTGTCCCGCCTGCGCCCGAAACGGTGCCCGCGCCGTCGCGTGGCGCGGCGCTGGACCGGATCGACGGGCCGTTGCGCGCACCGCTGCGCCGGGCGGGGGCATGGTCGGTGCTGTCGGGGCTCATGTGGCCGGTGCAGGCGGCGGCGATTGCCGTGGCCGTGCAGGGCTGGGTTGCGGGCGCCCCGCTGGCGCAGGGGCTGGCGATGGCCGGGCTGTTCGTCGTGGCGGGGGTGCTGCGCGCGCTGGCCGACCGGCACGCGGGCGGGCTGGCCTTCGGGCTGGCCGACGCGGCGGTCGCGCGGCTGCGCGCCGATGTGCTGGCGGCCGAAGCGCGCCGACCCGACCGGGTGGACAGTTCCGCAGCGCTTGCCGCGCTCGTGGCGCAGAAGCTGCCGCTGCTGATGCCGTACCTGACGCGCTACCGGATCGCCGCTTTGCGGGTGATGGTGCTGCCGGTCGTGCTGGTCGGTCTGGCGGCAAGCCTGTCCTGGGCGGTGGCGGTTGTGTTCCTGCTGGCGGGGCCGCTCATTCCTGTGTTCATGGCGCTGGTGGGCATGGCCGCGCGCCAGGCGTCCGAGGATCAGATGGTCGAGATCGGGGCGATGAACGACCTGCTGATCGACCGGCTGGCGGCCTTGGGCGACCTGCGGCTGCTGGATGCGACCGACCGGGCGGCGGCGGATCTGGCGGCGCGGGCCGACGGGTTGCGGGTGCGGACCATGGCGGTGCTGCGGGTCGCGTTCCTGTCGTCGGCGGTGCTGGAGCTGTTCGCGGCGATCGGCGTCGCCATGGTTGCGGTGTATGTGGGGTTCTCGCTGCTGGGGGAGCTGGATTTCGGGGCATGGGGCACGCCGCTGACGCTGGGCGAGGGGCTGTTTCTGCTGCTGCTCGCGCCCGAGTTCTTCCAACCGCTGCGCGATCTGGCGGCCAGTTGGCATGACCGGGCGGCGGCGCAGGCGGTGGCCGACGAGGTGGCCGCGCTGACGGCCGCGCCGCGCACGGAGATCCTTGGCGATGGTGTCGCGGCGGCGGCGCTGCCTGGCCCGCTCCGGCTGCGGCTGCGCGGGGCGGTGGTGGCGCGCGGCGGGCGGCGCGTGGCGTTGCCGGACCTCGATCTGGGGCCGGGGCAGGCGGTGGTGCTGGCGGGGCCGAGCGGGTCGGGCAAGTCGAGCGCGCTTGCGGCCATGGCGGGTCTGCTGCCGCTGGAGGCGGGCACGATCACCGTGGCGGGTGTGGCGCTGGACGATGCGTCGGCGGATCGCTGGCGGGCGCGCATCGCGCTGGTGCCGCAAGCGGTGCATCTGCCGGATACGGACCTGCGCGGGTTTCTCGATCCGCGCGGGACGGGCGTCGATCTGGGTCCGGCGCTGGCGGCGGCGCGGGCGGCGCAGGTGGTGGCCGGTTTGCCAGCGGGGCTGGACACCCGGTTGGGGGAAACCGGTGCGGGCGTGTCGGGTGGCGAAGCGCGACGGCTGCTGATCGCGCGCGC
>DAIPIS010000113.1:2919-7650 GCA_036770665.1 Meridianimarinicoccus sp.
ACGGCGGATCTGGATGCGGCGACGGCGGCGGACGTGATCGCGGGCCTGCGCGGGTTGCAGGCGCGCGGCGTGGCGTTGGTCATCGCCTCGCACGATCCGGCGGTGATCGCGGCCTTCGGTCCGGCGGTTGCCATGGAGGTCCGGTCATGACCCCGCTCGTACGCGCGGCGCACCTGATCTGGGACGCGGCCCCGCTGGCCATGTGGCGCGGTGCGGCGCTGTCGGTGGTGGTGCTGGTGATGGGGGCGGCGTTGCTGGGCCTGTCGGGCTGGTTCATCACCGCGACGGGCGTGGCCGGGCTTGCGGGCATCGGGATCGCCTTCGACGTGTTCCGCCCGAGCGCCGGGGTGCGCATGCTGGCGCTGGGACGGGCCGTGGCGCGCTATGGCGAGCGGCTCTTGACCCATGACGCGACGCTGCGGGCGCTCGCGGCGCTGCGGGTTCAGTTGATGCGCGGGATGGCGGCGCGGCCGTTCGCGGTGCTGGCGCGGTTGCGCAGCCCCGCCGCGCTGACCCGGATCACGGCGGATGTGGATGCGCTGGACGGGGTCGTGCTGCGGCTGATGCTGCCGCTGGTGGCCGGGGTGCTGACGCATCTGCTGGCCTTCGTGGCGCTCTGGGCGCTGGTGGCGCTGCCGGTGGCCGCGGCGCTGGCGGTCGGGTATCTGGGCGGTGCCGCGCTGGTGCTGGCGGGGCTGGCGCGGCGGGGCTTTGCGCCGTCCGCGCGGGCCGAGGCGGCGGCGCAGGCGCTGCGGCAGGGGACCATCGACACCTTCCGGGGGCAGGCCGATCTGCTGGTGCAGGGGGACATGGCGGCGCGGCTGGCCGATCTGCGGGCCATCGACGACACCGGGCGCGCGGCGGCGCGGCGTCTGGATCGGCACGACCGGCAGGCGGGCGCGGTGCTGTCGGTGCTGGCGGCGGTGCTGGCGGCGCTGGCGCTGGCCGTCGGGTCCGGGCTGGTCGCGGCCGGGACGCTGGCACCCGCCCCGGCCGCCATCGGGGTCTTCGTCGCGCTGGCGCTGGCGGAAACGCTGGGGCCGCTGCGGCGCGGCCTGGCCGAGCTTGGCCGGATGCAGGGTGCGGCGCAGCGCGTGATGGCGGACATCGACGCGGTGGCGGATCCGTCGGTGCCCGTGCGGGTACCCGTGCGGGTGCTGGCCTGCGGGCCCGGTGGCCTGTCGGCGCGGGGACTGGGCCAGCGGCAGGGCGCGCGCTGGCTGTTCCGGGGGCTCGATCTGGCCGTGGCGGCGGGGGAGACGCTGCTTCTGACCGGGCCGAGCGGCGCGGGCAAGTCCACGCTGCTGGGGCTGCTGGCGGGCATGGCCGCGCCGACCGAAGGCACCGTGGCCCTGGCGCGCCAGCCGATCGACACCATGCCCGAGGCGGTGCTGCGGGCGCGGCTGACCCTGCTGCCGCAGCGCAGCGCGCTGCTTGCGGGCACGGTGCGCGACAACCTGCGGATCGCCGCGCCGGACCTGCCGGACGCCGACGCATGGGCCGCGCTGGACGCGGTCGCGCTGGCGGACACGCTGCGCGCCCGTGACGGGCTGGACACGGTGCTTGGCGAAGGCGGGCGCGGCCTGTCGGGCGGGGAGGCGCGGCGGCTGGCCTGCGCCCGCGCGCTGCTGCGCCGCCCGGACGTGCTGCTGCTGGACGAGCCGACCGAAGGGCTGGACGACGCGACCGCCGCAGCACTGCTGGCGGGTGTGCGCCGGGCCTTGCCGCAGGCCGCGGTCGTGATCGCATCGCACCGGGCGGGGGACGCGGCCCATGCCGACCGACATCTTGTCCTGCAAAACGGATGCACAAATGCGCATGCGTTTGATCCATGTCAAAGGTAGATCGGGGATGACGCTTTAGACGACCCATAAGCTGCAATTCCAAGACAGCTTTACCGTCGTTCAAAGGAGCACCTCATGGAGCTGGACATCGTCGAGCTGTCGCGCCTGCAATTCGCGTCGACAGCCATGTTTCACTTCCTGTTCGTGCCCCTGACACTTGGTCTGTCCATCCTCGTCGCGATCATGGAAACGGTCTATGTCATGACCAACCGCCCCATCTGGCGGCAGATGACCAAGTTCTGGGGCACCCTGTTCGGGATCAACTTCGTCCTTGGCGTCGCCACGGGCATCACAATGGAATTCCAGTTCGGCATGAACTGGAGCTATTACAGCCACTACGTGGGCGACGTCTTCGGCGCGCCGCTGGCGATCGAAGGGCTGATGGCCTTCTTTCTGGAAGCGACCTTCGTCGGGCTGTTCTTCTTCGGCTGGGACAAGCTGTCCAAGGTCGGGCACCTGACGGTGACGTGGCTGGTGGCCATCGGGTCCAACTTCTCGGCGTTGTGGATTCTCATCGCCAACGGCTGGATGCAGAACCCGGTCGGGGCCGAGTTCAACCCGATGACCATGCGCATGGAGATGACCAGCTTCTTCGAGGTCATGTTCAACGAGGTGGCACAGGCCAAGTTCGTGCACACCGTATCCGCCGGGTATGTCACCGCGGCGGTGTTCGTGATGGGCGTGTCGGCGTGGTACCTGCTGAAGGACCGCCACACGGAACTGGCGCGCCGGTCCATCGCGGTGGCGGCGTCCTTCGGCCTTGCGTCCGCGCTGTCGGTGGTGGTTCTGGGCGACGAGTCCGGTTACTCGGCCACCCACAGCCAGAAGATGAAGCTCGCCGCGATCGAGGCGATGTGGCACACCGAACCGGCCCCAGCGCCGTTCACCGCCATCGGCTTTCCCGACCAGGACGCGCGTGAAACCCATTATGCGGTGCACATCCCCTTCGTGATGGGGCTGATCGGCACCCGGTCGCTCGACACGGAAATCGCGGGCATTGCCGAACTGGTGGCCGATGCCGAAGATCGCATCCGGTCGGGCATCATCGCCTATGACGCGCTGGTGCAGATCCGCGAACTGCGCGAGGACAGCCCGGCGGACGTGCTGGCCACGTTCGAGACGCATGGCAACGATCTTGGCTTTGCCTTCCTGCTGAAACGCTACGTGGACGATCCGCGCGACGCGACCGAAGCGATGATCGTGCAGGCGTCGGAAGACACCGTGCCGCGCGTCTGGCCGCTGTTCTGGGCGTTCCGGATCATGGCGGGCCTTGGCTTCGCGTTCATCGGGGTGATGGCCTATTTCTTCTACCGGTCGTCGTTCCGGGGGGGCACCTATCCGCGCTGGTCGCTGGTGGCGGCGGTGGCGATCATCCCGACGCCATGGATCGCGGCGGAAATGGGCTGGTTCGTGGCCGAGTTCGGCCGCCAGCCCTGGACGGTGGACGGCGTTCTGCCCACGGCGATGTCGGTGAGCCACCTGAGCGTGACCGACCTTCTGCTGACGCTGGCGGGTTTCATGACCTTCTATTCGGTCCTGTTCGTGATCGAGATGGGGTTGATGCTGAAGTACATCCGCAAGGGTCCGTACATGGATGTCGCGGAAACCGACGCATGGACCGCACGCCACGAAGACCGGCTGCGCCAGCGCGACCGCGACGTTCCCAACGCATTTCCGGCGGAGTGACTGCCATGATCCTGCATGAATTCATCGACTATGACGTGTTGCGCGTGATCTGGTGGGCGCTCCTTGGCGTGCTTCTGATCGGCTTCGCGCTGACCGACGGCTTCGACATGGGGGTCGGCGCGCTGCTGCCCTTCGTGGCGAAGACCGACGTGGAACGCCGGGTGGTCATCAACACCGTCGGCCCCGTGTGGGAAGGCAATCAGGTGTGGTTCATCCTGGGCGGCGGCGCGATCTTCGCCGCGTGGCCGCCGCTGTATGCGGTCAGCTTTTCCGGCTTCTATCTGGCGATGTTCGTCGTGCTGGCGGCGCTGATCGTGCGGCCGGTGGCGTTCAAGTACCGGTCCAAGCGGATGGACCCGCGCTGGCGCGAAGGCTGGGACTGGGCGCTGTTCGCGGGCGGGGCCGTGCCTGCGCTGATCTTCGGCGTGGCGGTGGGCAACGTGCTGCAGGGGGTGCCCTTCCGGCTGAACCCGGACCTGTGGTCGCTGTACGAAGGGACGTTCTTCGGGCTTCTGAACCCCTTCGCGCTCTTGGTGGGGCTGGTGTCGGTGGCCATGATCGTCATGCACGGTGCCGCGTGGCTGTCGGTCAAGGCCGAGGGCGTCATCAAGGACCGTGCCTGCAAGCTCGGGTCGGTCGCGGCGCTGGCGGTGCTGGCAGGCTATGCGCTGGCCGGCCTGTGGCTGGCGATGGGCATCGACGGCTATGCGCTTGCGGCGGCGCGGGTGATCAACGGCCCGTCCAACCCGCTCCATTCCGAGGTGCTGCACGGGGGAAGCTGGCTGGCCGCCTATGCCGACCGGCCGTGGATCGCCATCGCGCCGGTCCTGGGTTTCGCGGGCACCGCGCTGGCCTTTCTGGGGCTGCGGGGCGGGCGCGAGGTCGGCACGCTGCTGGCGTCGAAGCTGGGGATTTTCGGCATGATTTCGTCGGTGGGGCTGACGATGTTTCCGTTCATCCTGCCGTCGTCCATCGACCCGCGGTCGTCGCTGACGGTCTGGGACAGTTCCAGTTCGCACCTGACGCTGTTCGTGATGCTGGTGGTGACCGCGATCTTCATGCCGCTGATCCTCGCCTACACCGCCTGGGTCTACAAGGTGCTCTGGGGCAAGGTCACCGAGGCCGATGTGGCCGCCCATTCCGACAGCCTGTATTGAGAAAGGAACGACCTGATGTGGTATTTCGCCTGGTTGCTTGGCCT
>DAIPIS010000114.1:0-7643 GCA_036770665.1 Meridianimarinicoccus sp.
CGCAATGGCTACGCGGACCAGCCCGCCGAAATCGCGGCGCGCCTCGATCATCTGCACTGGGTCTACGGGCCGGGGATCGACATCGACGCGTCCGAGATCGTGGATGGCAAACCCGTCCATCGTCGGCGCCAGTTCGGCAACATGATCCTGTCCCGCTGGCCCATCGTCAGCGTCATCCACCATACGCTGCCCAAGATCGGATTGGCCCGTGCCAACCATCTGCAGCGCATTCTGAGCGAGGCAGTGATCGATGCGCCGTTTGGCCCGATCCGCTTCCTGTCGACGCATCTGGAACATGTCTCGGCCATGACGCGGATGCCGCAGGTCGCCTACATGAAGGAGCTTATGCTGCGGGGGCACGAGCGCGGCGCAAGCTTTGGTACCCGGGACCCTGTCAGCCCCTGGCTGGACCGGCCTGCCCCGCCCCAGCCGATGTCGGCCATCGTGATGGGTGACATGAATTTCGAACCAAACAGCCCCGAATACGTGGAGCTGTGCGGCGATTGGTCGGCCTGGGATGGGCGGGTCACGCCACTGCACGGGCTGGTGGATGCCTGGGTCGCCGCAGGACATGAGACCGAGAGCGGCAATACCCTGCCGCGTCCGGGGCGGGATTACTTCCGCATCGACCACTGCTTCGTGACGACCGATCTGGCGCCCGCCATCACTGGCGCCTCGATCGGGGCCGAAACCCAAGGATCGGATCATAACCCGATCTTCGTCGAAATGGACATCGGATTGCTTGCGCGCTGAGGGCCGCGAAAACAGCCTTGCGGGGATTGAAGGCGGCAGCCAGGGATGGATACTGGCTGCCGACGCTTACATCGCCGAGAGGACAGGTCCATCTCGAAACCCACGATCAAGGATGTGGCCCGCGCCGCCGGGGTCTCGGTCGGGTCGGTCAGCCGCGTCATCAACGGCGCTCCCAGATTAAGGCCTGACACGGAACGCCGCGTGCTCGCGGTCATCGCCGAGCTTGGCTACATGCCGTCCAAGCTGGCGCGCTCGCTTCGGATGCAGAGCGGGGTCGATGCGAAATCGGGCCCGAATTCGGACTGGCCGCTTTTGGTCTGTGTCGGGTCGCTGAGTTTCGACAGCTTCGTTCTGCTCGATGCAGTGCCCACGCCGGGTGACCGGGTTCAAACACGCGGCGTGCAGTTCTTCATCGGCGGCCCGGGCGCGATTGTTGCCGTGTCGGCGCGGCAGCTTGGTCCGCCCTTTGCCATCGGCGTGCAGCTTGCCACCGTCGTCGGAGACGACCGCGAAAGCGACGAGGCCGTCGGGCGTCTGCTGTCCGCCGGGGTCGGGGCCGCGGCGATCCTTCGCAACCCTGCCGGACATCTGCCGCGCTGCGTGGTGCTGGTAGAACCCTCAGGGAGGCGCACGATCCTCGGGACGCGGGTGACGCAGTTCCCGGCGGGTCTGAAGCTGCGCCTTGACAGCCTCGCGGGCCGCAGCGACCGGACCGTTTTTCATATCGAGGGCCATCACCTCGAGGCCTGCCTTCCGCTTGCGCGGGAACTTGCCGCGCAGGGTCAGACCCTGACGATGGACACCACCGGGCTTGCGGCCACGCGCGCCTCGGCTGAGGGGTTGTCCGAGCTGAGCCATGTGTTCCGCCGGATTTTCGTCAGCCGGACGCTGGCCCGCCGCATCGCCAGCGGCCTGCCCGATGCCGATCTGCCGCAGGCGCTGTCGGCGGAACTGGCCGCACTTGGCTGGTCGCGGGAGTGCCGGATCGTGCTTCACCTTGGGCCGGAGGGCGGCGCGCTGCTGCATCCTGATGGCAGGATCGAGAAAGTCGTGGGCGTGCCTGTCTCGCCGATCGATGCCACGGGGGCGGGAGATGTCTTCGTCGGCGTCTTTCTGGCAGTATGGATGTCGGGCGGCGCCGATAGCCTGGCGCTCCGCTACGCCACCGTCGCCGCGGATCTCTCGACCGAATGCCTTGGCGTGAACGAGGCCGACATCAGCGCGACCCGGATCGAGGCGGCAATGGCGGAGTTCCAGCACCCGGCGCGAGGTCAGCCGTCCATGCCAGGGGTCACGATCTCCGGGTAGGCGTAGAGGAAATCGTGAAAATGCACGATCGTGCGATCGTCCTCCAGCAAGATGACCGCGTATTCCGCCGGACCGCTTCGCCCGCGTCTGCGCGCGCCATCGAGGTTCAGCGCCGCCTGGTGATTGAGGCCGTAGCTCATCGAGATAGGAATGCCGCGCCAGTTGCCCGCGACAGGGCGGTGGACATGACCGAAGTAGAGCTGGGCGATGTTGGCACCATCCAGCACGGCAGCCAGGGCCGCGTCGTCTTTCAGGCGGATGCCGTCCACCCCGTCCATCCCGATCCGGAAGGGCGGATGATGCAGGAACAGGTGGAGGGGGTGCCCCCCGGCCGCGGCGATCTGGTCAGCCAGCCAGCCGAGCCGCACTTCGCACAGCGCACCGCCATGCCCTTCATCGGCCAGCGTGTCGAGCATGACCAGCCGCGCCCCCGGCAAGTCGATCACCGATTGCACGAATCCCGCGGGATCGACCGGCTGATCTGGAAAGGCCGCGCGAAAGGCCGCGCGGTCGTCGTGATTGCCAAGCATCAGGCGGACAGGCAGGTCGGTCTCTTCCTCGAGGATCCTGCGCAGGAGGTCATAGGCCTCTGGCTCGCCGCGGTGAGCCAGATCGCCGGTGAACACCAGCCAGTCGACATCGGCTTGCGTCGCGCGGATGTCGCGCAGGCACTGGCGCAGGCGAACGGCCGGGTCGGTGTCGAAAAGCGCCTGACGCGGGGGCACCATGTGGACATCGGTGATCTGGATGATCTTGGTCATGCGGGGACTGTCCTGGTTTCACGTGTCACGCGGACGACGCGTTCGGTTTCGGCGTGGAAGAGATGCAGGTGTTCGCGCGGAAGGCTGACGCCAGCCCGGGTGCCAAAGACGCGCGCGTCCCCGGTCGTGGTCAAGGCTGACAGCACCTGTCCGTCGAGGCTGAGATGGACGAGGCGGCCATTGCCGAGTTCTTCGACGAATTCGACTTCGGCCTGCGGTCCCGCGCCAAGCTGGACGTGCTCGGGGCGGATGCCCAGCGCAACGAGCGTCCCGGCAGGAGCCTCGGCCGTGCCGCCAAGATCGAGGCTGATGCCGCTATCCAGTATGACGGTATCCCGGCCGGCCCCGATCCGGCCGGTCAACAGCGACATCGGCGGATTGCCGAGAAAGCTTGCGACGAATGCAGTCGCCGGACCGTGGTAGAGGTCGGTCGGTGTGCCCACCTGCTCCACCTTGCCGTCGTTCATCACGATCAGGATGTCGGCCAGCGACATTGCCTCGATCTGGTCATGGGTGACAAAGAGGCTGGTCGCGCCCTGCCGGCGGTGCAGGCGCTTGATCTCGATCCGCATCTGCACACGCAGCTTGGCATCGAGGTTCGACAAGGGTTCGTCGAAAAGGAAGACCCGCGGGTTGCGCACGATAGCCCGCCCCATGGCGACGCGCTGCCGTTGGCCACCCGACAGTTGCCCCGGCAGGCGGTCGAGATACTCGGCGATCTGCAGCTTCTCGGCCACCTCGGCGACCCGCGCATGGCGTTCGGCCCGCCGCATCCCCGCCACTTTGAGCGCGTATCCCATATTCTCGGCCACGCTGAGATGCGGGTAGAGTGCGTAGTTCTGGAAGACCATCGCCACATCGCGCTCTCCTACACCGCGGTTGGTGATATCTTCGCCCCCCAGAAGGACGCGGCCGTCGCTGACGCGCTCCAGACCAGCCAGCGCACGCAACAGCGTGGATTTCCCACAGCCCGAGGGGCCGAGGATCACAGCGAAGGCGCCCCGCGGGATGGATAGGGTTACGCCCCTGAGCGCCTCGACTTTGCCGAAGCGCTTGCGCACGCCGTCGAACACGATCTCGTCCATCTTCATTTCTCCGCGTTCACGAGGCCCTTCACGAACCATTTCTGCGCCGCGATCACCACCGCGACGGGCGGGCCCATGACGATGAGGGCTCCTGCAAGGATCACGTTCCAGTCTGACAGCTGGTCCTCGCCCCCTTCCATGAAGCGCAGTCCAAGAGTCATGGTCCGATACTCGGGCCCGGTGGTGACCAGAAGCGGCCAGAGATACTGGTTCCAGCCGAAGACGAACATGATGACGGCCAGCGCGGCAATGTTCGTCCTGGAGAGAGGAACCACCATGTCCCAGAAGAAGCGGAAGGGGCCCGAACCGTCCATCTTCGCGGCCTCGGTCAATTCGTCGGGCAGCGTCAGGTAGAACTGCCGGAACAGGAAGGTGCCGGTGGCGGTGGCGATCAGCGGCAGGGTCAGCCCGGCGTAGGTATTGATCATCGACAGGTTGAGCGCGATGCGTACCCCGGAAAGGGTCTCGATCAGCCAGGCGATCCCGGTCCATTCGAGGATGCGCTGAACCGGCATCAGCACGTTCGACGCGACCTCGTAGGTCGGCACCATCCGCACCTCGAGCGGCAACATCAAGGTGATGAAGATCAGCCAGAAGGCGAGAGTGCGGCCACGAAAGTTGAAGTAGACCAGCCCAAACGACGTGATCATGGCGATGACGATCTTGCCGACCATGATCACGGTGGCCGAGACGACCGAATTCAGGAACAGGGTGGAGAACTTCCCCCGTTCCCAGGCCCGCGCCATGTTCTCCAGAAGGTAGGCGTCGGGCAGGAGCGGCTTGGGCAGTTCGCTCATCCGGGCGTCGGGCAGGGTTGCCGTGACGATGCCGATCCAGATCGGAAAGCACATCGAAAGCACCGCCAGGATCAGGACGGCATGTGTGACGAGATTCAGGACGGGGGTACGCTCGATCATTCCGCGGGCTCCGCCTTGGACAGGGTCGCGTCACCGCGGTTCCGCCGGATCGGCGGCGCGTCGGGTTTGCCGCCGTAGTGGACGCGGCGTTCGATCAGCTTGAACTGCAGGAAGGTCACCACGATCACGAGCCCCATCAGGACCAGCGACTGCGCGGAGGACAGCGACAGATCTTGCCCGCGAAAGCCGTCGCGGTAGATCTTGTAGACCATTGTCTCGGTCGCACCACCCGGGCCGCCCCGGGTCATCGAGTCGATCACGCCGAAGCCTTCGGTGAAGGATGTGGTGATGTTCAGCACCAGCAGGAAGAACAGCGTCGGCGTCATCAGCGGCCAGACGAGATCGAAGAAGCGACGCACCGGACCTGCCCCGTCCATCGCGGCGGCTTCGACCAGGCTGTTGGGGATTGCCTGAAGCCCGGCAAGGAAAAAGACGAAGTTGAAGGTGATCGAAATCCAGGACGCGGCAATGATGACCATGATCATCGCCTGCGTTCCGTTGAGAAGCGGGTTCCATGCGTTCTCGACGCCCGCGCGATTGAAGATCGCCATCATGCCGACGGAGGGATCGAAGATGTAGAGCCACATCACACCGGCGATGGGCGCAGCCACCGCGTAGGGCCACATCACCGAGGTCTTGTAGATCACGAGGCCACGTAGTCCACGGTCAGCGAAGATCGCGAAGACGATGCCGAGGCCCATGGAAATCGCCGTCGTGGCGAAGGAGAAAACGAGGGTGTTGCGGATCGAACGATAGTATTCGGGGCTGGCGAATATGTCCTCCAGATTGCGTAGCCCCACCCAGACCGCGCTGCCGCCGAAGGGCGGTTCAAGGGTGAAGGACCAGAAGAGAGCCTGACCGGAAGGCCAGTAGAAGAAGATGAGGATGATCAGGATCTGAGGCAGAATCAGCAGATAAGGCGCGATGCGGCTATCGAACAAGACACGCTTGATCATGGCGGCCCCCAATTCGGCGACGGGCAGGGATTGACCGGGCGCGCGGGGGGCGCGCCCGGTCCGGGTGGCGGGTTGCCCGGCTCAGGGGAGTGTGGCACCGGGGAAGGTGGCCTCGAAGCGGCGAAGCAGATCGTTGCCGCGGCGCACGCCCTCATCGAAGGCTTGCTGCATGGTCTGTTCGCCGGTCAGGGCCTGCTGGATCTCTTCGAGCAGGATGTTGCGGATCTCAACATAGTTGCCCAACCGGATTCCCATCGAATTCTCAGTGGGTTCAGCCCGCAGCAGCGAGACGACGGCGAGGTCGCGGTTGATATTGTCCGGTTCCTGATAGTAGCCGCTGCCGACCAGGCTTTGATAAGCGGATTCTGTCACCGGGAAATAGCCCGTGCCGTCGGACCAGGCGATCTGCTGCTCGGGCTGGGCGATGAACTCGTAGAAGCGACCAACAGCCCGGTATTCGTCGTCCGAGAAGCCCGCCATGGTCCAGAGGGCAGCGCCGCCCACGAGATTGTTGATCGGGGTGACATCGGCATAGTGAGGCAGTTCGGCCACCGTCCAGTTGATCCCGGTCTCCGCTGCGAGGGTCTGTGTGCCGGTGAAGCCCGCGATCGAGTCGAAGCTGATCGGGCATGTGCCGTTCACGAACAGATCGCGACGCACCTGGAAATCTGGATTATATTCCAGCAGACCGTCGTTGAACCAGCGTTGCTGCATTTCGTAATGCTGAACGACGCGAGTCTGGTTCACGACCAGTTCTGCATCCAGCCCCTGATAGCCGTTGCCGCGGGTCGCCACGGGGATGTCATGGATCGCCGAGAACTGTTCCATGTCGGTCCAGAGATCGATCGTCCAGGCCAACGAACACTCGTACCCGGCCTTGTCGCGAAGCGCATAGAGCAAGGCGTCGAAGTCTTCCCAGGTGCGGGGGAATTTTTCGTAGCCGGCGTCACGAAGAGCATCGATGTTGTAGTAAACCATCGCGGTGGAAGAGTTGAAAGGAAATGCCCATAGCTTGCCCTCGCGGTCGGCAAAGTAGTTGCCGATGGCGCCAAAGTAGTCGTCCCAGTCCACGTCGAGGTCGTAACGCGTGACCAGTTCATGGGCGGGGATCGTGGCGCCCGACAGCATCATGGTGCCAGTGCCGCGGTCCACGACCTGCAGGATATGCGGCTGGTTGCCCGCGCGGACGGCAGCCATCGCCTTGTTGAAGATCTCATCATAGGTGCCTTCGCGGCTGCAGACGATTTTGACTTCGTCCTGGGCCGCGTTGAAACGGTCGCACTGTGCGAGCACCTCGTCTTGCAGACGGCCGCCGAGGCCGAACCACATGGTGATTTCGGTCTGTGCAACCGCGTCGCCGCCGATCAGGGCGGAGGCAATGGTGGCGGTCAGTCCAAGCTTCGTCGGCGTCATGGCAAACTCCCGGGTTGTCCGACTTCGTCGACGCAATTCAATAGAAATGAAACGTTTCATTGGTATGACAGGTTGGCGTCCGCGCATGCCCCTGCACCACGCGTTGTCGATGCAAAAGGTCCTGACCGTGCGGGCTATTTAGGATCGCGCGCAGCAGGATGACCTTCCAAAAAAAGAATCGGCGCCCGCGTCCCGGCCCACGAGCCGGCGCCGGTTGCGCGGACAAGACGATGCACGAAGCCCTGAGATGATTCGGTGTGCTCCAAGGCGAGGCAAGAAGGCTTGGGCAGCCGCGATGCAGCCAACCTGTCGTCGCAGCAATCCAGTTTCGCGATCGCTGCGGCAAGCACGAGTGACCGGTTTGTGGAAGCCAAACCGCAGGGGTTACCACGTGGCTACCGACTGCTTTGGTGAAGGTTTTCCGATGCGGGCCGTGGCGTGAGGGTGGGG
>DAIPIS010000359.1:0-1650 GCA_036770665.1 Meridianimarinicoccus sp.
TTCTGGATCGTGTCGCTGATCCTCGCGCTGATCGGGCTAGCCACGCTGAAGATCCGCTGAGCGGGTCGCTTTCCTTCGCACGCCCGCGCCTCGCTCTGACCTGTTGATGTCGCATGATCGAGATGCGCAAAACCGTTTCCCACTTTTGCGCAACATGCTCTGGTGTTGCGAAACATGCACAAGTCCTGACCCATGACCCGACGCCCGCAAGACGGCCCCCCACTCTATCAGACGCCCTTCGGGCGCGCGATCGACGACGCCGCCGGGCGGATCGCGCGGGCGCTGATGCTGACCGTGGCCGCGGTCGGCTGCGCCTATGCTGCCCGCGCCGCCCAGACCTGGACGTTATTCACCCTCGGCATGATGGGAACCGTCGTGGCGTCGGCATGGGTGGTGCTGCAGTTTCTTCTGGCCTATTCTGCCGTCAAGTCGGCGGTGCGTGCCCTTCCGGCGGGCTGGCTCAGTGCCCTGACCATCGGGCGCAAGCTGGAAATGGTCCTCGCGTTGGCCATCGTGGTGCCGTTCATCGTGCTGGTGGCCATCACCGCGTCGCAAGCGCTTGAAAACGTCAGCCAGATGACCGTCCTGAGAGGCAGCCAATGATCCCCGTTCCCGGTTTCGAAGATCAGGTGGTCGCGGTGCTGGGGCTGGGCCGGTCCGGCCTGACGGCCCTGCGCGCGCTGGCGGCGGGCGGGGCGCAGGCGGTGGGCTGGGACGACAGCCCCGAGGGCCGCGCGCGCGCCGGCGCCGAAGGGCTGGCCCTGCGCGACCTGACCCGGCCCGGCGCGCTCGAGGACGTGGCCTGCCTCGTCACGTCGCCCGGCATCCCGCATCTCTACCCGCGCCCGCATCCGGTGCTGCGCGCAGCCTATGACCTTGGCGTGCCGGTGGACAACGACATCGGGTTGTTCTTTCGCGCCGCCGCCCTGTCGGACTGGGCCGACTTCGACACCCCGCCACAGGTGATCGCCGTCACCGGCTCGAACGGCAAGTCCACCACCGCCGCCCTGATCCACCATTGCCTGACCGCATCGGGCCGCCCGTCGCAGCTGGCGGGCAACATCGGGCGCGGGGTGCTCGACATCGACCCGCCGGGCGACGGCGCGGTCGTGGTGCTCGAACTGTCGTCCTACCAGACCGACCTGGCCCGCGCGCTGACCCCGGACGTGGCCGTCTTCACCAACCTCACGCCCGACCACCTGGACCGGCACGGCGGGATGGGCGGCTATTTCGCGGCCAAGCGGCGGCTTTTCGCCGAAGGCGGCCCCGACCGCGCGGTGATCGGCGTGGACGAACCCGAAGGCCTGTACCTTGCGGGGCAATTGTCCGAGGCGGTCAGCGACCCGCGCGTGATCCGCGTCTCCGTCACCCGCAAGCTGGCGGGCGCGGGCTGGGCGGTGCATGCCCACAAGGGCTGGCTGGCCGAGACCCGCAAGGGCCGACAGATGGCCAGCATCGACCTGCGCGCCATCCCCGGCCTGCCCGGCGTGCACAACCACCAGAACGCCTGCGCGGCCTACGGCGCGCTGCGGGCGCTGAACATGGCCCCCCGCGCGATCGAGGCGGGCCTGCGCAGCTTCGCGGGGCTCGCGCATCGCAGCCAGACGGTCGCCACGCGGGGCGGCGTGACCTTCGTCAACGACAGCAAGG
>DAIPIS010000360.1:0-1649 GCA_036770665.1 Meridianimarinicoccus sp.
GCTGTTCTATCTGGGCTACATCGCGCTGTGGGCGGCGATCGACAATCCGGACACGGCGGCGGATCTGACATCGGTCCTGTGCCTTGTGGGATCGGTGTTCGCGCTTCTGTCGCGCTATGCGGTTCTGTTCTGGAACCAGGGATTGCACCAGGGCGCGTCGCTGACGATCACGCAGGAGAACCCTATCTCTGACGTCTATTACTGGCCGCTGGTCACGAGCATTTCAGGGTTCGTGCTGTTGTTCCTGGCGCTCGTGCTGGTACGTACCCGCACAGAGATCCGCAGGCGCCGCTTGCAGGCCCTGTTGAACCGGGAGCGTATGGCATGATGCCGGAACTTGGGAAATACGCGGTCGAGGTGACATCGGCCTATGTGGTGTCGGCCGGCCTGCTGGTGGGGCTCGTCTGGGCGAGCCTGCGGCAGGGCGCGCGCGTCCTGCGCGAGCTGCGCGCGGTCGAAGCGCGCCGGGACCGTGCGGATGGCTAGGGTATCGCCGCTGGTGGCGCTGCCGCCGCTGATCTTCGCCGCGATGGCCGGGCTGTTCTATGTGGGCATGTTCCGCGACGATCCCGATGCGCTGCCGTCCGCCGTGGCGGGATCGCCCGCGCCCATGGTCGCGCTGCAGCCGCTGGGTGACAAGACGCTGTTCGATGACGCGGCCCTGCGGGAACCGGGCGTGAAGCTGGTGAATTTCTGGGCAAGCTGGTGCGCACCCTGCCGGGTGGAACACCCCAAGCTGGAACAGCTCGCCGCCGAAGGGATCCCGATCTACGGCGTGAACTACAAGGACGACCCGGACAAGGCATTGAAGTTCCTGTCTGACCTCGGTGATCCCTATGCCGGGATCGGTGCGGACGGCCCGGGGCGCATGGCGTTGGACTGGGGGCTCTACGGCGTGCCCGAAACCTATGTGATCGACCGCGACGGCGTTGTGATCCTGCGGTTTGCGGGGCCGATCACGGACAGCGTGCTGGAACACACCATCCGCCCCGCCATTGCCGCCGCCGCGCAGTAGCCCTTCGCGAAGTCTGATGCCCGATCGGTCGGGTCATGAAAAAACCCGCGCCGGAGCGCGGGTTTCGTCGTTTTCGGGGTGCGCGGGATCAAGCCGCGCTGCCGGACTTTGCCAGATCCCGCAGCACGTAATGCAGCACGCCGCCGTGTTCGATGTATTCCTTCTCGATCGCGGTATCGATCCGGCACTTGACCTGGATCGTTTTCTCGGTGCCGTCCGCGAAGGTGATCGTGCAGGGCACGTCGGACAGAGGCTTCAGGTCCCCTTCGAGCCCGTGGATCGACACGGTTTCATCGCCGGTCAGCCCCAGCGACTTGCGCGTGTCGCCGCCGGTGAACTCGAACGGGATGACGCCCATGCCCACAAGGTTCGACCGGTGGATGCGTTCGAAGGATTCCGCGATCACCGCCTTGACGCCCAGCAGGTTTGTGCCCTTCGCCGCCCAGTCGCGGCTGGACCCGGCACCGTACTGTTCGCCGCCGAAGATCACGAGCGGGATGCCCGCGTCCTGATAGGCCATGGCCGCGTCGAAGATCGCCATCTGCGTGCCGTCGGGGCCCTTGGTGTAGCCGCCTTCGACGCCGTCCAGCATTTCGTTCTTGATGCGGATGTTGGCGAAGGTGCCGCGCATCAT
>DAIPIS010000361.1:0-1637 GCA_036770665.1 Meridianimarinicoccus sp.
CAGCACGTTGTCGCGCGCGGTCATCCGTTCGATGTCCTGCCCCAGCGTGCCGTCCGGGTTGCGCATGTATTCCACCAGAACCCAGTCCGCTGTCAGCCGCATGTCGCCCTGCACGGCGATCACGTTGCCGGTGAACAGCGCCGTGCCCTCGGCCCGGGCAAGATCAAGCCGATCCGCCGTGACCTCCACCGGCGCGTCGGGGTCGTCGTTGCGAAACCCGCCCGCCGATGTGCCGTCCTGCGCGCCCGCCACGCCTGCCACCAGCAAAGATGCGCCGATGATCGTCCCGAACTGCCAGCGCATCGCCATTTCCCTCACCGCATCTCGGGCGTGTATACCAGCCGCACACCGCCGGTGAAAACAATTCGGGTCTGTTGTTCCGCGCCGGGGGTCGTGAAAATCTCCATCCGCGCCGCCTCCAGATACCCCTCGGCGCTGTCGATCCGCACCGGTGCCAGCGACTCGAGGTAACTGCGGTCGGTCCGCATCCGCAACGCATCGGTCCGCATCACCACGCCGTCCGACCCCACGATCACCACGTCGTCGCGCAGCGTCGACAGCATCGCGGGCTCGTCCAGTTCGCCCGACCGGGACGTGATGTCATAGACCACGCCGTCCGGCATCGCCAGCGTCGCCGCCATGTCGCGGCCCAGCGTCACCCGGTCGCGCGCCGGGTCGGGTACGAACTGGTCGGCGGTGATGGTCAACTCCCCCCCGTCATCGGTCATCGCGGCATGGCGCGGGCGGCCAAGCTGCTGGTTCTCGGCCAGCGCGCCCAACTCGCCGCTCACGAACCGCAGCGGTTCGCCCTCGGGCGCCTGCCGCGCCAGCACCACGAGCAGCACCAAAAGCCCCACCGCCACGACCGGCAACACCAGCTTCGTCGCCCGGACCGCACGACTGTACCGCCCTGTCGCCACCCGTCACACCACGCCAGCCCGCAGGCAATCGTGGATCGTGATGATCCCGGCCAGCGCGCCCGCACCGTCCACCGCGAACAGGCACGTGATCTTGCGTGCCTCCATCAGGCGCACAGCCTCCTGCGCCAGCGCGCCCGGCTGCACCGTCTTCGGCCCCGCCGTCATCACGTCGCCCGCGCGTCGATCCAAAAGCCCGTCCATGTTGCGCCGCAGGTCGCCATCGGTGATGATCCCGGCCAGTGCCCCCGCGCCGTCCAGCACGGCAACCACGCCGAACCCCTTGCCGGTCATGGTCATCAACGCCTCGGTCATGGGCGTATCAAGGCCCGCCAGCGGCAGCTCGTCGCCCGCGTGCATCAGGTCCGACACCTTGGCCAGTTGCGCGCCCAGCTTGCCACCGGGATGGAACTGGCGGAAATCCTGCGGCGTGAACTGCCGGTGCTCCATCAGCGCCACCGCCAGCGCATCGCCCAACGCCAGCGTCATCGTGGTCGATGTCGTGGGCACCACGCCGGTCCCGCAGGCCTCCTGCGCCGCCGGCAGCAGCAGTGCCACATCCGCCTGCCGCAGCAGCGTACTGCCCGCGCGCGCCGCCACCCCGATCAGCGGGATCCCGAACCGCCGGGTGTGCGCGATCATGTCCGCCAACTCCGGCGTCTCGCCCGAATTGGACAGCATCATCACCACGTCGCCGCGCGCCAGCATCCCCAGATCGCC
>DAIPIS010000362.1:0-1632 GCA_036770665.1 Meridianimarinicoccus sp.
GGCGCGCTGATCCGGCCCGATGCCGACAGGGTCAGCGCCCCTTCGGCCACCAGCCTTCGCACCGCTTCGCGCGCCGGTGTCATGCTCACCCCATAGATTTCCGCCAGCCCCCGCAGCGTCAGCGCCTCGCCCGGAACCATCCCGCCGTACATGATCCGCGTCCGCATGGACCGGAACACCCGGTCGTGAAGCGCGCCTCCGCCCTCCGGCACCGCGCGCGGCGTCCCTGTCACGTGGTGAACCGGATGCCGTGCAGCACCGCCCCATGGTCGCGCAGCCAACGCCGCCGCCGCGTGTAATCCGGGCAGAGCCGGGCTACCTCGGCCCAGAACGCGGCGCTGTGGTTCATCTCGGCCAGATGCGCCACCTCGTGCGCGGCGACGTAATCCAGCACCTCGGGCGGGGCCATCACCAGCCGCCACGAGAACATCAGCCGCCCTGCGCCGCTGCAGGATCCCCACCGCGACCGCGTGTCCCGCAGAACGAGCGCACTGTAGCGCCGCCCGAGCCGCGCCGCATGGGTGTCACAGGCCGCCGCGAGCCGCCCCCGCGCCTCGGCCCGCAAAAGCGCGGCCAGTTGCGGTCCGGCCATGGCGCTGGCCCGTACTTCCGCCCGGTCGGCCAGCAAACGCGCGCGTGGTCCCGCCACGATGGGCAGGTCACGCCCGTGCACCGGGATCACACCGCCGATGCGGGGCACCCATGCGCGCGGCCGGTCCGCCAGGTGCCCGCGCACCCAGTCCGCTTGCCGGTCGAGAAATTCGCGCGCCGTCGCCAGCGGCACGGCCTGCGGAAGCGACAGGGTCACGCGCCCGTCCACGCCCGACACGCGCAACGACAGGCGCCGCGCGCGCGCCGACCGGCGCAGACGGACCTGAACGTCCGGGCAACCCGGCAGTTCCAGCATGTCGGTGTCGTCGTCCCGTTCCCGCCGCGCCATGTTGTTGTCCGTGCGCCCCCCATGCAGCCATGTTGCGTGCGACCCTAGCGTGCCGATGGCGACTTGTCTTGCGCCCCGTGCAGCGTCCGCGGGAATGCCGCCAGCGCCTTTCACCGCGCCGCGGCGCATGGCGCGAAAGGCTTTGACATGGGCACGACCTTGTGGCATCGGCACGCTTCGCGCTGCGCCCCGCCGGGCTGCGGCGGCGCGCCCATGGGCAGCAAGGGAAGTGTCAGCAATGCCAAAGGAAGAATGGGGCACGAAACGGGTGTGCCCGACCACCGGGAAACGTTTCTACGACCTCAACCGGACGCCGATCGTGAGCCCCTACACCGGCGAGGTCGTCACGCTCGACACCGGCAAGTCGCGCTCGCTGATCGCCGAAAAGTCGAAGCCGGCAAAAATCCTCGATGACGAACCCGTCGTGCTGGACGATGAAGATGCAGCAGCCGATGTCGAGATCGACGACGATCTGCTGGACGACGACGATGACGGCAACGTGTCACTCGACGACCTCACAGACGTCGCAGCGGATGACGACGACGGCTGATCCCGATCGGAACGTTTCCGCTTGAAAGCACCCAAGTGCTTGCATAGAAGACGCCGACATGGGGCCATAGCTCAGCTGGGAGAGCGCTTGCATGGCATGCAAGAGGTCAGGGGTTCGATCCCCCTTGGCTCCACCAAACCAC
>DAIPIS010000363.1:0-1626 GCA_036770665.1 Meridianimarinicoccus sp.
GGGCGCGCGCCCTTGGCGATGATGACCTCCTCCCCCGCGAGGGCGGCGTCGATCAGCCTGGACAACTGGGTCTTGGCGGTGTGCACGTTGATCTGCATGGGATGGCTCCTGATACCTGGCCAAGTTAGCCAACCTTGCGCCGGAAATCAATCCCGGCTCAGACCCCATCCCCGATGACAGCCGCCCGCCGCCCGCCTATCCTGCCCGCAGCCGCCACGAAGATGCGGCAGACACACGAAAGGGAGGAACGACCATGGCCGCATACCTGATCGCCATCGTCAAGGTCACCAACGATACCTGGGTGCCGGATTACGCCGCCACCGTCCACGACATCGCCGCGAAGCACGGTGGCGAATACCTGTCGCGCAGCGGCAACATCGACACGCTCGAAGGCGAGGCGCTGGACGCCGACCTGATCGCGCTCATCAAGTTCCCCGACAAGACGGCTCTGCGCGCCTTCGTGGACGACCCCGATTACGCGCCCTTCGCCAGCGCGCGGCAAGCGGGCGCGGTCAACCGGTTCTACGCGATCGACGACACCGATCTTGCGGGCGGCGTGCCCTATCTGCCCAAGGCAGGCTGACGCGCAGCCCCAGAAACGCGAAACGGCCGCGCTGTCGCCAGCGCGGCCGCATCGAACATGGCCGGGACGGGGGGCGCCCCGGCCATGATGGATCAGAAGAACCCGAGCTTGTTGGGGCTGTAGCTGACCAGCATGTTCTTGGTCTGCTGGTAATGGTCCAGCATCATCTTGTGGTTCTCGCGCCCGATGCCCGACTGCTTGTAGCCGCCGAACGCCGCGTGGGCGGGATAGAGATGATAGCAGTTGGTCCAGACCCGGCCCGCCTTGATCCCGCGCCCGAAGCGGTAGCAGGTGTTGGCATCGCGCGACCACACCCCGGCCCCAAGGCCGTAGAGCGTGTCATTGGCGATCTCCATCGCTTCCGCCTGGTCCTTGAAGGTGGTCACCGACACGACCGGGCCGAAGATTTCCTCCTGGAAGACCCGCATCTTGTTGTGGCCGCGCAGGACGGTCGGCTTGATGTAGTAGCCGCCCGCCATGTCGCCCGGCAGGGAGTTGGCTTCGCCGCCGGTCAGGACCTGGGCGCCTTCCTGGCGACCGATGTCGAGATAGGACAGGATCTTGTGATACTGTTCCGACGACGCCTGCGCGCCGATCATGGTGCCCATGTCGCGCGGGTCGCCCTGCACGATGGCATTCACCCGCTCCAGCGCGCGTTCCATGAAGGCGTCATAGATGTCTTCCTGGATCAGCGCACGCGACGGACAGGTGCAGACTTCGCCCTGGTTCAGCGCGAACATGGTGAAGCCTTCGAGGCACTTGTCGAAATAGGCGTCGTCCTCGCGCATCACGTCCGAGAAGAAGATGTTCGGCGACTTGCCGCCCAGCTCCAGCGTGACCGGGATGATCGTTTCGGATGCGTACTGCGAAATCAGACGGCCGGTGGTGGTTTCGCCGGTGAACGCGACCTTGTTGATCCGCGACGAGCTGGCCAGCGGCTTGCCCGCTTCGAGACCGAAGCCGTTGACCACGTTCAGCACGCCGTCCGGCAGGATGCCCGCGATCAGTTCCATGAACATCATGATCGTCGCCGGGGTCTGTTC
>DAIPIS010000364.1:0-1624 GCA_036770665.1 Meridianimarinicoccus sp.
TTCCTTGCCCTGCCCCAGATCCGGCCACTGTTCGGGCTTGATGATGACCCAGCGCGCGAAATGGATGAGCGACAGACCCAGCAGCCCGCTGAGGACATCGGGCACACCGCGCGCCACCATGAAGATCAGGCGGTTGGACCATGTCCGCCACGGATGGCTTGGCGTGATGACATTCATCGCATAGGCCTTGCCCGCGATATTCGACATCGGTTCCCCCCATGTGCCGCCCTGGTTCCAGCCTACACCCGTCACCGTTGCGCCGTCCAAGACTTTCCGAAGCGGAAGGGGTCGGGGATTCCGCACCCGCCGGGTCGGGCATCAACCGATTGGAAAGGATGATCGCGCTAAGCCCGGACCATGGCAGCAAGAATTGCGGCGGGCGGGATGCGACGAACGGGTTCACGGATCGGATTGGCGGTGGCCCTCTGTGTGGCCCTGGGCGGGGCGGACAGGGCCTGGGCCGCGCGCGGCGCGGACGATGCCGTGTGCGAAAGTGCCGCCCGGCGCGCGGCGTCGGAGACCGGCGTGCCACTGGCGGTTCTGCTGGCCGTGGCGCTGTCGGAAAGCGGGCGCAAGGCCGGCGCGCGGTTCGCGCCGTGGCCCTGGGTTCTGAACGTCGAAGGGCAGGGCGCGTTCTTCGACACGCGGGCGGCGGCACTTGCCGCTGCGCAAGCCGCCATTTCATCCGGCCGTGACAGCACCGATCTCGGGTGTTTCCAGATCAATTTCCGCTGGCACGGCGACGGGTTCGCATCGCTGGCGGACATGATCGACCCGGATCGGAACGCGGCCTATGCGGCGCGCTTCCTGCGCGACCTTTATGCCGAAAGCGGCGACTGGATCGTGGCGGCGGGCCATTACCATTCGCGCACGCCGGTCCATGCCGATCGCTATCGCAAGGTCGTGCAGCGGCATCTTGCGGCACTTGGCGCGGGTCCGCTGCCCGCGCCGGGCCCGCTGCGCGACGCGGCACCGATGCTGACGCAGGCGGGGACACCGCTGCGCGAAAACAGGTTCCAGCTTTTGCAAGGCGGGGGGGTGCCGGTCAGCATGGGGTCGCTCGTGCCCGACAATCCGGGCCTTGGCGGTCTCTTCGGCGACCGGCCTGTCCGCAGCCTGTGGGGAGGATAGCCGATGCCTGCGTTCGACACCAAGCTGCTGTTCCAGCCCACGATCCTGATGGCGATGGCGCTGATGGCGATCATCGTCATGATGATCCTGCCGATGCCGGCCTTCGTCCTGGACATGGGGCTGGCGCTGTCCTTTGCGCTCGCGATCCTGATCTTCACGGTGACGCTGTTCATCGAACGACCGCTGGATTTCTCGTCCTTCCCGACGATCCTGCTGGCGTCGCTGATGCTGCGGCTGTCGCTGAACGTGTCCTCTACGAAACTCATCATCGGGCAGGGCCATACGGGGCCGGACGCCGCGGGCACCGTCATCAGCGGTTTCGCCAGTTTCGTCATGGGCGGCAGCGTGTTCCTGGGCGTCGTGGTGTTCTGTGTCCTGCTGATCGTGAACTTCATGGTCATCACCAAGGGGGCCGCCCGCATGGCCGAGGTCGGCGCGCGCTTCGCGCTGGACGGGATGCCGGGCAAGCAACTGGCCATCGACAGCGACATGG
>DAIPIS010000365.1:0-1624 GCA_036770665.1 Meridianimarinicoccus sp.
GCGGGCAGGGTCATGATCCGCCGCCGCAGCACGCGTTCGAAATCCGACAGGTCCCGCGCCACCACCCGCAGGCGGTAATCGTAGCGTCCCAGCACGTGGTGCACCGCCTGCACCTCGGGGATGGCGGTGATGGCGCGTTCGAAATCCTCGAGGCTGACACGCCCGCGCGCGGCCAGCTTCACGCCCAGAAACACCGTGACCCCGAACCCCAGCGCCGCGTGGTCAAGATCGAGCCGCCGACCGGCCAGAATCCCCGCCGACTCCAGCCGCCGGATGCGCCGCCATGCGGTCGGCTGGCTCAGGCCAAGACGCCGCGCGAGCGCCCCCGCGCTGGCCGACGCGTCCTGCGCCAGTGCGCGCAACAGCGCCCGGTCGGTGTCGTCGATGTCGATCACAGCGGCAGCGCGTCGTTTTGCCGGATCGTGGCGACCTGCATCAGCGCCTCGATCTCGGCGATATGGGGCAGGGTCAGGATGCGACTGCGGTAGAGGTCCTGATAATGGGGCATGTCGCGCGCGATCACCGACAGGCGCAGGTCGACGCGGCCCAGGAATGTCTGGATTTCGATCACCTCGGGGATCTCGCGCGCGGCGGCGATCACCGCGTCGAAGGCGCGGGGCTGCGACTTGTCGAGCGTCAGGCGCAGCGACACCTCGACATCGTATCCCAGCGCACGCCAGTCGATCACCGCGCGCACGCCGCGGATCACCCCGGTCTCGCGCAGCCGTTCCAGCCGCCGCCACGCCGCCGCGCGGGTCATGCCGGTGCGATCCGCCAGCGCCGCCGCCGACAGCGACGGGTCGGCCTGGTACTGGCGCAACAGGCGGCGGTCCTGATCGTCGATCTGCATGATTGTCACCGTATTGGCCCAAGGATGAATGATTATCTCGATCCGCGCCGGGATTACAGGACTTTTCTTCACCCGGCCCCGCATACGGCGCTGTATCCTGCGCCGCACCACACACCGACCACCGGAGGATACCACCATGCGCGTGTATTATGACCGCGATTGCGACATCAACCTGATCAAGGACAAGAAGGTCGCGATCCTGGGCTATGGCAGCCAGGGCCACGCCCACGCCCTGAACCTGCGCGACAGCGGCGCCAAGAACCTTGTCGTCGCCCTGCGCGAAGGCTCGCCGTCCGCCAAGAAGGCCGAAGCCGAAGGGCTGCAGGTCATGGGCATCGCCGAAGCGGCGGCGTGGTGCGACCTGATCATGTTCACCATGCCCGACGAATTGCAGGCGGACACCTATCGCAAGCATGTCCACGACAACCTGCGCGACGGGTCGGCGATTGCCTTTGCCCACGGGCTCAACGTGCATTTCGGGCTGATCGAACCCAAGCCCGGCATCGACGTGATCATGATGGCGCCCAAGGGCCCCGGCCACACGGTGCGCAGCGAATACACCAAGGGCGGCGGCGTGCCCTGCCTTGTGGCCGTGCACAACGACGCGTCGGGCCGCGCGCTGGAACTGGGCCTCAGCTATTGTTCCGCCATCGGCGGCGGGCGATCGGGCATCATCGAGACCAACTTCCGTCAGGAATGCGAAACCGACCTTTTCGGCGAACAGGCGGTGCTGTGCGGCGGTCTGGTCGAACTGATCCGCATGGGGTTCGAAAC
>DAIPIS010000366.1:0-1622 GCA_036770665.1 Meridianimarinicoccus sp.
CAATTGAAACAGGCCTTGCAGACGGCCCTTGCCGAAAGGGAACGCCTTGAACAGAAAGCACGATCTGACGCCGGTATCGTCAACGACTATGCCGTCGACTTCGACGCTGCCCGACTTGAGATCGGGCGGCGTCTTGCTTGCCTCCGCGCCGCAGGTGGTGCGGGACGCGTTTCTGAATGACCTGACCGAGGGGGCGCTTCTGGCGCTCCCTTACATCTTCGAATTCTGGGCGCTGGATCACCAGTTGCCGCCGAAAGGCGACTGGCGGACATGGGTGATCATGGGTGGGCGCGGTGCGGGCAAGACGCGCGCCGGGGCCGAATGGGTCCGGTCGGAGGTGGAGGGGTCACGGCCGCTCGATCCTGGCCGGTCGCGGCGCGTGGCGCTGGTGGGCGAGACGATCGAGCAGGTGCGCGAGGTGATGGTCTTCGGGGACAGCGGGATTCTGGCGTGTTCGCCCCCCGACCGAAGGCCGGTGTGGGAGGCGACCCGCAAGCGGCTGGTGTGGCCGAACGGTGCCGTCGCGCAGGTGTTTTCGGCGCATGAGCCCGAAAGCCTGCGCGGCCCGCAGTTCGATGCGGCCTGGGTGGACGAGCTGGCCAAGTGGAAGAAGGCCGAGGATGCGTGGGACATGCTGCAGTTCGGCCTGCGGCTGGGGCAGACGCCCCGGCAGGTGGTCACGACCACGCCGCGCAACGTGAGCGTGCTCAAGCGGATACTCGACAACGGGTCCACGGTGGTGACGCATGCGCCGACCGAGGCGAACAGCGCCTATCTGGCCGACAGTTTTCTGGCCGAGGTGCGGGCGCGGTATGCCGGGACCCGGCTGGGACGGCAGGAGCTGGACGGGATCCTGTTGGAGGATGCGGAGGGCGCGCTGTGGACGATGGCGATGCTGGAAGCATTGCAGGTGGAGCGGATGCCGGATCTGGACCGGATCGTCGTGGCGGTCGATCCCCCGGTGAGCGGGCACGGCATGTCGGACAGTTGCGGGATCGTGGTGGCGGGGGTTCGGATGTCGGGCTCGCCGCAGGGGTGGACCGCCTATGTGATCGAGGATTGCACCGTGCAGGGGGCGTCGCCGCAGGGCTGGGCAGAGGCGGCGCTGGCGGCGATGGCGCGGCATGGGGCCGACCGGCTGGTGGCGGAAGTGAACCAGGGCGGCAATCTGGTGGAAAGCGTGATCCGGCAGGTGGACCCGATGGTGCCCTACCGGGCCGTGCGGGCCAGCCGGGGCAAGGCCGCGCGGGCCGAGCCGGTGGCGGCACTGTACGAGCAGGGGCGTGTGAAGCACCGGCGCGGTGCGCTGGCAGAGCTTGAAGAGCAGATGTGCCAGATGACGGTGCGCGGGTTCGAGGGGCGTGGGAGCCCCGACCGGGTCGATGCGCTGGTCTGGGCGTTGCAGGACCTGGTGCTCGATCCGGCGGCGCGGTTTCGCCAACCGCGGATGCGGCAGTTGTAGGGGCCGCGGATGCGGCAGTTGTCGTTGCTGCGTCGGCATGTGGGGCCACGGCCCCGGATTTCTGGAAACGATCGTGACCGTGCCCCCCGGGGTGCGAACCGCCCCGGCGGAAGGAGAGGACATGTGCCGATGAAACTGGATTTCCTGAGACAGCGCCCGG
>DAIPIS010000367.1:0-1610 GCA_036770665.1 Meridianimarinicoccus sp.
TCGGGGATGCCGTATTTCAGCATGGCGATCCGGTCGATGCCCATCCCGAAGGCGAAGCCCTGCCATTGCGCCGGGTCCACGCCCGCCGCCTGCAGCACCTTGGGGTGGACCATGCCGGACCCCAGCACCTCCAGCCAGTCGTCGCCTTCGCCGATGCGCAACTGCCCGTCGACCCAACTGCACTGGATGTCCACCTCGGCCGAGGGTTCGGTGAAGGGGAAATGGGACGCGCGGAAGCGGGTCCTGATCCCTTCCAGCCCGAAGAACGCGGCGAAGAATTCCTCCAGCACCCATTTCAGGTTCGCCATGGAGATATCCCGGTCGATGGCCAGCCCTTCGATCTGGTGGAACATCGGCGTGTGGGTCTGGTCGTAATCGGCGCGATAGACCCGGCCCGGCGCGATGATGCGCAACGGCGCGCCCTGTGCTTCCATCGTGCGGATCTGCACGGGGCTGGTGTGGGTGCGCAGTACATGCTGGGGCCGGTTATCGCCTTCCACCCGCGCCATGTAGAACGTGTCCATTTCCGCCCGCGCGGGGTGGTGGCCGGGGATGTTCAGCGCGTCGAAATTGTACCAGTCGCTTTCCACCTGCGGCCCTTCGGCGACGGCAAAGCCCATGTCGGCGAAGATCGCCGTGACCTCGTCCATCACCTGGCTGACCGGGTGGATCGTGCCCATCCCCCGCACCACGCCGCGCGCGGGCAGCGACATGTCCAGCCATTCGGCGCGCAGCCGGTCTTCGAGCGCGGCATCGCCAAGGGCGGCCTTGCGGGCGGCGAGCGCTGCGTTGATCTCGTCCTTCAGGGCGTTGAGCGCGGGCCCGGCGGTGAGCCGTTCCTCGGGCGACATTTTCCCCAACTCGCGCATCATCAGGCTGATTTCGCCCTTCTTGCCCACGGCCTGCAGGCGCACCGTTTCCAGCGCGGATTCGTCCCCCGCATCCGCGATGGCCGAAAGATACCTGTTGCGAAGATCGTCCATGCTGCCCGTGCCCCTGCCCGTTTCGCCGTTCTGCTACCGTGCCGCGCCGGGGCTGTCCACCGCTGCCGCCCGGTTCCCCCAATCGGCAGACTGCATCTCCGACAGGCGCGATGCGGTGCGTTCGAATTCGAACGCCCCCGCCCCTTCGAGATACAGCCGGTCGGGCACGTCGGCGGCGGTCACGATCAGCCGCGTCCCGGCTTCGTACAATGCATCGACCAGCGTGACGAAGCGCTTCGCCTCGTTGAAGTTGGAAATGCCCAGGCGCGGCACGTCCTCAACGATCAGCACGCGCACGGCCTCGGCCACGGCGAGGTAATCGGCGGGCCCCAGCGGCACGCCGCAGAGATCCCAGAACGACACCCGCGCGACGCCCGCGCGGAACCGCGGCAGGTGCACGTCGCGTCCCTTGACCCGCAGCGTCAGCCCGTCCGCGCCGGCCATGCCGCGCGCGGCGGCGGTCGTCGCGGCTTCGGTCCCGCGCGCGCGGTCGCGCGGCGCGCCGGTCATGTCGTGCCAGATCGCGTCCACCGCCGCGCGCGCGGCGGCGTCCGCCGGGTGGAAATACGTCTGCGCGCCGGTCAGCCGGTCCTGCCGGTAATCGGTCGGCCCGGCCAGTTCCCAGAC
>DAIPIS010000115.1:0-7389 GCA_036770665.1 Meridianimarinicoccus sp.
GGCGGCTGTTCGATCCGCGCATCCGGGTCAATTCCAGCTTCGCGGACATCGCCATCCTTGTCGCGCTCTGGCTTCAGATCGTGGTGGGCATGGGCACGATCGTGCTGACGCTCGGCCATATGGACGGGACCGAAATGGTGCGCTTCATGACCTGGTCGCAAAGCGTGATGACCCTGCAGATCAACGCCTGGCTTGAGGTCGTCAACGTGCACTGGCTTTACAAGGCGCACATCGTGCTGGGCATGGTGATCGTCGCGGCGTTCCCGTTCACCCGGCTGGTGCACATGCTGTCGATCCCGGTGCGCTATGTCACGCTGCGACCTGGCTATCAGATCGTGCGCTCGCGCCGCCGCCGTCCGCTGGAGGAACGGCGTCGGGCCCATGACAAGCTTCACGGCAAGAGCGGACCCACCATCACCACACCGGCGGAGTGAATGAAATGAACATGGCGCTTTTCCCCGATGTCGTCGTGAACGGCGAAACCATCCCGCAGGCCAGCATCGCCGCCGAGGCGCAGAACCACACCGGGCCCAAGGACAAGCCAGGCATCGCCTGGCGCAAGGCGGCGCAGGCGCTGACGATCCGCGCGCTTCTGCTGCAGGAAGCACGCAGGCGCGGGCTTGAACCCGAACCGGAAGAACTGGCGCCGGGACGCACCGAAACCGAAGACGAGGCGATGATCCGCGCGCTTCTGGACGCGGCCCTTTCCATCGCGCCGGTGACCGAGGACGCCGTGCGCGCGGAATGGGCCAAAGACCCGGATCGGTTCCGGTCGCCGCCGCTGTGGGATGTCTCCCACATCCTGTGCGCCTGCGATCCCCGCGATGATGCGGCGTGCCGGATGGCCGAAGCGCGAGCACTGGCCGTGCTGGGACGGCTGGATGGCGATGCCAAGGGCTTCGCGCTTGCGGCCCGCGACAGCGATTGCGGGTCCAAGGCATCGGGCGGGCATCTGGGCCAGCTCGGGCCGGGCGATACCGTGCCCGAGTTCGAAACCGCTCTGCGAATATTGGCGGAGGGCGGCATGACGGCGGCGCCGGTCCTGTCGCGGCACGGCTGGCACATCATCCGATTGAACGCCACCGCGCAGGGGCAGGTCCTGCCCTATGACACCGTGCGCCCCAAGATCGCGCAGGCACTGGAAAAGGCCGCATGGGCGCGCGCGTCGCGCGCGTACATCGACAGCCTGGCGCGGGGTGCGCAGATCACGGGCGCAAGCCTCGCGCCGATCTGAAACACGAAGGGACGGGTCATGCGACAGCCACATGCCGAGATGTCGGGGGCCGGTCTTTCCCCGACCGACCCGTCCCTCTTGCGCGCGCCGCTGGATTTCATCCGCGAGGATCACCTGCGGGAACGCAGGATCTGCGCGATGATCGACAGGCTGGCAGGCGGCGCGGCCCTTGGCCGTCCCCTCGCCGTGAGCGTGCTGCGTTTCCTGAACGAGGAGTTCACCATGCACATGCGCGACGAGGTCGAGGACCTGTTCCCCCTGCTGGAAAAGCGCTGCCTCCCCGAAGACGGCATCGAACGGACCATCGGCAGGATCACCACGACCCAGCAAACGGCCATGCGCCTGCTGCCGCGCGTGCGCGCCGCCCTTGTCCGCTGCGTGGATACTGGCGACGACCTGACCGCGCGTGAGACCCGGCTGCTTGCGCGCTTCGCGGATCACATGCGCAGTCACCTCGTGGCCGAACACGCGATCCTGCTGCCCATCGCCCGCGCGCGCCTGAATACGCGGGACCTTCGGGGCCTGTCGCTTGGCATGCGGTCACGCCGGGGACTCCCGCCCTTTCCGGAGATATCGGATGCTCAGTGATCTTCTCGCACGCAACCGGGACTGGGCGGCGAAACGCCATGCCGAAGAGCCCGCCTATTTCAGCCGTCTTGCGGCACTGCAGGCCCCCGAGTTCTTCTGGATCGGGTGTTCCGACAGCCGGGTGCCGGCCAACGTCGTGGCGGGGCTCGATCCGGGGGAGGTGTTCGTGCACCGCAATGTGGCCAACATCGTCCATTCCTCGGACATGAATCTGTTGTCCGCGCTGGAATTCGCGGTCGACGCCCTGAAAGTGCGCGAAATCATCGTCTGTGGCCATTATGGTTGCGGCGGTGTGAAAGCCGCGACCGAGGATCGGCCGCATGGGCTGGCCGATCACTGGCTCGAACCGATCCGGCGGCTGGCGCGCAGTTACGCGGTCGATCTTGGGCACGAACCCGACATGGAAGGCCGCCGCGACCGGTTGTCGGAACTGAACGTGGTCGAGGGCGTCCGGCGGGTGTGCGAAACGCCGATCCTGCAGCGGGCGTGGCAGCGCGGTGCGGATATCCGGGTGCATGGCCTGATTTACGGGCTGAAGGACGGGCGGCTGCGCGATCTCGATTGCAGCTTCGGTCCAGGCCATTTCCTGAAGGTCTCGGGGGCATGATGGCCCGCAGCGCAATGGTGGCACCGGGATGCGGCTGCGACGGGCCGGGCGCACATGCGGCGCTGATCGGCATCGACGACGCGTTGCGGCGGATCGCCGGGCATGTGGCGCCGGTGACCGGGACGGACGTGGTGCCGCTCGCGCAGGCCTTGGGCCGGGTGCTGGTGCGGGCCGTGCGGGCGCAAGCGATGGTGCCGCCGTTCGACAATGCCGCGATGGATGGCTACGCAGTCGCTGTCGGCGCGCTGACGGGTGACGGGCCCTGGCGGCTGCCGGTCGTGGCGCGGGTGCCCGCGGGGCAAGGGGGCGGTCCACGCATCGCGGGTGCTGTGGCGGTCCGTATCTTCACCGGCGCGCCCATTCCCGATGGGGCGGATGCCGTGGTGATGCAGGAAGACGTGCGCCGCGACGGCGAGACCATCCGGCTTTTCCGCCGCCCGGAACCGGGCCTGAACATCCGGCGGGCGGGCGAGGACATGGCGGCGGGCGTGCCGGTCCTGAACGCCGGCTGCAGGCTTGGCCCGCGCCGGATCGCCGCCTGTGCCGCCGCCGGTGCCGGGCGCGTCCATGTCCGCCGACGCCCGCGCGTGGCGCTTCTGGTCACCGGCGACGAGGTGCGGCAGGCAGGAACGGACCGGACGGCGGCGCAGATCTGGGACGTCAACACGCCGATGCTGATCGCCGCCATGGCGGCTGCCGGGGTGACGCCTGTCGCCTGCGACCGGGGCGTCGACAGTCGGGCCGGTCTGGCCGCGCAGCTGGCCGCGATGGCCGCGCGCGCGGATTTCGTTCTCACGACCGGAGGCATCTCCGTGGGCGAGGAAGATCACGTCAAATCGGCCTTGGCCGACGCGGGCGGCACGATCCTGTTCGGCGGTGTCGCGATCAAGCCGGGCAAGCCGGTGTCCTTCGGACGGATCGGACGTGCGCCATGGCTGGGCCTGCCCGGCAACCCGCTGTCGGCTTTCGTGACGTGGCAGGTGTTCGGCACGGCGCTCATCCGGGCGCTGTCGGGCGACACGGAAACCGGCCCCGCGCGCCGCCACGTCGTCACCGCGACCGCGATCCACCGCGCGCCGGGCCGCTGCGAACTGCGGCTGGCCCGGATCGAGGGCTTCGACGGGCAGGGGCGCGAGGTCGCCCGCTTCGATGACGCGACGCTGTCCGGCCGCGTCGGCACGCTGCCGCTCGCAGACGGGCTGATCCTGCTGCCGTCCGACACCGACACGCTGCCCGCGGGCGCGCTTGTCGAATTCCTGCCATTCTGATCCGAGGACCAAGACGATGATGCTTGCCTATACCATGGCGCCGGGGCGCGGCGACACCGACCTGATCCTGCAGCGCCTTGCAACGGACCTGACCGCGCAAGGCCTGCGCTGTGCTGGCACCGTGCAGATCAATTCCGCGCGCGTCGGCGTCGATCCCTGCGACATGGATGTGCGCGTTCTGCCCGACGGGCCCGTGCTGCGGATCAGCCAGGATCTGGGCCCGTTCGCGCGCGGCTGCAGGCTCGATTCCGCCGCGCTGGAAACGGCCGTGGGGCTTGTGTCGGCGCGCCTGTCGTCGGGGGCGGACGTGCTCATCATCAACAAGTTCGGCAAGCACGAGGCGGAAGGGCGGGGATTTCGCAACGTCATCGCGGAGGCGGTGGCGATGGATATCCCGGTTCTTGTGGGTCTCAACGCGCTCAACAGGGTGGCGTTCGAAACCTTCGCCGATGGCACGGCCGTGTCCGTGCCACCCGAACCCGTGGCATTGGTGGACTGGGTGGTTCGGGCGACAGCGTCGGCGCGCGGGGTCGATCGTGCCGCGCCGTCCATCCAGACGTAACCCCGCGCCGGGCATGGTGTGCCGGGCCGCGCGCCGCAGGGCTGGCCGCGCCTCCGTCCCGGTGCCATGCCGTGACGACCCGCCGCAACCGGGATGGCCGGGACAGGCCGCCCGGCGCGGCTGCGATACACGCCCGCGTTTCCGGCGCTTGGGTGGAACCGGTCACGGCAAGGCCGGGAAATCCGACCGTCGGTGGCCTGTCACCAGCGCGCGGAGCGCGTCGGGTGCCACGACCTCGACCTTGTCGCCCCACTGGTAGAGATGCCACGCCATTTCCAGATGGCCCGCGGCCCGGAAGCGCACGGTCAAGGTCCCGTCGGGGTTGTCGATCATCTCCTGCCGGGGGTGGAAGATGAAAAGCCGGGCGATGTCGGCGGCATCCGGTGCGAAGCGCCATTCGACGTCGCCGTATTCGCCCGCGTCGTGGTAGGAACCGAAGGCCCGCGCCGCGTGGTCCGCAAGATCGAAATCGGGGTCCCGCTGGAACGACGACGCCTCGAGTGCGGCGGACACGATCCGGTCGACCCGAAAATGCTGCATCCGACCGCGCCCCGACTTTTCCCGCGCCACGAGATAGCGCCGCGTGCCCAGCAGCAGGCCGTGCGGTTCCAGCAGGCGTTCGCGCGGCGGGGCAGCGTTTGCCCCGTCATAGGTGACGCGCATCAGGTGGGGGCCTTTCAGGGCTTCTGCGATCAGGCGTAGCAGGTCCGGTCGGGTGCGCGTCTGCGGCCCCGGCCGGGACGCGAAGCCATAAGCCTCCAGCAGCGCCTCGGCGTCGGTTTCCATGCGGCGCGCATGGGACGCTGGCATTGCCGCCAGCAGACGGTCGCGCAGTGACCCCAGCGCCTGCACCTCGTTTGCCGCACCGTCCCGGTCGGCGCGCTGGATGGCGATGTCGAGTGCTGCAAGCTCACTGTCCCGGATGCCCTGCGCCAGCATGAGCCGCGCATCCGACGCACTCAGCCGCCAGAACTTGCGCCGGTCGTCGTCGGTGCGGGTCGTGCAGTTGGGAAACACCTCCTCCAGCATGCGGGTCATCCGCTGGGCGGTGCGTCGGTCTATGGTGAACGCATCCTCGATGTCGGTAAGCGCGACACCGCCATGACGCGCTGTCGCCATCTCTGCGAGGCGCAACAGGTCGGCCGCTTTCTGGAAAGACATGCATCACCATGACAGAACCTGTCAGGATCATGCCACCGGCATGGTGGTTTGGCAAATCCGGCGTTCGTGCGCCGTGAAGAAGCGGCCGGAGCATGGCTCCATCACGGTGGCGGGCAGTTGATCGTCGCTCGGTGACAGAATTGACACGGCCAGCGGCTAGGACTCCGATGGTGGTCGCCGGGAACGATTCCCTCCGTTTCAGAACCAAAGCATTGCAGCATGCAAAGAGGGACCCCGGCGGCCACACCCGGCATCCCCGCATCCGCGCCCGACCGGTCCGATCCCGCCCGCCCCGTCCGCCGGGGTGCTGCATCCGGCGCGGCGAAGAACGGCGATGTCGCCGGTCTGCGGCTGGCCCGATCGCGGGGCGATGGTGATCCCCAAGGCACCCGCGCCTGACCGCGCGCGGGCCGATGCCGGTGGGTGGCGGATGTCACGCGACGGTGTGGAAGGGTGCGCAATCCCGCCCCGCCGCTGCGCGAAGCCGGTTCAGGGTCGCAGCATGCGCAGCAGCGCCGTCACGGCGTCGGTCATGTCGGCCAGCCGGGCGAGAATGTGTTCGGGTGCGACATCCGGGGCTGCCCCGTCCGCCCGATCGATGCGGTTGAGCAGCCCCATGAGGCGCCGCTGGTGGACGCCAAGAAACGCCTGCACCGGATCGGCGACAAGACCTGCAAACGTGGTCACCACGGATGCGAGAACCACGAGAAGGCATGCCATGCCCGCCACGAACCCCGCGGACGGCTCGACAGGGAACATCCGGTACCAGACCCGCCCGAGACCCTGTCCCAGCGGAAAATCGGCAATCGCACCGGCAAGCGCCGCCTGCCCGGACACCAGCGGCGCAAGCGACAGCACACCCGGTGTCGCCGCGCGGAACACCATCAGGCCGATGCCCAGCACGGCCAGCGTGGTCACGATCTCGGCGACGGCGCTGCGGATGCCCACATAATCCTCGACCAGCCGGGTTGCGGCGGGCGACAGCGACGCGCCCGGCGCAAGGCGGGGGCGCAGCACCTCGTCGGTCAGGGCTTGCGCGACCGCGCGCGCGGCATCCGACTGCAGCAGGATGCGCCGCGCGCCCAGCCACCGACCGGCCCGTTCCAGCCGCAGGCGCATCAGCACCAGCGCCACAAGGCGCACACACAGAAAGACCGGCGCCAAGGCGACGTTGAGCGGAGCGCGCAACAGGTCCGCGCCCAGAGACACGCGATGCAACCGGATGGTGCCCCACACCGAAAAATGCCTGCGGACGAAAGCCTGAACCAAGGCGGCATCGTCGTGCGAAGCGCTCGGCGTGGCCGCGTCGGACCGGGGATCAGTCAGGCTCATCTGGCAGATCCGACCTCGCTCGACCCACACCAGCCGCAACATCGCATCTGTTGCCCCGCAACTCAAGCCGACGCGGGGGACCGTCCCCATGTTGCGCGATATCCGCCGACGCCTGCGGCGCGCGGTTCGGGATGCTGCGGGTCCAGTGACCCAAGTCGTCTCCGCTGCGACCGGGCCTGTCCCTGTCGGACGTCATCATGGATCGGCCGCAGACTCATTCGCAGACGCATCCGCAGACGCGTCCGCAGTCTTCACCGCCGCCGGTCGAAACGTCGGCGGCCATGATCGGGCGACCGGACACACCGGCAGGGTCGGGATCGGCGCGCCCCCGCGACATGGCCGACCACCCGCGCTGCGGCCCGTCGCCCCGGCACGCAGCGGTGTGCCGATGGCGGCGGCACTGTCGACCGCACGGCCATCGGCCAGCGCGCATCGGACGCGCCACCCGTCGTCCGCCCCACCGCGGGGGGGGCCGCCCGCACGTGCCGTCAGGCAGAGGGGTGCTCTGCGGCAGCCATGGTGATCCGTGCAAGCGGGTCAAACGCCGAAGGTGCGGCCGCAAGCACCGGACCACCCGCCGTCAGCATCCGGGCCATGTGGACCGGCGCGGCGCGGCCGCCTGCTTCGGTCACCATCA
>DAIPIS010000116.1:0-7325 GCA_036770665.1 Meridianimarinicoccus sp.
CTATAGCTTCGTGAACCGTGAAAACGCAATATAACTTGCGCGTTACGGGCACAGTGATGCAATTCCGCCTCAGATCAGAAGCACCTGCGTGCCCACCGACGCCAGCGCGAACAATTCCTGGATGTCCTCGTTGTAAAGCCCGACGCATCCGTTCGACGACGGCCGACCGATCTTGCGGGTGTCGTGGGTCCCATGGATCCGGTAATAGGTCCAGGACAGGTACAGCGCGTGGGTCCCCAACGGGTTGTCCGGCCCTGGCGGCACGAAAGGCGGCCATTCCGGGTTGCGCTTGATCATCGACGGTGTCGGCCGCCAGCTTGGCCCGACGACCTTCTGCGTCACCGATGTGCGCCCAAGCCGGGTCAGGTCCTGCGATTCCGGGACGCTGGTGGGATAAATCCGGAAGACGCTTTCGTCCTCGGACCAGAAATGCAGGCTCCGGGCCTGGATATCCACAAGGATGGCGCCGTCGCGCAGGCTGTCGAAATGATCCCGCCACCGATGGGCGCGGAACCCCGCGATGTTGCGGCGCACGATTTCGGGCGCGCCCTCGGCGGTGGGGTCCACCTGCGCCGTGCTGACTTGCGCATGGGTGGGCAGCGCGGCCGCGACCCCCATGGCTGCCCCCCCGCACAACACCGCGCGGCGGCTGAGTGTCAGATTGCCGGAACGTTCGGTTCGGCTTGTCATCTGGTGTCTTTCCCGTGTTGCAAAAACCTGTTGCATCATATGGCGCGGCTGCCGCAGTGGCAATTCAAACCGGCGTCATGCCGCGCATGTGCATTTGTATCCGCCGCGCGGGCAGGGTAACCGGGCGAAACACATCTGCGAAAGTCATCCGATGACACGACTCCTTGCCGGACTTTGCCTGCTGACCGCCCTGATCTCGGGCTGTGCGCCGACCGGGCCGACACTGCCCTCGGGCGCCTATCAGATCCGGCCAAGCGACGTGCCCGAAATCCAGTACCGGATGCTCGATTCGGTGAATGCGCTGCGGGCCCGGGCCGGGGTCGCGCCCGTGACGCTCGATGCGCGACTGACAGCGGCGGCGCAGGCGCATGCGACGGACATGTCGCGCCAGCGCCGCGCGTGGCCGTTCGGTGCCGACGGATCGTCGCCCTATGACCGCGTGGCGCGGGCCGGTTTCGGCGGCGCGCTCGTGGCCGAGCTTTACGCACAGACGTTCGAGACCGAACTCGACACGCTCGCGGCATGGGTGGATGACGGGGCATGGGGGCCCGAAATCCTTGCGGCGGATGCCACCGACATGGGCTTCGCCTGGCAGCAGGACCCAAGCGGCCTGCTGTGGTGGGTGATCGTCATGGGCGACCGGACCACGGGCAGCGCGGGCGTGACCGACCCGCTGCCCGCCTTCTGACCGACGCGCCGCACCCGCCCCGCACCCGCCCCGTGCCGCCCCGTGCCGCCGCGACGGCTGCGGGGCCGGTGCGGCGCGGACGCAGCGCGATCACTTCGAGATGTAGATCGGCGTTCCGACAGGCACCATCGCGAAGATCTGTTCCATCTCGGCATCGCTGACGGCGATGCATCCGGCGGTCCAGTCGTCCTTCCCGTCGTCCTTTTCGGCCGTCCCGTGGATGAAGATGTCGCCACCGGGCTTCACGCCCGCCGCCGCCGCCGCGGCCCGATCCGCCGCGTTGGGATAGGAGATGCCCAGCGACAGGTGAAAGGCGCTGCGGGGATTGCGCCGGTCGATGACATACAGGCCTTCGGGCGTGCGCCCGTCGCCTTCCTGGGTCTTGTGGCCGTCGGGGGAAAATCCAAGGTCCACATCGTAGCGCGCCAGCACATCCGTGCCGTTCAGCAGATACATCTGCCGACGCTCCTTGGCGACGTAGATCTGGGTCACAGCGGGCCCGTCATAGGACAGGATCCGGGGTGCGGGTTTACCACACGAAGACAGGGCCGCCACAACGGGCAGCATTACAAACATCGTCGCGCGCATCGTGTTCTGCTCGAATTATTGGGTACGCGCATTTTCAATACGCCACCTTGCCGATTTGCGGAAGCGGTTTCATGCGCGCCGGTCGGGTTCGGTCGCGTTTGCGGCCAACCGTGCCTCGATCGCGCGCAAGCGTTCCAGCACCTCGTCGCGGTAGCTGCCGGTCTGCTCGTCCGCCTCGGCGGAATGGGCGTCCTGCATCGAGTTCACGATCAGGCCAACAAGCAGGTTCACAACCGCGAAGGTCGTCATCATGATGAAGGGCACGAAGAACGCCCAGGCATAGGGATAGACCTCCATCACCGGGCGCACGATCCCCATGGACCAGCTTTCCAGCGTCATGATCTGGAACAGCGAATAGGCCGACAGGCCAAGGTCCCCGAACCACTCGGGAAAGGCATCGCCGAACAGCTTCGTGGCCATCACGCTCGAGATGTAGAAGATCATGGCCATCAGCAGGAAAACCGACCCCATGCCCGGCAGCGCGGTGATGAACCCCTCCACCACCCGGCGCAGCGACGGGGCCACGGAAATCACCCGCAAGAGCCGCAGGATGCGCAGCGCGCGCAGCACCGACAGCCCCTGCGCCGTCGGCACCAGCGCGATGCCCACGATGACGAAATCGAACACGTTCCAGCCGTTGCCGAAGAATCGCAGCCGGTGGGCGTACAGCTTCAACGCCAGTTCGAGCACGAACACGGTCAGGCAAGCCCGGTCCAGGAACGCGATCAGCCCGCCCGCCTGCGCCATCACCGCGTCGGACGTCTCCAGTCCCAGGATCACGGCGTTGAACAGGATCACCCCGATGATCGTGTTGCGCACCACCGGACGTTCCATCCAGCGGGCCACCTGTTCGCGTCTCGTCATGTCCGTCCCTTTCCCGGCTGGCGCACCGCCTACCTAGGGATTGGCGCGGTCTGCGCAAGCGGTCTCAGGGCCGGCTGAAGCGCGCGGCCAGCTCCACATGCGGCGACCAGCGGAACTGGTCGACGATGGCGATCCAGTCCAGCCGGTATCCCCCCGCCACCAGCAGCGCGGCATCGCGCGCGAAGGTGGCCGGATTGCAGGACACTGCCGCGATTCGCGCAGGCCCCGACATGGCAAGCGCCGCCGTCTGCGCCGCCGCCCCCGCACGGGGCGGATCGATCACGGCAGCGTCCAGCCCGGCCAGTTCCGCACCCTCCAGAGGGTCGCGGAACAGATCGCGGGCGTTGATCCGCACCGGGCGCAGACCCGGTGCCCCCCGCCAGCCCGCCTCCAGTGCCGCCAGCATCGCGCGGTCGCCTTCCACCGCCAGCACTTCGGCACCCTGCGCGAGCGGCAGCGCGAAGGTCCCGCAGCCCGCGAACAGGTCGGCGATGCGCCGTGCATCGCCCACCGCCGCGCGCACTGCGGCCACAAGCGCCGCCTGCCCATGGGCCGTGGCCTGCAGGAACGCCCCCGGCGGCGGCACCACCTGCGCGCGTCCCATGGGCAGCGCGGGCGGCGCCGCGTGCACCAGCACGTCGCCGGACCAGGTCAGCCGCGAAAGTCCCCGCGCGGCAAGGTCCGGCACCGCGGCCAGCAAGTCCGCCGATGCTGCAGGTCCGCCCGTCACTGCCACGTCCAGTCCCGCGCGTGTGTCGGTCACGGTCAGGGTCAGTTCGCCCTTGCGCGATCCGCCAAGGGCCGTGATCCGCTCCAGCAGCGGCAGGCCCGCGACGATGGCGGGCGTCAGCACAAGACACCCCGCCACTCCGGTCACGGTGTCGGAGGCCCGGCCATGAAACCCCACCACGGCACCCGTGCGCGTCCGTCGCCCCGACAGCGCCGCGCGCCTGCGGGACCGCGGCGGCGATGTGGCGATGCCCCGGATCGGGGCCGACAGCCCCTGGGCTGCCAGCGCGCGCACCACGACATCACGCTTCCAGCCCGCCACGAAGTCGTCCGACGCATGCAAGAGCGCGCAGCCGCCACAATCGGCATAATGGGGGCAGGGCGGGTCCACCCGGTCGGGCGACGGCTCCAGCACGCGCGGGGCCGTGATCCGGTCGCCGTCCAGCACCCCCGCCACCCGTTCGCCGGGCAGGCAGCGCGCGGCATAGACGGGGCCATCCGGCCCCGCCGCGATGCCGTCACCCTGGTGGCCCAGCCGGTCGATGACCATTTCTGCAACGCGCGCGTCCGAGCCACTCATCGGTTGGTCAAGGCTTCGTATTCCAGCACCTTGAACCGATCGATCCTGTCGAGGGTCATCCCGGTCAGGCAATCCAGCCGGCGTTCCGCGTCACCGGTGACATCAAAGCTGTCGACGTGCCGGACCAGCCAGCCGCAGGTGGCATCGCGAAAGACCAGCCACGCCCGCTGTTCGGCCAGCAGCGCATCGGGCAGGGGCGGGGTGTCGTCGAGCCCGTTGCGCTGGTCGTGTTCGGCGAGCAGGTCTCGCAGCGTTTTCCACCGGGCATTCAGCACGGCATCGGCGACCTCGAGCCGCCGCGTTTCGCAGGCCTCGCGCCGGGCGATGCCCCAGACCGGGTCGCACCAGCCCAGAAGGCCTTCGCAGGGTTCCGTGCGCCGGAAGGCATCGATGCAGGCGCCAAGGTCCGTGGCGGCCTCGGCGGTGCCGAAGTCCTGCGCCCGCGCTGCCGGTGCGGCGCAGCACAGCAGTGCCGCCAGCACGGCAAGGGATCGCGACGGGTGTGTGACATGGGTCATCGGGGACTCCTTCCGGCAACATGCTATGCCTGAAGTCTGCCTGCGCGTCAGGCCCCGTCCTTGATCTGGCGCATGGCCCGGCGCATGGCGACGGCGGTCATTCCGCCGCCGCGATGAACCCGCCCGACTGCCGGTCCCAATAGCGCGCGTAAAGCCCCCGCCGGGCCAGAAGCTGCGCATGGGTGCCCTGTTCGACGATCCGGCCCGCATCCATCACGATGATCCGGTCCATATGCGCCAGCGTGCTCAGCCGGTGCGCGATGGCCAGCACCGTCTTGCCCGCCATCACCCGCTCCAGCGCCGTCTGGATCGCCGCCTCGACCTCGCTGTCCAAGGCACTCGTCGCCTCGTCGAGCACCAGGATCGGCGCGTCCTTCAGGATGGCGCGCGCCAGCGCCACCCGTTGCCGCTGCCCGCCCGACAGCTTCACGCCGCGTTCGCCCAGATACGCATCGAACCCGGTGCGCCCGGCGTGGTCGCGCAACCCTTCGATGAACCCCAGCGCCTCGGCCTTGCGGGCGGCTTCCCGCAAGGCGGCTTCGCTCGCATCCGGGCGACCGTAAAGGATGTTCTCCCGCGCCGACCGGTTGAACATCGCCGTGTCCTGCGTGACCATCGCGATCTGACGGCGCAGGCTGTTCTGCATCACCTCCCGCACGTCGCGCCCCGCCACCAGCACGCGCCCGGCCTCCACGTCATGGAGCCGCAGCAGCAGGCTCACCAGCGTGGACTTGCCCGCGCCCGACGCGCCGACGATGCCCAGCTTCTCCCCCGGTGCGATGTCGAGATCGATCCGCTCCACCCCGCCGGTCGCCCGCCCGTAAGCGAACCCCACGCCGTCGAACCGCACGCCCGCAGGCCCGCCCGGCAGGTCCACCGCCCCGGGCGCGTCGGTCAGCGCATGCGCGGGCGACAGGGTGCGCATCCCGTCCTCCACCTCGCCAATGCTCGCATAAATGCTCATCAGCGTGAAACTGACCCAGCCGGTCATCTGCGCCAGCCGGATCCCGATGGTCCCCGCCGCCGCGATGTCGCCCGCCGTGGCCGTGCCCTGCTGCCAGAACACAAGCGTGGCCCCCACCAGAAGGGCAGGCACCAGCCCCGCCACCGCCATCAGACCCAGCCGGAAGAACGTGGTCACATGGCCGAATTCCATCGACCGTGCCCGGTAGGACCCCATGGCCCCCAGCGCCTTTTCGTCTTCCAGCGGATCGTTGGCGAACAGCTTCACGGTGCGCATGTTCGACACCGTGTCCACGACCTGCCCCGATGTGGCGGCCCGCGCACCCGCGCGCGTCGCCGCCCGTACCCGCACCTTGGGCAGCCATGCCGCGATGAACCACAGGTACAGGGCCACCCAGACCAGCAGCAACACCGCTGCTCGCCCGTCGATGGTCAGCAGCAGCGCAATCGACGCCACCACCGACGCCAGCGCATAGACCACCGTGTTCAGCCCTTCGACGGTGATGTCCATCACCGCGCGGCTGGTCTGCATTTCCTTCTGCGCGATCCGCCCCGCGAAATCGTTGTCGAAGAACGTCACCGCCTGCCCCAGCGTATGCCGGTGCAGCCGCGACAACGTCAGCGTGTTCACGTTCGGCCCCACGACGACCGATTGCATCGCGGCCGACGCGCCAAGGATCAGGGGGCGGATCACCACCACGATCAGCAGCATGCCCAGCAGCATGGCGGCGTTGTCCGCGAATACCCGGTCCGGCCCGCTGCCAAGCGCCAGGTCCACGACCGCGCCCAGCAGGAGCGCCATCACCACCTCCAGCGCGCCGGTCGCCACCGCGATCACGGCCGCGATCCACAGCATGGGTTCGGCCCCGCGCAGACACCAGCGCAGGAACGGCCACAACCGGTCCGGTGGCGGGGTCGCGGCGGCCGCAAAAGGGTCGATCCGGTTGCCGAGCCAGTCGAGCCCCAGCCTGCGTGCCATGCCGTCTATCGTCATTCCGCCGCCTTTCCGCCGTCGATCCTCACCCTGCCGTCCGTCCGCCTGCGCGCGTCATTCCGCCGCCCGCGTCGCATCCGTCGTGTCGTCGGTGCCGATGAACCCGCCCGATTGCCGCGCCCAGAACCCTGCATAAAGCCCCCCCAGCGCCAGCAGGTCGCCATGGGTGCCCTCCTCGGCGATGCGGCCGTCCTCAAGCACCAGAATCCGGTCCATGGCCGCGATGGTGGACAGCCGGTGCGCGATGGCGATCACCGTCTTGCCATCCATGAGTTCGTACATGGTGCGCTGGATCTGCGCTTCCACCTCGCTGTCGAGCGCACTCGTGGCTTCGTCGAGTACAAGGATCGGCGCGTCCTTCAGGATCACGCGCGCCAGCGCCACCCGCTGCCGCTGCCCGCCGGACAGCTTCACGCCGCGCTCGCCCACATGGGCGTCATATCCGCGCCGCCCCTCGGGATCGACCAGATTCAGAATGAAATCATGTGCCTCGGCCTGACGGGCGGCGGCGATCATCGCATCCTCGCCCGCATCGGGACGACCATAAAGGATATTGTCGCGCACCGACCGGTGCATCAGGCTCGCGTCCTGCGACACCATCCCGATCCGGGCGCGCAGGCTGTCCTGCGTCACCTGCGCGATGTCCTGCCCGTCGATCTCGATCGTGCCGCGCTCGGCGGCATAGAAACGCAGCATCAGCTTGACCAGCGT
>DAIPIS010000117.1:0-3096 GCA_036770665.1 Meridianimarinicoccus sp.
GGGCGGGCGGGGTCAGTCCGCGCGTGACAGCCGCGCGCGGATGTCGAGCGTCACCGTGGGTTCCACAAGGGCCGGGTAGCCCGAGGCGCCGAAATCGTGGCGGTCGATCTGGCCGGTGAGGCGTACGGTCAGCTGGGACCGGTCGCCGGGGGCGCTGCCGGGTGGGCGGAAGATCGTGGCCTGCAGGGTCAGGGGCCGGGTGACGCCGCGCACGGTGACGTCGCCCTGCACCACCGCGCCGCTTTCGGTCGCGGCGAAGGACGTGCTGACGAAGCGGATCGCCGGATGCTGGTCGGTGGCCAGAACGTCTTGGCTTTTCAACGCGCTGGTCATCAAGGCGACGCCCGTTTCGGCGCGGTCGGCGGCCAGCGTCACCGTGGCGGTGGACCGTGCGGCCCGGTCGAAATCGAGCGTGATGTCGGCGCGGGTGACGGGCATGGTGCCGGATGTGTCGACGCCGCCCATGCGGAAGGCAAAGCGCACTTCGGACCCTGCGGGGTCGAGCGCATAGCGCGCGGGCGCGGCCCGTGCGGGGGTGGCGACAGCACAGACGAGGGCGGCGAGGCAGCGACGGCGGGTCAGGACCATGGCGAGGGCATAGCACGACAACGGGCGCGGGCGGTCACACTTCGGCGTGTCCGCGTTCTGCAGGAGGTGCGCGGAACTTCGGTCGGGGCCGCATAGGACTCGCATATGAATTCCATATGACTCCCATATGACTCCCGTATGACCTGCGGCGGGCGGGGGCGCTTCGCCTGGGCCGCGATCACGCCTCCTGCGCCGAGGCACCGCGCGGGCGGGTGCGGCCACCCGCGTCCACGTCCCAGACCATCGGGGCCGCGTCGCGGGCGCGGCGGCGTTCCAGCCGCCAGCCGAAGCGGTCGGCGCGGTGGGTGCAGGTCATGTACCAGCGCGTTTCCACCCCCGGCACGCCACCCTGTCCCTGGACGAGCAACAGGCCCAGCGGCGGCGGCGCGCCCCATGCGGCGGCGCGACAGGCCCCGGCTTCGGCGGCAAGGTGCAGCCGCCGCACCGGGGTCAGCCCCGGTTTCGCCGCCAGTTCGCACACCACCAGCGGAGCGGCCCCCGCGCGCAGGCATTCCTCGGCCGACCAGAGCAGATCCTCGCCGCGCCGGCCATCGACGAAGATCACCCGCCCCGGCTCTACCCCCAGCGGCAGCATGCCTTCGGGGTTGAGCCGTTCGGCGGCCCAGCCGGGCCTTATCCACAGGATCGGCCCGGTCATCCGCGCCGCCGCGTGCAGCGCCAGCGTGCGCCGCGCGGGCCCGCAGAATTCATGCACCCGCCCCAGCCGCAGGGCCATGTCCCCCAGCACGGCAAGCTGGGGGGCCGTCCGGCCCGCGGGCAGCAGATCAAGGCGCAGCGATTCCATGGCACACGCTAGCATGTTCGCATTATGTTCTCAATTCCCGGCGGCTGTGCCCTGCGCCTGCTTGCACCCGTGACCGGCTGTGCTACCCATGCCGCGCCGTCCGCGCCGTCCGCGCAGGCGGCCCGACGGGCAGGGAGACACGAGATCATGCAGACGAAACCGCTTGGACGCACCGACATCAGGGTGTCTGACCTGTGTCTTGGCACCATGACATGGGGCACCCAGACGACCGAGGCCGAAGGACACGCCCAGATCGATGCCGCCCTCGATGCGGGCATCAATTTCGTGGATACCGCCGAAATGTACCCGGTCACGCCGATCAGCGCCGACACCGTGGGCGCGACCGAAGCGATCATCGGCACGTGGATCGAACGGACGGGTCGGCGCGGGGACATGGTGCTGGCGACCAAGGTGACCGGCGCGAACGACGGGTTCTGTCGGGACGGCGAGCCGATTGGCGCCGACGCGATCCGCCGCGCGCTGGACGGCTCGCTCCGGCGGTTGCGCACCGATTACGTCGATCTTTATCAACTGCACTGGCCGAACCGGGGATCCTACTCCTTTCGGCGGAACTGGAGCTTTGACCCGTCGGGGCAGGACCGGGGAGCGACCGTGCAGCACATGGAAGACGTGCTCGGCGCGTTGCAGCGCGAGGTGGAGGCGGGGCGCATCCGCCACGTGGGCCTGAGCAACGAGACCGCCTGGGGCACGATGATGTGGCTGCGCGTGGCGGAGGCACAGGGCGGGCCGCGCATGGTGTCGATCCAGAACGAATATTCGCTGCTCCACCGGCTGTTCGACACCGACCTCGCGGAGGTCGCGGCGAACGAGCAGGTCGGGTGCCTCGCCTTTTCGCCGCTGGCGGCGGGGCTCTTGAGCGGGAAATATGCGGGCGGGGCGGTCCCGGAAGGGTCGCGGGCGTCGATCAGCGGCGATCTGGGTGGGCGGCTGACGCCCCGGGTGCACGACGCGGTCGCGGCCTATGCCGGGATCGCCGACCGGCACGGGCTCGATCTGGTGCACATGGCGCTGGCCTTTGCGCGCGCGCGGCCGTTCATGACCTCGGTGATCTTCGGGGCGACCACGCAGGCGCAGCTTGCGCGCATCCTGGGCGCGATCGGGCTGGTGTTGTCGGCAGAGGTGCTGGCCGAGATCGCGGCGGCCCACAAGGCGCATCCGCTGCCCTATTGACGCAGGCGTGGCGCGCGGGGCCGGAAACCGGACTGCGCGGGGCGTGCTCGGACCTTTCGGTGTCGCGGGGGGGCGCGGCGCGGGATCGGTTCGCGCTGTCGCATGCGGCCATGGGCGTGCGGGCCTAGCTGTCCGGGTCGCCCCCGTGCAGGCGGCGAAACAGGCTCGTTTCGTCGTCGTTGTCGAAGAAGGGGACCGAGGGCGGCGGGCCGTCGGTGCCCAGCAGAGCCGCGACTTCGGCCAGCACGATTTCGGTGATGAAGGGCATGTCGTGGCGGCGGATATCGTCCAGCGGCACCCATTGCAGCGCGGAAAGTTCGTCGCCCGCGCGGGTGAAATCGTCCGGGTCGCCCGCGATGGCGGCGGCATCGGCAAGGAAAAAGCGCGTGTCGTAGCGGCGCGGGCGGCCCGGTGGCGTGATCGCGCGGAACACGAAGCGCAAGGCGCGGGCGCAGGGGCGGTGGCCGGTGGCGGCGAAGGCGGCCCAGTCTGTGGCCGGGGCGGCGGTCCGG
>DAIPIS010000117.1:3196-4700 GCA_036770665.1 Meridianimarinicoccus sp.
GCGGTGGCCGGTGGCGGCGAAGGCGGCCCAGTCTGTGGCCGGGGCGGCGGTCCGGTCTGGTGTCCTGTCTGCGGCCCGGTCTGCGGCCGGCGCGGCGGGCAGGCCGGGCCATGGGCCGGGCTGGCCGAGGACGAGGCCGGTTTCCTCCCACAATTCGCGGATGGCGGCGGCGCTGGCCGCGCGCGGCATGTCGGGGTGGCAGCCTTCGGCGAGGCGCGCGCAGCAGGTCGGGCCCGGCAGGGCAGCGAGCGGCACGGCGGCGTCGCCGGGGTCGATGGCGCCGCCCGGGAACACCATCTTGTCGGGCATGAAGGCGGCGTTGGTGCCGCGGCGGCCCATCAGAACGGCCGGGCGCGGGCCGCGCCGCAGCAGGATGATCGTCGCCGCGTCGCGGACCGGGATCTGAGGGGGCGGGGGGGCCAAGGTGACCGGGGGGACCGGGATGTCAGCCACGGGGCGCCGGGGTGCCGTGCTGGCCCGGTGCGGGCGTGTCGAAGCCATGCATCCGGCGGGCCCACTGGAAGCCCACGATCATGCCCTTCATCCGCGGCAGGAGCGCAAGCGAGAGCGCGACGCAACCCGCCGACAGGGCCAGCGCCATGGTGAGCGGATCGGGCCGCCAGGTGACGAAGGCATAGTGGATGAAGGGCGCCATGAGGTGGCCGACGATCAGGATGGTCAGGTAGGCGGGCCCATCGTCAGCGCGGGCCGGGGTCAGGTCGATGCCGCAGGCGGGGCAGGTGTCGCGCAGCTTGAGGTAGCCCCGCAGGACCGGGCCGCGCCCGCAGGCCGGACAGCGGCAGGCGAGCCCGCGGCGCAGGGACACGCCGAGCGGGCGATCCGCGCCAATGTGGGCGCCCGTGTCGGCACCTGTGTCGGCGGGGTGGGCCGCGCGGGTGCTGTCGGTCAGATCGGACGAGTATGGCATGGGGGCGGCTCCGCGCGATGTGGTGCAGACATACACCTTCGCGCTGCCAGGCAAAACCGCCTGTGCGCCGATGTCGCTGGGTGGTGGGCCCTGGGCCGATGTGGCCGGGCCGCTGCCGCTGGGAAGGCCGCCGCTGGTCCGCTGGCGCTGGACGGCCGCCGCTGGGCCGATTCTGCAGGGCCGCTGACGCTGGGCCGATGTCGCTGGACGGCTGCGGTTGGACCGCTGCCGCTTGATTGCCTGCGACGGGCGTGGGCCGCAGCGGTCCGGCCGCGCCCGATCACGCCGGTTAGCGCCCCATAACGTCCCGTGCGACCGTGGCTCCGGCAGAGCCGCCCGCAGCGCCCGGCCCGTGCCCGCGCAAGGTCAGACCTTCACGGGATCGCTGCCGCGGACCGGGTGCGGCGCGGGTCGTGCCCGGGTGGTCGCGTCACCCGATGCCGCCGGATGTGCCCTCAGGCGGCATGGGTAGCGAATGTCACCTTGTTCCGTCCGTCGTCCTTGGCCGCATGGGATGCGCTGACCGGGTGCGGCGCGGGTCGTGCCCGGGTGGTCGCGTCACCCGGCGCCGCCGGA
>DAIPIS010000117.1:4800-7314 GCA_036770665.1 Meridianimarinicoccus sp.
GACCGGGTGCGGCGCGGGTCGTGCCCGGGTGGTCGCGTCACCCGGCGCCGCCGGATGTGACCTCAGGCGGCATGGGTGGCGAATGTCACCTTGTCGCGGCCGTCGGCCTTGGCTGCATAGAGTGCGCTGTCGGCGCGGGCGAGGAACTGATCCAGCGTGCAGGCGCCGTCGGCGGGCGTGCTGACTGCGACGCCGATGCTCACCGTCACCCGGATCAGGCCGCCGCGGGCGGGCAGCGGCACGGGATTGGTCCGGATCAGACGGCACAGCGCCTGCGCGGTCGTTGCGGCGTCGGCGGCACCGGTATCGGGCAGCGCGATCCAGAATTCCTCTCCGCCGGAGCGGGCGATCAGGTCGCGGGGGCGCAGCGCCGTGGACAGGCGCCGGGCCACCTCGACGAGCACGGCATCGCCGGCGCCGTGTCCATTGATGTCGTTGACCGCCTTGAACCGGTCGAGGTCCAGTGCCATCAGCGCGAGCGGCCGGTTCTGATCCTGCGCGGTCTGAAGCATCCGGCCCAGCCGGGGCATGGCGTAGCGCCGGTTGTAGAGCCCTGTCAGCGGGTCGCGCGCGGCGAGTTCGATCCCGGTTTCCAGCGCGCGGCGCAGCCCGTCCACGAACCGCTTGCGGGCGCACTGCCGATCGAGCCGGATCGCGAGTTCCGCGATGTGCAGGTCACCGAGCAGCACGTCGTCCGCCCCGAGATCAAGCGCCATCGCCGCCCGCTGCGCGACCTCCGTGCCGCTGCCGGAGTCGCTGCCGTGACCCGGCGCAGAGGCCGCGTCGAGCACCATGAGAATGCGCGCATCCCGGCTGCCCGCGCGGCTGTGCAGGTCCGAAACGAGCCGCAGGCCCCGCTGCCAGTTGTGCTGGTGCGACAGGATCACGTAGCAGTCCGGCGCGCGCATCCGGTCGGCCCGCGACAGGGCCTGTTCGGGGGTGAGCGCCTGGATCGGCAGGCTGCCCAGCCGCCCGCGCAACCTGTCGGCCGCAGTGTTCGCCAGCGCCGCGTCGTCGGCGACCAGTGCCACCGTGCCACGGGCCGCGCCGTAGGACGCGGCGGGTTCGGCCAGCCCGAGATCGGCGAAGCTGGATTGCTGGCGCAGGGTTTCCGTGATGCCGTGCCCCTGCCGCAGCACCTGCCGGAGGGTGGCGAGCAGAAGATCGTCCTGCAACGGCTTGCGCAGGAGCGCCCAGGCCCCGGCGGCGAAAGCCGCGATCCGCATGGCCGGGGCCGGGTCCGACGCGGTGAGCACGACCGGGACCCGAAGGCTGGCAAGCTGCCCGCACAGCGTGCGGCAGAGCGCGAGGGCATGCCGCGGGGCTTCGTCGAGATCGCAGATCACGAGGTCGGCGGGTTCGGTCATGGCGCGGTGCAGCAGTTCGGTGTAGCTGTCCGCCTGGACCACGGTGTAGCATGCGGCCGACAGCTTGCAGCGCAGCACGATCCTGTTCGCGGCGATCCCGTCATACATGAGAATTCTGCCAGCCATCACCGTTACGCCTTGAATCCGCTTCCATGCGAGGCTCATCTTTGTCACGAACAGTTAAGAAAGGATGTGCATTGCCCCTTTCACCTGCCCCTTCCGCCGATGCGGCGATCACGCTTGCGTTGTCGGCGCTGGCGCACATGGCGGGCAGCGACGCGCTTTCCGCGCGCTTCCTTGCCGACAGCGGCATGCGCCCCGACGCCGTGGCCGGGTCCGCCGCCGATCCCGAATTCCTTGCCGCGGTGCTGGATTTCTACCTGTCGGACGACCGGTCACTGCTGGATTTTGCCGCGGCGCGCGGGATCGCCCCCGCCGACGTGATCGCGGCGCGGCGCAACCTGCCCGGTGGAACCTTGCCACACTGGACCTGACCGGGGCTGCACCGTCATCCGGATGCGGGATGGCTGCGGGTATGGCCGACATCGTTGCGATTGTCTTGCCGCCGTCGTTGGGGCATACTGCAACCTCCGGGGGGAGTTCACATGGCGGCGATAAAGGCGATCCTTTTCGACAAGGACGGCACATTGTTCGATTTTCATCGCACATGGGCCAACTGGTCGCGCGATTTCCTGCTGGATCTTGCGGGCGGACACCGGCGACTTTGCGAGACGCTTGCGGCATCGGTCGGGTTCGATCTCGACATGCCCACGTTCCGGCAGGACAGCATCCTCGTGTGCCACACGCCGCAGGAGATCGCGACGGCGCTTCTGCCGCATCTGCCGGGCGCGTCGCTGGCAGGGATCGTGACCCGCATGTCGGCGTTGAGCGCGGCGGTCCGACAGGTGGAGGCGACGCCGCTGGTGCCGCTGATGAACGAGTTGCGCGGGCGTGGCCTGATGCTCGGGGTGGTGACGAACGATCTGGAAACCCCGGCGCGGGCCCATTTGCGCGAAGCCGGCGTCGATGGTGCCTTCGACCGGGTGATCGCCTGCGACAGCGGTTTCGCGCCCAAGCCCGCCCCCGACATGCTGCTGGCCTTCTGCGAGATGGTCGGGCTGGACCCGGCCGAAGTGGTGATGGTGGG
>DAIPIS010000368.1:0-1585 GCA_036770665.1 Meridianimarinicoccus sp.
CGGGACCGGGTGGGGCAGATCATCACCTTCGGCGCGCTGCTGTCCAAGGCGGCGGTGCGCGACATCGGGCGCGTGCTGCAGATGCCTTACGGTCAGGTGGACCGGCTGTCCAAGATGATCCCGGTGGAAGGCGTCAAGCCGGTCAGCATCGAAAAGGCGCTCGCGGACGAGCCGCGCCTGCGTGAGGAAGCCAGGCGAGAGGAGGTCGTGGCGCGGCTGCTGGATTACGGCCAGCAGGTGGAGGGGCTCTTGCGCAACGCATCGACCCATGCGGCGGGCGTGGTGATCGGGGACCGGCCGCTGGACGAGCTGGTGCCGCTTTACCAGGATCCGCGGTCGGACATGCCCGCGACGCAGTTCAACATGAAATGGGTCGAAGAGGCCGGGCTGGTGAAGTTCGACTTTCTCGGGCTGAAGACCCTGACGGTGATCGAGAACGCCATCGCGCTGATCCGCGGGGCGGGGCGCGCGCTGCACGAAGCCGCCGACGGGACACGGCTTTACGACCCTGCGCCGGGGGCGGAAAACGACATCGGCCATATTCCGCTGGAGGACGACAAGACCTATCGGCTCTACGCCGCCGCGAAGACGATCGCGGTGTTCCAGGTGGAAAGTTCCGGCATGATGGATGCGCTGCGGCGCATGAAGCCGACCTGCATCGAGGACATCATCGCACTGGTGGCGCTGTATCGCCCCGGCCCGATGGAGAACATCCCGGCCTTCTGCGAGGTCAAGAACGGGCACCGGCAGCGGGTGTCGATCCATCCGTCGATCGATCACATCCTTGAGGAAACGCAGGGGATCATCGTCTATCAGGAACAGGTGATGCAGATCGCGCAGGTCATGGCGGGCTACAGCCTTGGCGGTGCGGACCTGCTGCGCCGCGCCATGGGCAAGAAGATCAAGGAGGCGATGGACGCCGAACGCCCCAAGTTCGTGCAGGGCGCGCGGGCCAATGGCATCGACGCGGCCAAGGCGACCGAGGTGTTCGACCTGCTGGAGAAATTCGCCAACTACGGGTTCAACAAGTCCCACGCGGCGGCCTATGCGGTGGTCAGCTATCAGACCGCCTGGCTGAAGGCGAACCACCCGGTCGAATTCATGGCGGGCGTCATGAATTGCGACATCCACCTGACCGACAAGCTGGCGGTGTTCGCCGAAGAGGTCCGGCGCGGGCTTGGCATCGACATCGTGCCGCCCTGCGTGAACCGGTCCGGGGCGCGGTTCACGGTGGCCGGGGGACAACTGGTGTACGGGCTTGGAGCGCTCAAGAACGTGGGCGTCGATGCGATGGGGCTGATCGAAGCCGCGCGGACGACCGGCGGGCCGTTCGTGACGCTGTTCGATGTCGCCCGCCGGGTGGATCTGCGCCGCGTCGGCAAGCGCCCGCTGGAGATGCTGGCGCGGGCCGGGGCGTTCGACCAGTTGGACCGCAACCGGCGGCGGGTCTTCGCGGCGATGGACGCGCTGACGGCCTATTCGGCGGCGATCCATGACCAGCGCGGTTCGGCGCAGGTGTCGCTGTTCGGCGAGGCGGGGGACGATCTGCCGGAACCGCGCCTGCCGCAGGTGGACGACTGGATGC
>DAIPIS010000118.1:0-7284 GCA_036770665.1 Meridianimarinicoccus sp.
CCTGACGCCGCACCACGCGCCGGGCCACACGCCACGTCGCGCTCCGGGCCGGGCTCCGGACCGGGCGTTGGCGAGAATCCGGGGGGCGACCGCGCAAGACCGGCTGTCCCGCCGCAAGCGCCCGGCGATCCCACATATCCCGCCGCGGCGGCCCAGACAGCTGCCGTGGTGCGCGCAGTGCCATCAGCCACGGCGACCACACCGGCACTTGTCGGCCACGTGCGCGGTGGTGCCGGGGCATTCCTGCGCGACGGGCCGGTGCGCGAAAACCGCGCGCCCGATCCGGCGACGCCGCCGCAGGTCTCGCCCAGACTGGAAGCACAGACCGGCCCGAACGCTCCCGGCGACCGGGCCGATCCCGCACAGGCGGCGGTCGCCCCACCGCCGGACCCGATCGCCACGGCCACGGACAAGGGCAACGATCCGGGTGTCGTCGCGCGCGACTTCGATGCCTCCCGCGCCGAACCGGCCCGGAGCGAAGGTCTGCGCGCGGATCCGCCGCGGGCCGATATCGCCCGCGCCGTCGGCAACCAGCTTGTCGAGGCGGTGCGCCATGGGCCCAACGGGACGACCGAAGTGGCCCTCAATCCCGAAGAACTGGGGCGCGTGCGGCTCGGGCTGAGCACGCAGGACGGGGTCCTGCATGTCTCGATCCTCGCCGAAAGGCCCGAAACCCTGGACATGCTGCGCCGCAACATCGCGATGCTGCAGACCGATTTCCGGGCGCTGGGCTACACGGACGTGGCGTTCGATTTCGGGCCCGGCGGCGATCGGCAACCACAACCCTTGGCACAGGGTCCGTTCCGATCCGCAGACGACGACACCACCGAACACGCGGCGGTCCCACCCGTGTCCACCGGATCCCGGCACGGCGACCCGGCCAATGGGGCGGCGACGATCACCCGACTCGATCTGCGGGTCTGACAAGGAGGCACAACCAGATGGACATCGCATCGATACAGTCCGGCGCGTCGGCGGCATCGGCCCCGGCGACCCCGGCAGCATCCGACACCCAAAGCGGGATTTCGGCGGATTTCGAAACCTTCCTGACCATGCTGACCACGCAGATGAAGAACCAGGATCCCCTCAATCCGGTCGAATCATCGGATTTCGCGGTCCAGCTCGCAACGTTCTCGGGCGTGGAACAGCAGGTCCTGACCAACGATCTTCTGCGCGAAATGGGGGCGACAGGCGCGCTGGGCGGGCTGTCGCAGCACGCGGCCTGGGTCGGCATGGACGCGCGCAGCACGGGGCCGATCCGAATCGCGGGCAACCCTGTGGAACTGCACTACGACCTGCCGCTGGGCGCGGTTTCCGCCGACATCGTGGCGCGCGACGGCAGCGGCCTCGAACTGCTCCGCCTCGCCGTGACCGGGCCGGGCCCACTGCTGTGGGACGGGAACGGCGCGACCGACGCGGCCCTGCCCCCGGGCGACTACACCGTCACGCTGGAAAGCCGCGATTCCGCCGGCGCGGTGACAAGCGACCCGGTGGGCAGCTACGCCCGCGTGACGGAACTGCGCGCGGACCCCGGCGGTCCTGTCGTCGTGCTGGAAAACCGGGCGGTGGTGCCGGTGGCCGAGATCACGGCGTTGCGGGCGCCCGACTGACATGGCACATCCGTCGGGCGCGCCACGCGGCCGGGCCGGGTCGCGCATCGCGGCAGCGCCACGCATCCCGTGCAACCCGAAGGAAAGCAACCGCCCATGGGTCCGTCCCCGCCCCGTCGGCTGGTCCCGCCTCTCGCCCATCCACCGACCACGGGCACGGCCCTGCGGCAGCGGCTTGCGGCGCGGCTGGGCTGGATCGGCGGGGCGCGCCCGGTCCGGCTTTCGGGCGGGCGCAGCGCGGCGACCATCCGGCTGGGTCGGGGCCCCTGCGCGGTGGTGATCAAGATCACCCGCGCGCCGCGCACCGACCCGCGCCACCCGACGCTCGACGCCATTGTCACGGTGCCGGGGGACACCCCGCCGCCGTCGGCAGAGCCGACGGCGCGTCCGGTCGCGTCGGTGCGCGCATCGGCATCACCGGACACGCACCCCGCACGGCCCTGCCCCACGACCGCCCCAACCGCCCCGGCCAGCCCGCTTTTCCCAGTCGATCCCGCGCTGGAAGGGCGGCTGATGGCGGCACTTGCGCGTCGAGGGTTTGCCCCCGCACCGGCGGCGATGTTCCGGCATGGTCCGCACACCTGCCTCGCCTATCGGTTCCAGCCGGGTCGCACCGGGCATCCGCCCGATGCAGCACTGGCCCGCCTGCTGCGACGCCTGCACGGGCTGGCCCCCGCGGCACTGCCGCCGTTGCCCGGCCCAAGGGACACCGCCGGGCTTGTGGCGCGGGCGACGGACCGGTTGCGCCGGGAGCCGGACGGGCACGCGCTGCTGGCCCGCCTCGAGGCCGCGGCGCAGGCCGCGCGCCGCAGCGCGCCGGACCGGTGCGTGCCGCTCCATGGCGATCCGGTGCCGGGCAACGTGCTGCGCGGCCCGCGCGGGCTTCGGCTGATCGACTGGCACAGCGCCCATCGCGGCGACCCCTGCCATGATCTTGCCCTTGCGCTGTCCCCGGCGATGCAGCTGATCCACGGCCTGCCGCCCTGCACGGCCCCGCACCGCGCCGCGTTTCTTGCGGCCTATGGATGCCCCGTGTCCGCGGACCGGCTTGCCATGACCGCGGCGCTGCATCACGCGCGCATGATCGGCCATTGCCTGTGGCGACTGGACCGGGGCGATGCCGCCTACGGCCCGGCCTGCGATGCGGAAATTGCCGCCTTGCGCGCCCTGCCCTGACATCGGCGGGCCTCAATCCCCGCCGCCGTTCAGGATCGGGCCCCACGCCGCGCGCCCCGAACCCGCCGCAGCAGAAGACCGGTCCGGGGCGCGCGCAGACCGTCGACCTCCGGCCCTAGAACACCGCCAGTTCCAGAAGAACGCCCACCACCGCGGCACCAAGCGCGCCCACCGCGATCCAGCCGGCCGGTCCGCGCCAGTCTGCGCGCGGCGCCGGGCGCGCGGCGGCGGTCTGCTCCAGCAGCGCCCGCTCCACCAGCCCGGGAAGCCGCGGCCCGAACCGCGCCAGAACCCGGCCGGTGCGCGCCAGATCCCGCGCCACGGCCCGCGGCCCCACGTTCTTGGCGATGTAATCCTCCACCACCGGGTGCGCGACATCCCAGATGTTGATGCGCGGGTTCAGCGACCGCGCCACGCCTTCGACCACCACCATGGTCCGCTGCAGCAGGATCAGTTCGGTCCGGGTTTCCATCCCGAACCGCTCCGTCACCTCGAAGAGATAGGCCAGCAGCCGCCCCATGGATATCCGCGTCGCGTCCATCCCGAAGATCGGCTCGCCCACCGCCCGCAAGGCCTGCATGAACTCGTCGATGTCCCGGTCGGGCGGCACGTAGCCCGCCTCGAAATGCACCTCGGCGACGCGCCGGTAATCCTTGCGGATGAAGCCGAACACGATCTCGGCATAGACGCGGCGGGTGTATTCGTCGATCCGCCCCATGATCCCGAAATCCAGCGCGATGAGATCGCCGTTCGCGGTGATCTTCAGGTTGCCCTGGTGCATGTCCGCATGGAAATACCCGTCGCGCAGCGCCTGCTTCAGGAAAAGTTGCAACACGCGCTCGCCCAGTTCGGCCAGGTCATGCCCCGCCGCCGCGATGGCGGGCAGGTCGTTGGCCGAAATGCCCTCCACCCAGTCGAGCGTCATGACCCGTCGGCCCGACAGCTCCCAATGCACCTTCGGCACCCCGAAGCGCGCATCATTCGCCGTCGTGGCCCCGTATTCCGCCGCCGACGCGGATTCGAGCCGCAGGTCCAGCTCCCCCATCACCACGCCGTCGAAATGGCGGATCACGTCCATCGGGCGCAGCCGCCGCGCGCCGGGCGCCAGAAGATCGATGACCGAGGCGATCAGGTAGAACGCGTCGATATCCTTGCGGAACGCCTTCTCGATCCCCGGGCGCAGGACCTTCACTGCCACCTTGCGGTTGGTGCCCGCCAGAAGCGCGGAATGGACCTGCGCGATGGAGGCCGCGGCGATGGGCGGCGAGAAGTACGAAAAGACCGCGTCCACATCCACGCCCAGATCGCGCGAAACCTCGGCCTTGGCGACCTCGATCGGGAAGGGCGGCAGCTTGTCCTGCAGCACCTCCAGCTCGCGCGCCAGCTTCGCGCCCACCACGTCGGGCCGGGTGGACATGATCTGCCCGAACTTGATGTAGGCCGGGCCCAGCGCCGTCAGCGCGCGCACCAGCGGCGGGGTGGACGGGTCGCCCTTCAGGCCAAGCGGACTGAAGGGCCAGCCGAGGATCCGCGCCACCAGCCGCAGATGCGGCGGCGCGCCCAGCGCGTCGAGCACGTCCTTCATCGCCCCGGTCCGCTCCAGCGTGGCCCCGGTCCGGATCAGCCGCCAGATGTTGTGGGGGCCCCGCACTAAATCTTCCAGCCCGAATGGAGCGCCGCGATCCCGAAGGACAGGTTCCGATACTTCACCTGCGAAAGGCCCGCATCCCGGATCATGCCCGCGAAACTGTCCTGATCCGGGAACTTGCGGATCGATTCGACCAGGTACTGGTAACTGTCCCGGTCGCCCGCGATCACCTGACCCATGGGCGGAATCACGTTGTACGAATAGCGGTCATAGGCCCATTGCAGCGCCGGGTTCGGCAACTGGCTGAACTCCAGCACCATCAGCCGCCCGCCGGGCCGCAGCACGCGGTGCGCCTCGGACAGCGCGTCACCGATCCGGGTCACGTTCCGGATGCCGAAGGAAATCGTGTAGACGTCGAAGGACGCCGCCGGAAACGGCAGCGCCATCGCATCGCCCACCACCCAGTCGATCCGTCCCGCCAGCGCCTCCGCCTCCGCGCGCGCGCGGCCTGCCTCCAGCATCGGCGCGGTCAGGTCCAGCACCACCGCCTCCGCACGCGGCGCGCGCTTCAGGAACCGGAACGCGATGTCGCCGGTGCCCCCCGCCACGTCCAGCAACCGCTGGCCGTCCCGCGGCACGAGCCAGTCCATCATCGCATCCTTCCACAGCCGGTGAACACCGCCCGACATGACATCGTTCATCACGTCGTACTTCTGCGCCACGCTGGAAAAGACACCGCGCACCAGACCGGCCTTGTCCGCCTCGGGCACGTCGCGGTTTCCGAAATGGGTGGTGCGCCCGGCGCCGGTCGCGCCATGGCCGTCGCCGGCACCCGCGGTGCGATCGCCGTCATCGATATCCGTCATGCTCTTGCCGTCTCCATGCCTCCCCCTTCTTATAGGACGCTGCCCCGCCGATACAACGCGACGCAAGGGGCCACCCCACGCCGCAGGAGCCCCGCGATGCCAGAACTGCCCGAAGTCGAAACCGTGCGCCGCGGCCTTGCCCCGGTGATGGACGGGCAGATCATCACCCGCGCCGACATCCGCCGCCCCGACCTGCGCTGGCCGTTTCCGCCCGACATGGCGGCACGGCTGACCGGACAGCGGGTCACGGCCCTGCGGCGACGGTCGAAATACATCCTCGCCGACCTGCACGGCGGCGATACCCTGCTGATCCATCTGGGCATGTCCGGGCGCATGCTCATCTCGGGCACTGCGCCCTGCGCGGTGCCGGGCCAAATGCCGGGCCAGTTCTTCCACGCGCACCCCGCGCCGGAACGTCACGACCATGTCGTGCTCGACATGGGCAACGGCGCGCGCATCACCTTCAACGACCCGCGCCGCTTCGGGGCGATGGACCTTGCGCCCACCGCCACCCTCGACGCGCACCGATGGCTCGCCGGGCTCGGGCCGGAACCGCTGGGCAACGGGTTCGACGAACCCTACCTCGTCGCGCGGCTCAAGGGGCGCAACACGCCGATCAAGTCGGCGCTGCTGGACCAGCGCATGGTGGCCGGGCTCGGCAACATCTACGTGTGCGAGGCGCTGTTCCGTGCCGGCATCGCACCGGCCCGCCGCGCCGGACGGATTTCCGCCACCCGCGCCGCGGCACTGGTCCCCGTCATCCGAGACACCCTGCGCGACGCCATCGCCGCAGGCGGGTCGTCCCTGCGCGACTACCGGCAGGCGGACGGCGATCTGGGATACTTCCAGCACGCCTTCCGGGTCTACGGCCGCACCGGCCAACCCTGCGTCACGCCGGGCTGCACCGGAACGGTCGCCCGCATCGTCCAGTCGGGCCGGTCGAGCTTTCATTGCCCGAAATGCCAAAGATAACTTGTGCCGACTCGGCACAAACTGCTAAGTGCGGTCCCTGTTGCAATTGAAACGGCTGGACCGCATGGCCTACGAGACGCTCACTGTCGACATCGAAGACCACGTCGCGCTGATCAAGCTCAACCGACCGGACTCGATGAACGCGCTCAACGCGGCGATGATCGGGGAACTCTGCGATGCCTTGGCGTCGCTCGATGCGAACGACAAGGCGCGCTGCATCCTGCTCACCGGGTCGGACAAGGTCTTTTCCTCCGGCGCCGACATCACCGAACTGGCCGAAAAATCCTTCGCCGACATGTTCTGCACCGATCGGGCCGCGGCGCTTGCGCGGGCGTTTCGCGACTGCCGCACGCCCATCGTCGCCGCCGTCGCGGGCTACGCGCTGGGTGGCGGGTGCGAGCTTGCCTTGATGTGCGACGTCGTCATCGCCGCCGATACCGCCAAGTTCGGCCAGCCCGACATCAATCTGGGCGTCATCGCCTCCATGGGCGGCACCCAGCGGCTCACCCATGCGGTCGGCAAGGCCAAGGCGATGGACATGCACCTGACCGGGCGTTTCATGCTCGCGGACGAAGCCGAACGCAGCGGCCTCGTCAGCCGCGTCGTGCCCGCCAAGAAACTGCTCGAAGACGCGCGCGCCGTCGCACAGAAGATTGCCGACCGGTCCCGCATCTCGGCCATGGCGGCCAAGGAAGCCGTCAATCGCAGCTTCGAATCGCCCCTGTCCGAAGGATTGCTGTTCGAACGGCGGCTCTATCACGCGCTGTTCGCAACCGCCGACAGCGCCGAAGGCATGGCAGCCTTCCTGGAAAAGCGCGACCCGCAGTTTCGCGACAAATAGGGCGCCGCCCCGTCCCCACGGTGGCCAAGTCCGGTTGACTTGGCCCCGACTCGTGGCTATCAGGCCGTCTTTATCGGAATTCACCCCAACCTTGGGAAGCAGATCAATGGCAAATACGCCCCAGTCCAAGAAGCGCGCGCGCCAGAACGACCGCCGCAAGGTCATCAACTCCGCGCGGCGCTCGCGCATCCGCACCTTCCTGCGCAAGGTCGAAGAAGCCATCGCCAGCGG
>DAIPIS010000369.1:0-1581 GCA_036770665.1 Meridianimarinicoccus sp.
CATGGTCTTGTCGAGCGGATCGCCCACCCGCAGCGTCGCCAGCCGCGCGCGCAGCCTCGCGAAGAACGCCTCGGCCACGCCTTCCTGCACCAGCACGCGGGAGCCTGCACAACAGACCTCCCCCTGATTGAACCAGACGGCATCGACCACGCCTTCGACCGCGGCATCGAGATCGGCATCCTCGCACACCACAAAGGGCGACTTGCCGCCCAGTTCGAGCGTCAGCGCCTTGCCCGACCCGGCGGTGGCTTGGCGGATCGCGCGGCCCACGGCGGTGGAGCCAGTGAAGGCGACCTTGTCCACGCCCGGATGCGCGACCAGCGCCGCGCCCGTCTCTGCCCCGCCCTGCACGATGTTCAGCACGCCCGGCGGCAGGCCGATTTCGACACAGATCTCGGCCAGCGCGTGCGCGGTCAGGGGCGTCAGATCGGCGGGTTTCAGCACGACCGTATTGCCCGCCGCCAGCGCAGGCGCCACCTTCCACGCCAGCATCAGGAGCGGGAAGTTCCACGGGATCACCTGCGCGCAGACACCGTGGGGCTGCATCCCCGGAAAGGCATCGTCCAGCACCGCGGCCCAGCCCGCATGGTGGTAGAAGTGCCGCGCGACCAGGGGCACGTCGATATCCCGCGTTTCTCGAATGGTCTTGCCGTTGTCGATGCATTCCAGCACCGCCAGAAAGCGTTCGCGTTTCTGCACCTGCCGCGCAATGGCATAGAGAAACCGCGCCCGCGCCGTGCCACCCAGCCCCGCCCAGCCCGGTTGCGCCGCGCGCGCCGCCGCGACGGCCCGGTCGATCTCGGCCCCGGTCGCATGTGCGATGCGGGCGATCACGGTGTCGCGGGCAGGTTCGATCACGTCGCCCGCATCGCCCGCACCCGCCACGAAGGCCCCGTCGATGAAATGCCCAAGGCCCCCGGAATGGCGGGCCAGCCATGCGCGCACGGCGCTGTCATCCTCGGGCGCGGGGCCGTACTCCATCGTCTGCATGATCTCGGAAATCCCCGGCATGGCGTCCTCAGGCAAGTGCGTGGCGGTGGGCGGCGGAATAGCGGCCCGTGACGTGGTGGTCCAATTGCCGTTCGATATCGCCCAGAAGCGACGACGCCCCGATGCGGAAGAGATCCGGCATCATCCAGCGGACCCCCAGTTCCTCGCGCATGAGGATCTGCCACGCCAGCGCATCCTTCGCCGTCTTCAGGCCCCCGGCGGGCTTGAACCCGACCGCTTGCCCGGTCCGGTCGCGGAAATCCCGCAGGGCCCGCAGCATGGTCAGCGACACCGGCAGGGTAGCGTTCACGTCCTCCTTGCCGGTGGAGGTCTTGATGAAATCGGCTCCCGCCTGCATCGCCACCATCGACGCGCGGTAGACGGTGGAAAGCGTCTGCAGATCGCCGGTGCCAAGGATCGCCTTCATGTGCGCGTCCCCGCACGCCTCCCGCATTGCGGCGATTTCATCGTAAAGCCGCGCCCATTGGCCGGTCAGGGCCCATTCGCGGGTGATGACGATATCGATCTCGGCGGCCCCTTCGCCCACGGCGTAACGGATTTCCTCCAGCCGCAGGGGCAGCGGGGTCAGGC
>DAIPIS010000119.1:0-1079 GCA_036770665.1 Meridianimarinicoccus sp.
AGGCGCGGGCATTGTCCGTGCTCAGGCCGAACACCTGCACCTTGATCCCGCGCGCGGCGGCCGCGTCGACAAAGGCGCGGGTGGTTGCATCGTCCAGCCCCACGAGGTTGAACTGGATCGAATCCGGCGCGCGGCGTTCGGGGGCCAGTGGCGGCGGCACGTCGAACCACGGGCTGGTGTTCAGCTGCGCCGCCACATGGTCGTGGTTGGCCAGGCCGTCGCGCACCCGGCGGGGCAACTCGTCAAGCTGCGGGCGCACCAGCGCCGCCGACAGGTTGTTCAGCCGTGTGTTGTAGAGCGGCAGGCGGTTCTGCCAGTGCGCCACGTGGTCGGTGATGCCGGGATGTTTCTTCCAGTTGTGTTCATAGGCGCCCGACATGATGACGGCGCGCGCGAAGATCTCGGGGTCGTCGGTGACGAGCATGCCGCCTTCGCCCGCGTTCAGAAGCTTGTAGGACTGGAACGAAAAGCAGCCCACGCGCCCCAGCGTGCCGATGTTGCGCCCGGCCCAGGTGGTGCCCAGCGAATGGGCCGCGTCCTCGATCACCGGCAGGCCATGCGTTTCGGCCAGCGCCATGATCGCATCCATGTCGGACGTGTGCCCGCGCATGTGGCTGATGAGCACCGCATCCGCGCCCGGCAGCTTCGCCGCGAAATCGGCCATGTCGATCCGGTAGTTGTTCCCCACTTCGACCAGCACCGGCACGCAATCGGCATGCACCACCGCCGAGGGCACCGCGCCGAAGGTGAAGGCCGGGATCAGCACGCGCGCCCCGCGGGGCAGGTCCAGCGCCTTGAGCGTCAGGAACAGCGCCGCCGAACAGGACGCGACCGCGAGCGCATACCGGCTGCCCAGCATCGCCGCGAACTCTGCTTCCAGGCGGGCCACCGGGGCATCCTCGCTCGTGTAGCGAAAGAGGTCGCCCGACGCGAGCAGGCGGTCGATTTCCGCCCGCGCGGCTTCGGGGATCGCTTCGGCGGCGTAGACGTTCGGGGCAGGCGTGGATGTCATTTTCGATTTCCTGAAACGGATGTTTCGAAAACCTGTACACCAACGGTCGTGACAATTCCATGACGTC
>DAIPIS010000119.1:1179-7207 GCA_036770665.1 Meridianimarinicoccus sp.
GTCAGATCCCCAGCCGGTCGCGCAGCGCGAACCATGTCATCGCCAGCACCAGAAGCGGCGTGCGCAGGGCCGGGCCGCCGGGAAAGGCCGGGCTGGGCAGGCGGGCCATCACGTCGAACCGCGCGGCGTCGCCCGCCACCGCCTCGGCCATCAGTTGTCCGGCGAGCGTGGCGAGGGCCACGCCATGCCCCGAATAGCCGCCCGCGCTGTAGAGCCCCGGTTCGGGGCGCGCGACGAAGGGCAGGCGCGAGCGGGTGATCGCCAGTGTCCCGCCCCAGGCATGGGCGATGGGCAGGTCCGCCAGTTGCGGATAGAGCGCCATCAGGCGTGGGCGCACCAGCGCCGCGATATCGCGCGGGAAGCGGTAGCCATAGGTCTCCCCACCACCGAACACGAGCCGGTTGTCCGCGCTGCGCCGCCAGTAGTTGACCACGAAGCGGTCGTCGGCGGCGGCGATATCCTGCGGCAGCACCTCGGGGAACGCGTCGAGCGGTTCGGTCGCCACGATGAAGTTGTTGATCGGCATGACCCGCGCAGCGGTCGGCGCGTGCAACCGCCCGAGATAGCCGTTGCAGGCAAGGATCACGTGATCGGCGGTGACACGGCCGTCCGCGGTTGTGACCTGCCAGCGCGCGCCGGGTGCCAGCGCCGTGACCTCGGACCGCTCGTGCAGCACAGCGCCCGCCGCCTGCGCCGCGCGGGCGATCCCCAGCGCGAAGGCCAGCGGATTCAGGTGCCCCGCGCCCCAGTCGATCACGCCGCCCGCGAAGCCACGGGCCCCCGTGGCGCGCGCCGCCCCCGACCGGTCGAGCACTTCGGTCGCGTCATAGCCATAGGTCCGGGCCAGATGGTTGGCGTGGTCGCGCTCCGCCGCAGCCGCGCCCGCGCTGCGGGCCAGATGCACCACGCCGCAGCGCCAGTCGCAGGCGATGGCATGCGCCGCGATCAGGGACTTGACCAGCGCCTTGGCATCTTCCCCCAACGCCCAGAGCTGCCGGGCCGCGTCCATCCCGAAGCGGGTTTCCAGCGTCTGCTGGTCCACCCTTTGCCCCGATCCGACCTGTCCGCCGTTGCGGCCCGATGCGCCGAAGCCCAGCCGCTGCGCCTCCAGCAGGCGCACGGACAGGCCGCGCTGCGCCAGGTGCAGGGCCGCCGACAGGCCGGTATAGCCGCCGCCGACGACACAGACATCGGCCGTCGTGGCACCCGACAGCGGCGCGCACGGCGGCAGCGGCGGCGTCTGGGCCGCGTACAGGCTGGGCGGATAGGCACCCGCCCGGTCGTTGGCGTGCAGCAGGTTCATGCCGGTCAGACGTTCAGGAGCAGGTGTTCGCGTTCCCATGGCGAGATGACCTGCAGGAATTCGTCGTATTCCTCGCGCTTGACGATTTCATAGACCCGGCTGAAATCGTTGCCCAGCATCTCGCGCAGGCCGGTCGCGGTGTGGAACAGATCGAGCGCCGAGAAGAGGTCGCGCGGAATGTCGCTGCCGCCGGCATAGGCATCGCCCGCCATCATGGGGCGGGGTGGCAGCCCCGTTTGCAGCCCCAGCAACCCGCAGGCGAGCGACGCCGCGATGCCGAGATAGGGGTTGCAATCCATTCCGGCGAGCCGGTTTTCCACCCGCCGCGCCCCCGGCGTCGAGATCGGCACGCGGATCCCGGTGGTGCGGTTGTCGCGCCCCCATTCGAGATTGATCGGCGCCGAGTGGTCGCGCACGTAGCGCCGGTAGCTGTTCACGTAAGGGGCGAGGATGGCGATGGCCTCGGGCAGGTGGGTCTGCAACCCGGCGATGAAGTGATGGAACGCGGGTGTTTCGGCCCCGTCATCGGTGGAGAAGATGTTTCGCCCCGTGACGCGGTCCAGTACCGAATGGTGGATATGCATGGCCGATCCCGGTTCGTCCTCGATCGGTTTGGCCATGAAGGTGGCGAAGCAGTTGTGACGCAAGGCGGCCTCGCGGATCAGCCGCTTGAAGAAGAACACCTCGTCCGCCAGCTTCACCGGATCGCCGTGGCGCAGGTTGATCTCCAGCTGGCCCGCGCCGCCTTCCTGGGTGATGCCGTCGATCTCGAAACCCTGGGCTTCGGCGAAGTCGTAGATGTCGTCGATCACCGGACCGTATTCGTCCACCGCCGACATGGAATACGCCTGCCGTGCGGCGGCGGGACGACCCGACCGGCCCAGCATCGGGGCGATGGCGCGGGCAGGGTCAAGGTTGCGCGCGACAAGGAAGAATTCCATCTCGGGGGCGACCACGGGCACGAGCCCCGCGTCATGGTACATCCGCACGACCCGGCGCAGCACGTTGCGCGGTGCGAAGGGCACGTCTGACCCGTCGGGGCGGCGCGCGTCATGGATCACCTGCAAGGTCCAGTCGCCGGTCCAGGGCGCCGCCGTGGCGGTCTCGAGGTCGGGCACAAGGATCATGTCCGGCTCGGTAAATCCCTGCGGTCCCGCGGCTTCGCCCCAGCCGCCCGCGATGGTCTGGAAGAAGATCGATTCCGGCAGATAGAACTTGTTCTGCCGCGCGAACTTGGCCGCGGGGACCGCCTTGCCCCGGGCGATGCCGGGCAGGTCGGAAATGATGCACTCGACCTCGTCGAGCCGGCGACCTTCGAGAAACCGCTTCGCGGCCTCCGGGATGCGGTTCAGCCAGTCAGCCATGCCGCACCTGCGTGTGCCGGGGCAGGCTGGCGGCAACGTGATCGTCCGGACCTTCCGGGTGTGCCGGGTGGCCGAGTGCCGCGTCGTGACGCGCATCGGTCAGGAAATCGCCCAGCCACGCGGCGACGCGGGCGCAGTCGTGGGGCTGGGCCAGACCGGCGCGGGCCTGCGCAACCAGCGCCGGATCGGCGTCGCCCGCCGTGTCTCGAAGGTCAAGGTAGTCGGCCATCACGGCGGGGTCGAATTCCGGGTGCGGCTGCAGGCTCAGCCCCCAGTCGCCATAGCGCAGCGCCGCGATGGCGCAGAAATCGTTCCGCCCGATCACCGTGGCACCGTCCGGCGCGCGCGTCACCTGATCCTGATGGATCGCGCTCAGCGCCACGTCGCCCAGCCCGTCGATGCCGTAAACCTGCCGCCCGAACCCCCAGCCGCCCGCGAACTTCTCCACCCGGCCGCCCATGGCCTGGGCCATGATCTGGTGGCCGAAGCAGATGCCGACCATGGGCCGCCCCGCCGCCTGCGCCGCGCGGATGAAATCTTCCAGCGGTGCGATGAACGGCAAGGCGTCATAGGCCCCGTGCCGTGACCCGGTCAGCAGCCATGCATCGGCCGCGTCCGGGCTGGCGGGAAACGCCATCTCGTGCACCGGCCAGACCGCGAAGCTGCGCCCAGATCCGGCCAGCAACCGGGCAAAGATGTCGGGGTAGCGGCCGTGGCGGGCCGCCAGATCGGGCAGCGTCGGCCCGCATTCCAGGATTCCGATGCGCATCGGTGCCTCATGTTGAAGATGGGGCACGCTAGCGCCGCCGCAGCGCCGCGTCCAGCGTCACACGCGATCGTGGCAAAGTTGCACCGCCGCGTCATGGTCCAATGCGGCCGTCGTGCCCTGTTCCTGTCGCTTCACCCGCACCAGCATGTCGATCAGCAGCTTGGGAAAGATCCGCGCCATCCGGGGCGAGGTCTCGAAACGCGCGATCGCCTCGTCCCAGTCGGTGGGCACCTTCAGGATCGGCTGGCCGTGGGCATTGCCCATCACCGGCGGGGGCGGGGCTACGTCGTCCTCGATCCCGATCAGTGCCGCGCCCAGGATCGCGGCCATCACCAGATAGGGGTTGGTGTCGCCGCCGGGCATCCGGTGTTCCAGCCGCCGTCCCGCCGGATCGCCGCCCGGAATGCGGATCGCGGTCGTGCGGTTCTCGTATCCCCATGCGGCCCCGGTCGGCGCATGGCTGCCGGGTGCAAACCGGGCATAGCTGTTGGCATGGGGCGCGAAGACCAGCATCGCGCCGGGCATCCCCGACAGACACCCCGCGACCGCCTGTTTCAGCACGGCACTCCCCGTCTGCAACCCGTTGTCGAACACGTTCTGCCGGTGCGCGTCCGTGATCGACATGTGGACATGCATGCCGTTGCCGGGTTCGTCTGCGAAAGGCTTGGCAAGGAACGTGGCCGCCATCCCGTATTTGCGCGCGATGCCGCGGATGAGTGCCTTTGCGAGCCACGTGTCGTCGGCCATGCGCATCGCGGGACCGTGGTCGATCGTCAGTTCGAACTGTCCGACCCCGGCCTCGGACGAGGCGGTCTGCGCGGCAATGCCCATCGCCGCCGCACCGGCATAAAGGTCATCGAAGAACCGCGCGAAGGTATCCAGCGCATCTATCCCGTTGATGTCGCCGCCCGGGATCGGCTGCCCGGTGCCGGGATGGCGCACCAGCCCAAGCCGCCCGCCGGATGCATCCACGAGCGTGAATTCAAGCTCGGTCGCCGCCGTGACCCGCCAGCCGCGTTTCGCATAGCGCGCCAGCACGCGGGCCAGCGCGTGCCGCGGGCAGCCGTCGAAGGGGCGTCCATCCTCGGTGAACATCCACATGGGCATCAGCAGCGGTGCTGGGTCAAGCCACGGAAGCGGCACTGGCCCGCGTTCGGTCAGGCGCAACTGCCCGTCCGCGTCGCCCGTCGGCAGCACCAGCGGGCTGCCCGCGATGTCGCGGCCCCAAAGATCGAGCGAAAGGACCGACAGCGGCATGCGCTGGCCGGCGAACTCCAGTTTGGCGGCATGGCTTGCGGGAAGCCGTTTGCCGCGCATGGCCCCGTTCAGGTCGGCGCAGGCCGTGCGCAGGCTGCTGGTATCGTCAAGGTTCAAGGCATTCGGTTCCTGTGGTGGTGATGAAGGTATCGCGCGCGGCGCAGGGCCGACATTGCACACGGCGACGCAGCGAAAGGGACGTTGCCGTGCGCCGGGCCGCCGCCTGTGGAGGCGTGCTGCTGTCAGGCCCCGGGTCGGCCCCGCGGCGGGGGGACGATGTCGGGCTTGGGGCGCTTAGGACAGCGGGCATGGGACGATCAGCGCACCATGCCGATCCGCAGGCGCAGCCGCGGGCGGGCCGCGGGCGCCAGATGCCGGTTCAGGCTGCGGTTGATCCGCCCGAAGACCAGGATCACGACAAGTGTGAGCAGGATGAAGTAGCCCGCGAAGATCGGGTAGGGGATGAAGGGGTTGAAGGTCTGGTCCGCGAAGTAGCTGGCGTAATAGAGCGCGTCGCCCTGCTGCCGCCACGCCGGGAAGCTGGAAAAGAACACCAGCGCCGTGGCGTGAAAGAGAAAGATCGCCTCGTTCGTGTAGCCGGGCCAGGCGAGCCGCAGCATGGTGGGAAAGGTGATGCGCCGGAACTTGACCCAGCCCGCCATCCCGAAGGCGTCGGCGGCTTCGGAGTCGCCGCGCGGGACGGACCGCAGCGCACCGTGGAAGATTTCGGCGGCATAGGCGGCGGTGTTCAGGAACAGCACCAGCAGTGCCCCGGCCCACGCCCGTGTGACCCATGACGTTTCCAGCGTCAGGCCCAGCGGCAAGGGGATGCCGGTGCGCGGCAGCAGCGTCAGCGCCTCGTAGGCGAGGAAGAACTGGATGAACAGCGGCGAGCCACGAAAGATGAACACGAACCAGTCGCAGGGCTTGCGGACGGCGGCGGCGGGATGCGCCTTGCCCAAGGCCAGCGCCACCGACAGGAAGAACCCGGCGGAAAGGGCCAGAACGCCGAAATAGACGTTCCAGATCATGCCCGATCCGATCAGGGTGACCTGTTCGCAGAGCGTGATGTCGGTGCGCGGCAGCAGCCGTTCGCCGATGCCGAGCGACCGCAACCCGTAATCCTGGATGGTTTGCCAGCAGCTCATGCGGTGGCCTTGCGCAGGGCCTCGCCCGCCGCCGTGGCCTGTCCGATCGACAGCCGCCGCGACAGACGGGCAAAGACGGTTTCCGACACCTGCGTCAGGGCCAGATAGAACGCCAGCAGGAACAGGAAGTACCACAGCCGCCAGTCGGGATGGGGATATTCGAACAGGCTGGTCTTGGCCCCGCCCA
>DAIPIS010000370.1:0-1557 GCA_036770665.1 Meridianimarinicoccus sp.
CTGTGGACTGCCGAACGGGACGAAATCAGCATGGGTCGGCAACGCCGATGGGCTCCACACTGCTTCGCTGTTCAAGTTGCGGGCCGGGTCAATCCGTGCGCTTTTTCACTGTTTCGATCCATTCGGTCAGCGCGCGGCGGACGGCGGTCTCCGCCGGCTCGTCCCGCGTGAAGGCCCACCAAATGAGAGCGCCCTGCCAGAGCCGCGCCATCTGCCAGCCCAACGCGACCGCGCGCTCGCCCTCGGCCGCAATGCGGCGGCCCAGCGCGACCGCGAGCCGATCCCCCCAGGCCGCGCCGCGGGCGCGGAGCACGGGGTTGGCGATGTCCTCGCGCAGGAGCAGCAATCCGTCGGTGAGGTCGCGCGCCGCCGTCCTGGGCGGCATTAGGCGCAACAGCATCTCGACGGCCCCGTCTGGCGTCAGGGGTTCCTCTGCGTCGGCCGCCTGAGTAGCCGCGTCAAGCCGGTCCCACGCCCGCAGCAGGACCGCTTCGACCATCGTCCGCCGGTCGCCGTAGCGCTGCACGAGCGTCGCCTGCGCGAGCCCGCACGCGGCTGAGGCGCGGGCGAAGGTGAGGCCCGCGGGTCCACATGCCATCATCGCGTCGCGCAGCGCGTCGAGCACGCGTTCGTCAGGAATGGTCTTGCGACGCGCCATGGCTGAATATAAGCGTGCGCTCATTTATTCTGCAAGGAACCGACCATGGCGCGCATCCTCGGTTACATCGCAGCCAGCCTCGACGGGCTGATCGCGACCCGCAACGATGGGTTGGACTGGCTCTATGCATATGACGACGCGGACTTCGGCGAGCACGATCATCGTCGCTTTCTGGCGCGAATCCGAACCGTGGTCATGGGCCGCCACACCTACGACGTCATCGACCGGCATCCGGCGGCTTGGGCCTACGGAGGCAAGCGCGTGTTCGTCGTGACGTCCCGGCCGATCGCGACGCCAAAGGGCTCGCTCGAAGCGCGGTCCGACCTCGACGGACTGATCGCCGAATTGCGCGAGCTCGACGACGGCGACGTCTGGATGCTCGGCGGCGGCCGCTTGCAGATGGCCTTCCTGGAGCGAGGTGCCTTGGACGAGATCGAAATCTTCGTCGTGCCCGAGCTGCTCGGCGGCGGGCCGCCGCTCTTCCCGCTAACGGGGTTCCGCGGAAGCCCGGTCCTGATCGACGCCATCCCGGTCGGCCGGGGATGCGTCCGGTTGCACTATCGCTTCGACCGGCAGGGGCGCGGCGCAGTCTGATGCGGTTCCGCCACCGGCGGCTTGCCGAGCGACATCGATCGGCCTGACCCGCGGCTTTCGGGACAGCACCGCCTGATCGGTTGGGCGCCTCCTGGGCCGCCGACGTTGGCCATCCGAAATACCCGCCCGATTTCCGACAGAGTGCATGTGCGATCGGTGCTATGCCGCCCGGCATGTTGTTCGACCTGCCCGACCACGCCACGCTCTATCGGGCCCTGCTTGACAGGGATGACCGCTATGACGGTCAAGTCTACGTCTGCGTGGCCACCACCGGCGTGTTCTGTCGCCTGACCTGTCCTGCACGC
>DAIPIS010000120.1:0-7164 GCA_036770665.1 Meridianimarinicoccus sp.
ACGATCCAGATCACGATGGGCAGGTTGAAGGTCAGGTAGATCAGGATCAGCGTGATGTGCTTGTCGAGCATCCCGAAACTGCGCGCGATCAGGAAGAACGGCAACGCCAGCACGATGGGCGAAATCATGCGGTTGGTGATGAACCAGAACCACAGATCCTTCTTGCCGCGAAAATCGAACCGCGCGAGCGCGAAGGCAGCGGGTACCCCCAGCACCAGCGCCAGTGTCGTGGTCGATACCGCGATGACCAGCGAATTGACGAGCGTGCGCAGAACCCCGTCCTCGAACAGCGCGACGCGGTAATTGTCCAGCGTGGGCGTGAACGACCAGACCGGCGGGGACTGGAGCGCCACGACCTGTGTCTTCAGCGACGTGGTCACCATCCAGTAGAACGGGAACACGCAGACAAGGATGATGACCGCCAGAAGGGCGATCTGTATCCCGTAGGATCGGTGCGCCGGGGTCATCGCCTCAGACCTCCTTGTAGAAGATGCGGATATAGACCTGCGCCAGAACGATGGTGATCGCGAGAAGGATGATCGCCTGCGCCGACGCGAGCCCCTGGTCGAAGGCGCGGAACCCCACGCGCTGGATCATCAGGGATATGAACTCGGTCGATGCCCCCGGCCCGCCGCGGGTCAGGGTGAACACCATGTCGAACAGTTTCAGCGTGTCGGCGGTGCGCAGGATCAGCACCGCGACCAGACCGGGCACAAGGAACGGCAGTTGCACATGGCGCAGGATCACCCACCAGCTTTTGGTTTCCAGCCGGGCGGCTTCCTCCACCTCGTTCGGCACCATGGTCAGCCCGGCCAGCAGCACCAGCGCCACGAAGGGCGTCCACTGCCACACATCCCAGAAGACGATCATGGCAAAGGCGTTGGTGGGATTGCCGATCCAGTTGATATCGGCCCCGCCCAGCAACTGGTTCACCACGCCGAAATTCTGGTTGAACATCACCTGCCCCAGCAGGCCCACCACCGCATAGGTGGTGGCCATGGGCAGCACGAGGCTCAGCCGGCACAGCGTCTTGAGCACGGTCAGCCCCGGCTGGTGCAGCACCAGCGCGATCCCCAGACCCAGCGCCAGTTGCAGCGGCAGCGACGTGCCCAAGAGAAAGAACGTCCGCCCCATCGCCTGCCAGAACGCGCCGTCGGTCAGCACGGTCTGGTAGTTTTCCAAGCCCACGAACCGCAACTGCCGCAGGCGCGTGAGGTTGAAGAAATGCAGCGACGTCCACGCCGCGTACAAGAGCGGCGCGATCCCGATCACGGCCAGCGCGATCACCGCCGGACCGATGAAGGCGAAGATCGTCCTGCCCGATGTCTTGTCCCGCATGGCGGTCGCCTTTCTGGTTTGGGCCTCATGGGGCCCGATCGGGACATGGAAAGGACGGGGCGGCGCACTTGCCGCCCCGCAAGGTCCGGCGCGTTACTGCGCCAGCGGCTTTTGCCCGTCGTAGTAGCCGGACGCATCCAGGATGGCTTCCATCCGCGTGCCGATCTCCTGCGCGCCTTCTTCGACGCTGACTTCGCCCAGCATCATCCGGGTGCCCCATTCCTGCACGACCTCGGAAATCTCCGGCCATTCGGCGAAACGGGGGCGGAACTCCGGCACGCCTTCCTGCCAGCTTTCCACGAGCGCCGGGATGAAGGTGAACCGTTCCGCCAGTGCCGGATCGGCATAGGCCGACTGCCGCGCGGGCACGCCGCCCCGTTCGAGGTACTCGACGGCATTGGCCGCCGATGTCGCCCACTGGATGAACAGCCATGCGGCGGCCTGTTCGGCCTCGTCCGCCTGCGCTGCGACGGCAAGCGAGAAGCCACCCAACGCCGGGCGGCGGCCTGCCGGACCCGCCGGTTCCGGCGCGATGCCCACGCAATCCACCACGCGCGAGGTGTCGGGATCCACGACCGACGAATAGAACGCCGACCATTCGGTGATCATGGCAACGTCACCCTGCGCGAAGGCGTTCACGGTTTCCGCGTGATCCCACGCGACGATGCCGTCCGGCATGTGCTGCATCAGATCCTGACGGAAATTCAGCCCCGCCTGGCTTTCGGCGCTCATCAGGTTGGACCGGAAGCTTTCATCCAGGAACGATCCCCCGAAGGGCCAGATCATCCGCGCGAAGCTGTCCGCGCTTTGGGTTTCGTTGCGCTTGGACTGCAGCGCGAACGCATATTTCCCGTCCTTGGTCAGCGCGGGGCCGTACACGTCCTTCAACTCGGCCCATGTTTCGGGCGGGCCGTCGAACCCGGCTTCTTCCAGCATGCAGCGGTTGTAGAACATCAGGCCCGAATAGTTGTCGAACGGCAGGCCATAGATCGTGTCGTTCCAGCCGCCGAACGCGTTGAGCACCAGCGGGAAGAAATCGTCCATGTCGAGCGCCGGATCGACCAGTTCCGGAAACTTCGCCATGATGTCGTCGACGGGGACGATCCATTCGTTTTCCGCGAAGTTGCCGATCCACACCAGATCGATCAGCGCGATGTCCAGATCGCCGCCCGCCACGAAATCCCGCACCTGTTCGCCAAGCGCGTTTTCATAGGGGTGGTCGATGATGTTGACGGTGATGCCGGTCGCTTCGGTGAATTCCGGCAGCATTTCCTTGATCGCGTCATACCCCGGACGCAGCAGGAACACGACGTCGATGGTGGTGCCCGCATAGGGTGCGGCGGCATCGGCCAGACTCCAGTCGGTCTGGGCCGTGGTGGCGGTGGCGGCTACGGCCACAAGTGCCGTGGTGCAAAGCATGGATTTCAGGTTCATTGGCTCCCTCCCTGTCGCGACGGCTGTTTAAATCATTTGTCTCGACTTGAATACAAATGTATGAAATGGGAATAAAGTCAACACAAGTCTCGCGGGCGATACATTTGTTTGCGGACAGCAGAACACGGCGCGGCACCGAAAGGACACAGGGGTGGCAACGGTCAGGCTCAGTCACATCAACAAGTTCTACGGCGCGACACAGGCCCTGTTTGATGTCTCGCTCGATATCGCGGACGGGGCCTTCGTGGTGTTCGTCGGCCCGTCGGGCTGCGGGAAATCCACGCTCCTGCGTGCCATCGCGGGGCTCGAAGGGATCGACTCGGGGCAAGTTCTGATCGACGGCGATGACGTGACCGATGCCGACCCGGCGGATCGCGGCGTGGCGATGGTGTTCCAGTCCTATGCGCTATTCCCGCACATGACGGTACGCCAGAACATGGACTTCGGGATGAAGGTCAACAAGGTGGACCCCACTGAGCGGACCCGCCGCATAAATGACGCCGCGCGCATCCTGCAACTGACCGCGTATCTGGACCGCAAGCCGGGGCAGCTTTCGGGTGGTCAGCGCCAGCGCGTCGCGATCGGGCGGGCCATCGTCAAAAGCCCGCGCGCGTTCCTGTTCGACGAACCGTTGTCGAACCTCGATGCCAAGCTGCGGGTGCAGATGCGCGTGGAGCTTGAAGCCCTGCACAAGCAGTTGGGTGCCACGATGATCTACGTCACCCACGATCAGGTCGAGGCGATGACCATGGCCGACCGGATCGTCGTGCTGAACGGCGGGCGGGTGGAACAGGTCGGCGCGCCGATGGATCTCTATCACCGCCCCGCCAGCAAGTTCGTCGCGGAATTCATCGGCTCGCCCGCGATGAACGTGTTCGCGCCCGGCGATGTGGCGGGCTTGCGCGGCCTGACCGTGCCGGATGCCGCCCGGTTCATCGGTTGCCGACCGGAACATTTCGTGCTGCACCCCGCTGGCGGCGGGCACTTCGCCGCCACGATCCGCGTGCGCGAGCAACTGGGCGGCGAGACGCTCCTTTATGCGCAGGCCAGCGACACGTTGACCGTGGTCCTGCGCACCCACGGCGACGACACGACCATGCCCGGCACCCGCATCGGCATCGAAATCCCGGCACACCGGCTGCATCGCTTCGACGCCGATGGCCGGGCGATGGCCTGAGACGGAAATCATGACCAACCGCACCCGAACCGACCTCGTGATCTTCGATTTCGACGGGGTTCTCGCGGACAGCGAGGTGATCTCGCTCGCCACCTTGCGCGACACGCTGCGCGATTTCGGGGCGGATCTGCCCGCCACAGAGGTTCGGACGCGCTTCCTTGGCGGGGCGTTTCAGGGGGTTCTCGATTTCCTGGGCGGCCTCTCCGCCCCTGCCCGCCCCGTCGCGGACTTCGAACAGGTCTGGTACGACACCCTGTTTGCCCGGTTCCGGGCCGATCTGCACCCCATGCCCGGCGCGCTGGCGCTGCTCGATCACCTGGACACGGCGGGCCTGCCCTGCTGCATCGCGTCCAGCGGATCGGTGCCGCGCCTGCGGGTGGCGCTGGAGGCGACCGGGCTAGGCCCGCGCTTCGGCGACCGGGTGTTCAGCGCGGACATGGTGGCGCGCGGCAAACCGGCACCGGACATCTTCCTGCATGCCGCACGGATGATGCGGGTCGCCCCCGACGCCTGCCTGGTGATCGAGGATTCGCCCGCCGGGGCCGTCGCAGCCCATGCCGCAGGCATGCGCGCGCTGGGGTTCGTCGGGGGCAGCCATCTGCGCGACTGCGCCGACGACCACGGCGACCGGATGCGGGCGCTGCACGTCGAAGACGTGATCGACGACCTGCAGGCGGTCCGCGACTTCATCTGAAGCAGACGCCCCTCCGATCAGAACGCCCGCACCAGCACCGCCCGCAACACCTCCGCGCCCAGCGGCACCGGGTTCGCCTTCATCGACGACGAACCCGCCGCCGCGTCGGCCACCGCCGCCAGATCGGCGCGGTCGAGCCCCATGGCCCCAAGCCCCGGCAGGCCCTGCGCCGCGGACCACGCGGCGAGCGTGCCCGGCGCATCCGCCGCAGCCCCGCCAAGGCATCCGGCGATCCAGCCCCGCACCTCGGCGATGCGCGCGGCGGCCTGCCCGGTGGCGACCGCCCCGTTCGCGGCCAGCACATGGGGCAGGAGCACGCCGCAGACCGCCCCATGGGGCGCGGCGGACATGCCCCCGATCGGCCCCGCCAGCCCATGCACCGCACCCAGCCCCGCATTCGCCAGAGCCAGCCCGCCGCACAGGCTGACCCAGGCCATGTCGTCCCGCGCACCCGCATCCTCGCCCGCCATCAGCCGCACCAGCGCCGCCAACCCCAGCGGGATCGCATCGCGGCAGAGCGCATCGGTCAGGCGGTTCGCGCGGTGGCTCACATAGGGTTCGATCACCTGCGTGACGGCATCGAGCCCGCTCGCCAGCGTCACGGCGCGCGGCGCGCCATCGGTCAGGCCCGCGTCCACCACGGCCAGCACCGGCAGCATCCGGTCGTCGCGCAGCGACACCTTGCGCCGCGCGTCGGGCACGCTGATCACCGCGTTCTTGGTGACCTCCGCCCCGGTGCCCGCCGTGGTCGGCACGGCGACGAAGGGCAGCGGCGGATGATCCAGCGGCAGACCCTGCCCCACCACCTCCAGATGGTCGAGCACGGGGCGCGTCGCGGGCACAAGCGCCGCCACCGCCTTGCCAAGGTCGATCACCGCTCCGCCGCCCAGCGACACCACCACCTCGGCCCGCGCCGCCCGCGCCGCCGCCACCCCGGCCATGACCAGGTCCAGATCGGGTTCGCGCGGACAGGCCAGCGCCGTCACCGCGCAGCCTGCCGCGGCCAGATCGCGGCGCAGCCAGTCGGACCGCACCGCCGATGCGCCATGCACGAGCAGAACCTGCCGCCCGCGCCCGGCGACCGCCGTCGCCACCTCCGCCGCCGTGCCGCGCCCGAAACGGATCGCCCCCGCCGTGAGAAAGCCGAACCTGTTCTCAGTCATGACCCCTGCCCTGTCGTGTCGCAGCACCGCCGCGATGCACAGGCCCCACCCATCTGCCCGCCACGGGCCGGTCGCGGGGACTGGCCCGGTTTGGCACTGTGCCTGCCTGTTCGAACACCCGCCTGCATGGAACGGCGCGCGCGGTCAAGCCTTTCGCCCTGCCCGCCCGGCCGCTGCACCGCAGGCCGCGCCGGCGACCGGGACAAGGTCCGCTCGGTGCGGGGTCGGTTCTGGACAGGGCCTGGGCAAGTTCTGGACAGGGTCGGGGCAAGGTCGGGGCAAGGTCGGGGCAAGGTGCAGAGCGAGCTTCGTGACCGGTTTCGGTCAGATCTTGACCAGTTCGGGCCAGATCCGGACCAGATCCGGACCAGATCCGCAGCCGCGCGCCGACCATCGCGCCACCGCTCGGGCCCGGCCCCGGATTTGGCCCGGTTTCGCCTCGGGCCGCGACGCGGTATGGACCCCCATCGGCACGCCCATCGGCACCCAAGGAGTCCCCGACATGCACCGCGCCATCGCCATCCTGACCTTCGTGGCCGCCATCGCCTTTGCGGTGTCCCCCCTCTTGTCGCGCGGGTTCAACGGCTTCGCGCCGGACCAGTTCCCGGTGCCCCAGATCGACGCACCAATCCAGCCCGCCGGATACGCCTTCGCCATCTGGGGTGTGATCTACCTGTGGCTGATCGTCGGGGCGGCCTTCGGGCTCTTGGCGCGCGCCGACGCCCCGGACTGGCGCGCGGGCCGCGTGCCGCTGCTGGTCAGCCTCGCCGTGGGCAGCACCTGGATCGCCGTCGCGCAGATGTCCGTGATCGCGGCGACGGTGCTGATCTGGGTCATGCTCGCCGGGGCGCTGGCGGCACTGCTGCGCGCGGGCACCAGCGACCGCTGGCTGCAGCGCGAACCGGTCGGGGCCTATGCGGGCTGGCTGACCGCGGCGTCCTGCGTGTCGATCGGCCTCGTGCTCGCGGGCTACGGTGTGACCTCGGGCACCGTGGCGGCCTGCATCGGGCTCTGTCTGGCGCTGGCGATCGCGGCGGCGGTGCAGCGCGCCCGCGCCGACAGCCTGGCCTATCCCGCGGCCGTCATCTGGGCGCTGGTCGGCGTGATCGTGTCGAACCTCGAGCCCGTCAATGGGGTCGTCCTGGGCCTTGCGGGGCTGGGCATCGCCTATCTTGGCGCCGCGATGCTGCGGCAGCTGCGCTGACCGGCCCCGGCCCGACCCGCTTGGCCCGATCCGCCCGGCCCTGTGCGCCCCAGACCGATGCCGGTGTTGACGACCCGCGCACCGCGATGCTAGCGCCCGACAGGCCCGGTCATCCGGGACGCGTCGGGCAGCCCTGCACCGCGTGGCCGGGACC
>DAIPIS010000121.1:0-7143 GCA_036770665.1 Meridianimarinicoccus sp.
CGGCGGGTCAGGTCGATCCCGTTGACGATGTTGCCCCACTGGTCCGACCCGCCCATCTGCAACCGGCAGCCGTGACGGCGGTTCAGTTCAAGAAAATCATAGGCCTGCAGGATCATGTAGTTGAATTCGAGAAACGACAGCGACTGTTCCCGGTCGAGCCGAGATTTCACGGACTCGAAGGACAGCATCCGGTTCACGCTGAAGTGCCGCCCGATGTCGCGCAGGAAATCGAGGTAGTTCAACCCGTCCAGCCATTCTGCGTTGTTGAGCATCAGCGCCCCGGTCGGGCCGTCGCCATAGTCGAGGTACCGCGCGAAGACCCGGCTCATCCCCGCGATGTTGGCGTCGATCTGCTCCGGCCCCAGCAGCGGGCGTTCGTCGGATCGGAACGACGGGTCCCCCACCTTGGTCGTGCCGCCGCCCATCAGCGTGATCGGCTTGTGCCCGGTTTTCTGCAGCCAGCGCAGCATCATGATGTTCAGCAGGTGCCCCACGTGGAGCGAGGCCGCCGTCGCATCATACCCGATGTAGCAAGGCACGATCCCGTCCATCAGCGCCGCGTCCAGCCCCTGCAGGTCGGTGCAGTCGGCCATGTAGCCGCGCGCGATCATCACGTTGAGAAATTCGGATTTCGGGTGGAAGGTCATCGGCGATCGGTCCATTCACAGCGGGTGGCGCGGGTATAGGGGGAAGCGCGATGGAGGAAAAGCCGTTGTTGTCGGCGGCGGGCCCGGTCTCAAAGCCGGTCTCAAAGCCGGTCTCAAAGCCGGTCTGGGCGCTGGGGGCGATGTCGGGCACGTCGCTGGACGGCGTGGATGCGGCGGCGATCCTGACGGATGGCGAAACGGTGACGGAATTCGGCCCCTCCGCCTATCGTGCCTATGGTGCCAACGAACGCGCGGTGCTGGGCGCCGGTCTGGGTCGCTGGCCGGGGGAGGAGGGCGTCGCATCGGTCGCCGATCTGGTGGAGGCCGCCCATGCGGACCTTCTGGCGGACTTGCCGGGCGACATCGTCGGGTTTCATGGCCAGACGCTGGCCCATGATCCGCGCGGGCGCGGCACCCATCAGGCGGGCGATGGCCTCCGGCTCGCGGCGCGGCTGGGGCGGCCGGTCGCCTGGGATTTCCGCAGTGCGGACGTGGCGGCGGGCGGGCAGGGCGCGCCGCTGGCCCCAGTGTTCCATTTCGCGCTGGCGCGCTGGATCGGCGCGCGCGGGCCGATCGCGTTTCTCAATCTCGGGGGGGTCGGGAACCTGACCTGGATCGATCCGGTCTGCGCGGAGCCCTTCGATCCGGGCGCGATGCTGGCCTTCGACACCGGCCCTGCCAATGCACCGCTGGACGATCTCATGCGCGCCCGGCGCGGGGTCGCGTGCGACACCGACGGCGATCTGGCCGCGCAGGGGCGGCCAGACCGCGATGTGCTGCGCGCATATCTCGATGATCCGTTCTTCCGGCTGTCCCCACCCAAGAGCCTCGATCGCGATGCCTTTGCAGGGCTTGGTCGGGCGGTCGCAGGGCTGGACGACGCCGATGCCGCGGCGACCCTTGCCGAAGCGGCGGTGCTGGGCGTGGTGCGCGGGCTTGACTGGTGCCCGCGGCCCATCGGGCGGCTGCTGGTCACGGGCGGCGGGCGGCGCAACCGGCACATCATGGCGCGGCTGGCGGCGCATCTGGCCTGCCCCGTTCTGCCTGTGGAGGATGTCGGGCTGGACGGTGACATGATCGAGGCGCAGGCTTTCGCCTTTCTCGCGGTCCGTGTGGCGCGGGGTCTGCCGATATCCGGGCCGGACACGACGGGGTCGCCCGAGCCCATGACCGGTGGCCGCATCAGTCACCCCGACACGTGAAAAGGGCCCGGCCTGACGCCGGACCCTTTCGCAGGGCTTGTGATGCGGTGCGGGGCGTCACGCTGCCTTGCGGCGCAGACGAAGGCTGGCCGGGGCTGCGAGACCGCCGAGCAGAAGCAGGCCCGACATCGGCAGCGGAACGGCTGCGGGTGCAGGTGCCGCGATGGACAGCTTCTCGACCCCGCCGTTGGCGCCGAACAGGACGCCGGACGAGCTGTTGAAGCTCAGCGCACCCAGCGAGGTTGCCACGTTGCGGAACTGGTTGAGCGCGAAGACGTTGATGCCTTTTACCGGGTCGTTGTCTGCGGTCAGGTCAAGGCTGTCGGTGTCTTCGAGGAAGAAATCGAACATGTCGCTGCCGGTCGTGCGGCTGAAGAACACGGCGTTGTTGCTTTCGTTGTAACCCAGCCGCGTGCCGATTTCGAAGACTGTCGTTCCCAGTGTGCCGATGGTGACCTGCGCCTTGTCGAGCGGGTTGAACTGCTGGATCCGACCTGTCCGCGAGAAGTTCGCGCTGTCGGTATAAAGCTCGAAGAGGAAACCCTGATCGGTGAAGGCGGCGCCGCCAAGCGACCCCGAACCCGTGCCCGAGATGCTGAAGCTGTATCCGGCGGCCGACGCTGCGGAACCGATGGACAGCGCTGCCACCAGGGCTGCGGCGGCGATCGTGGCGAGGCGGGTCTTGATGGCGCTGAACATTGGTGTCGTCCTTGCTTGCTGCGTTTCGATGACACCGTTGTAGCAGCCGCAGCTCGAAATTTCGCTTGCGCGAAAGGAACTTGGCGCAGCCGTCGGATCAGGGGGCCGCGCCTTTGGCTGGGTCGCGATATGCAGAAGATCAGAAACGGGACACCTGCGGCGCGTGCGGCGCACTCAGCCGCCACCGCCGCCGCCGATGCAGGGCCGTGTGCGCCCTCGATCGTTGCCGGACGATGCCTTCCGGGCCGGTGGCAGCATCCACGATTCGCGCCCGGTGCGGGGCACAAGTACGGAGCCCATGCTTGCGGGGGCTGTCCACGGCGCAAGGACTCTGGCGGGATCGGTCGCGACAGCATCAGGTTGCGGCGGCGCGCAGCACCAATTCGCCAGCCCGTTCCAGATCCCGGATCGCCGTCACGACCTGCGACTTGGCGTCTTCGCTGTCGTCGGGCTTGACCTTGCCCCGGTCCTCGATCTCGTCGCGCAGCTGCCCGGCCATGCGCTGGGACATGTTGGCGAGGATGAAATCAACGGATGCGGCGTCGCGCCCGTCCGGCACGGCCAGCGCCAGAACCAGAAGTTCCTGGTCAATCGCGCGGGTCACCTTTGGAATGTCGCGGGGCTCGATCCGGCTGGCGATATCGGCGAAGGTGAAGATCCGGCGCCGCACTTCGGCGGTCAGGTCTGCATCTTCCGCGTCCAGTGCCGTCAAGAGACCATCCCGCGTGGCCGGTTTCGAAGAATTCAGGATGTCGCCGATCCGACCCACCGGCGCGCCGTCGAAGGCGGGCGGCGCTTCGTCGGCCACCTGGGCGGCCAGCGCGTGCCCGATGGTACGCACGGTATCGGGATCGACCTTGGCCGTGCCGGACATGGCGATGGCGATTTCGCGCCCCCGGTTGGTCGGCAGGATGCCAAGAACCTGTGCCGAAACCGCGACCGGCAGTTTTGACAGCATGACGGCGGCGATCCCGGCGCTTTCCTTCTCCGCGATCAGGGCAAGCCGGTCGGGGGGCAGGGCCGCGATCATGTCCCACGGGTCACCCGGCACGACGATGCCGGTTTCGCGGCGCAACCGGCGCAGGTTCGCCGCGCTGAGTGCCCCGTCGAGCAAGTCGAGCGCGCCTTCGAGACCGCCGGGAAACGCGGCCCCCAAGTCTTCGACTTCGGCCATGAATTCGTCGATCACGGCATGCAGAGTGGCCCGGTCGATGGTGCGGATCGCCCCCATTTCGTGGGTCAGGTCCATCTGCATCGCTTCTGGCAGCGCATCGAGCGACAATTGCGCGCCTTCCTTCAGCATGAGCCGGACGATGATGGCCGCCTTCTGGCGGCGGGACAGGGCCGGGCGTGTCCGCGCCAGAACCGGCCGCTGATCCGGGGAAAGGTTGGTCAGGGTCTGTGTCACCTTGAAACTCCGCATTCTGCCGATGCGGTCATGGTGGCTCGGCAAGCCTTAAGGCTGCGTTACCCGACAAAGGCAAACACCCTGCCGCGTGGGACAGGGTGCCTGAACGAAGCGGTCTGTCGGCGGGGTCAGCTCGTGGTGCTGACGACGCAGCGCTGGCTTGCGCTGTCCCAGACGCTGCCCGCGGCGCAGGATGCCGCGCTTTCCGATTTGCCCCAGCTGCACTGTGCCAGCGCAATGCCGGGTGTTGCGGCCAGAACGAAGGCCGTCAGAAGGATCTTTGTCTTCATCGCAGTCTCCTCTTTGTTGCAATTTAAAGGTAGCACAGACCGGCCCACTGGCAAGAAAATGTCACTCAGCCCCGAAAACCCGTTCGAAAATGGTGTCCACATGCTTGGTGTGATAGCCGATGTCGAATTTATCGGCGATCTCGGCATCGCTCAGCACGGCGGTCACGTCCGGGTCGGCCATCAGTTGCGCCATGAAATCCGCGCCCTCTTCCCAGACCTGCATCGCGTTGCGCTGCACGAGGGTATAGGCGTCCTCGCGATTGACGCCTTTTTGGGTCAATGCCAGCAGCACGCGCTGGGAATGTACCAACCCGCGGAACTTGTTCATGTTGGCGATCATCGCGTCGGGGTAGATCACCAGCTTGTCCACGACACTGGTCAGCCTGTGCAGCGCGAAATCCAGCGTCACCGTCGCGTCCGGGCCGATGCCGCGCTCCACCGAACTGTGCGAGATGTCCCGCTCGTGCCACAGCGCCACGTTTTCCATCGCCGGGATCACCGCCATGCGCACCAGCCGCGCGAGCCCCGTCAGGTTCTCGGTCAGCACCGGATTGCGCTTGTGGGGCATCGCGGAACTGCCCTTCTGGCCCTTGGAAAAGAACTCCTCCGCCTCCAGCACCTCGGTGCGCTGCATGTGGCGAATCTCGATCGCGATGTTCTCGATGCTGGAGGCCACGACACCCAGCGTGGCAAAGAACATGGCGTGCCGGTCGCGCGGGATCACCTGGGTCGAAATCGGTTCCGGGCGCAGGCCCAGCTTGTCGCAGACATGGGCCTCCACCGCGGGGTCGATGTTGGCGAAGGTGCCGACCGCGCCCGAAATAGCGCCCGTTGCGACTTCGAACCGGGCCTTTTCCAGCCGGTTCCGGTTGCGTTCCATTTCCGCAAAGAACCGCGCAAAGGTCAGACCCATCGTGGTCGGTTCCGCGTGGATGCCGTGCGACCGCCCGATCCGGATCGTGTCCTTGTGTTCCAGCGCACGCCGCTTCAAGGCGGCCAGAAGCGCGTCCAAGTCCGCCAGAAGAATGTCGGCGGCGCGCACGAGCTGGATGTTGAACGTGGTGTCCAGCACGTCGGAACTGGTCATCCCCTGGTGCACGAAGCGCGCGGCATCGTTGCCGATGATCTCTGCGAGATGGGTCAGAAAGGCGATCACGTCATGCTTTGTCACCGCCTCGATCTCGTCGATGCGGGCGACGTCGAATTCCGTGTCGGCGGCTTTCCAGACGGCGGCGGCGTTGTCCCGCGGGATCACACCCAGATCGGCCATCGCGTCGCAGGCGTGCGCCTCGATCTCGAACCAGATGCGGAACTTCGTCTCGGGCGACCAGATCGCGACCATCTCGGGGCGGGAATAGCGGGGGATCATCGGGCGCGGCTCCTGTCGTTGGCGTGCGCGCCGGTGTAGGCGAGCCGCGTGCCCGAGGCAAGGCGACGCCCGGACGCGAAAGGCCCCGGCACGAACCGGGGCCTTCGATGCCGGGGTCGGTCGCGTCAGCGGTGTTCGACGTCGATGTAATCGCGTTGGCTCGCGCCCATGTAGATTTGCCGCGGGCGGCCGATTTTCTGTTCGGGATCGACCAGCATTTCCTTCCACTGGGAAATCCAGCCCACGGTGCGCGACACGGCGAAGATCGGCGTGAACATCGACGTCGGGAACCCCATCGCCTCGAGAATGATGCCCGAGTAGAAATCGACGTTCGGGAACAGCTTCTTTTCGGTAAAGTAGGAATCTGCAAGCGCCGCTTTTTCCAGTTCCTTGGCGACCTGCAGGGTCGGATTGTTCTCGACCCCAAGCAGGTCAAGCACCTCGTCCGCGGATTGCTTCATCACCGTCGCGCGCGGATCGAAGTTCTTGTAGACCCGGTGCCCGAACCCCATCAGGCGGAACGGGTCGTTCTTGTCCTTGGCGCGCGCGATGTACTCGGGGATGCGGTCCGGCGTGCCGATCTCCTTGAGCATTTCCAGGCAAGCCTGGTTCGCGCCGCCGTGGGCCGGACCCCAGAGGCAGGCGATGCCGGCGGCGATGCAGGCAAAGGGGTTCGCGCCGGAACTGGACGCAAGCCGCACGGTCGATGTGGACGCGTTCTGTTCGTGATCCGCATGCAGCGTGAAAATCCGGTCCATGGCGCGGCTCAGGATCGGGTTCGGTTCGAAATCCTCGGCCGGAACGGCAAAGCACATCCGCAGGAAGTTCGTCGCGTAGTCGAGATCGTTGCGCGGATACACGAAGGGCTGGCCCACGTGGTACTTGTACGCCCATGCGGCAATCGTCGGCATCTTGGCGATCAGCCGGATCGACGCGACCTCGCGCTGCCACGGATCGGAAATGTCGGTGCTGTCATGATAGAACGCGGACATCGCGCCGACGACACCGACCATCACGGCCATCGGATGCGCATCGCGCCGGAACCCGCGGAAGAAGTTCAGCATCTGTTCGTGCAGCATCGTGTGCTTGGTCACACGGCTTTCGAAATCCTCGAGCTGCGCGCCGGTCGGCAGTTCGCCGTAGAGCAGCAGGTAGCACACCTCGAGATAGTGGGATTTCGCGGCCAGCTGGTCGATCGGATAGCCGCGATGCAGCAGTTCGCCCTTGTCGCCGTCGATGAAGGTGATGGTGGACCGGCACGCGGCCGTCGACGTGAAGCCGGGATCGTAGGTAAAGACATCGCCCTGTGCATAGAGCTTGGTGATGTCGATGGCATCCGGCCCGATGCTGGGCGAATGGACCGGCAACTCCAGCGTCTTTCCCCCGAAGGTCAAGGTCGCGGTCTTGGTGGTTTCGGCCTTTGTCATTGTTGTCCCTCATCTGACGCGCGGCGCGATCAGGTTGCCGTGCCGCGGTTCGGTGTCAATGATTGAGGCCAGCGGGATCCAGCCTCATTCCGTCGCATCCC